>JBNMIS010000063.1:0-11024 GCA_050873385.1 Bacteroidales bacterium | reverse complement strand
TTTGTCCACATATTCTTTTTTCTCGAATTTCTCGACAATTTTACCCGATACTTTTACTTTCTGGTTGCGTGTGAGAATAGGTTTCTCTACATCTTTGGTAACAATCATGTTGGCAGCGGTAAACACTTTGCCACTCTCGATGTCAACAGAAGTAGATTCCTCGGTAAAGGAAACCTCTACTTCTTGGATAACCCCGTTAACCAGGTCGTAATACTTGCCAACGAACGGGCGAGTGTAAACATTCATACCGGCAATAGCCTCTTGTCCCACAGGAATTTCCACTTTATAGAAACCATTGGCATCACAAACAGCCTCAAAGAACTTTTGTCCTCCGGCAGCATCTTTGTCATACTTTTGATAATCCACTTTGACAGCTACTGCTACGCCCTCAGCGGGTTTGTTGAGTTTGGCAAAACCCGTACCCTCTTGTATATATCCTAAATCGATATATACATAACCCTGCACTGTGGCTTTGGTTTTGATGTCATCAAAGTCCAGTTCCGATTGTTTTTGGCAGCCTACGAGTGCCAAAGCGGCAGCAAAGGCTGCCAGAAAGAAAGATTTCTTCATAAAATAATAAATTTAGTAGGTTAAGAATATGATTTTTCTATTTCCGGCAACAAAGGTATAGCTAATTTGTGAGATGTGCAAATTTTATGTTGTTTTTGTATAGAAATGTGTTGTAAAACATATAAATCGCATAAGAAAACGGTTTGAGTATGGCGAAATAGTCCTTTATTTGTATTTCTCTTTTTCTTTTTCTCTTTCTCCTAATGCTACGAATAAAAAATACGCAATAGATTTGCGGACATTAAATTTTATTACTACCTTTGCGCAGTCTATGAATTATTTTAACCAAATAACCCTAATCAAAATGAAAAAGACAATTGTTATGACGCTTGCCCTTTTGATAGCAGGCTGTTTGTCCGCAGGGGCACAATCCATTTACCATGTGAGCCGTGAGAACGGCAGTAACAAGAACGACGGTTCGAAGACAGCACCATTCAAGAACTTGCAAAAGGCATTGGATGTTGCCGACGACGGTGCTACCATCCTGGTGGCAGAAGGAAACTATTTCGGTATGCTGAATAGCGGGACGATTGATATTCGCAAACCGGTAACTATCAAGGGCGGCTACAATGGCGATTTCACGGAACGCGATGTGCTGAAATACAAGACGCTGATACAACCCTCGGCAGAGTCCAACGGCTCGGCGCAAGGGAAAGGTACTATGCAGATAACCAGCATTGTAGCCCCCGGCAAACAAGTGGTGATAGACGGTCTGATTTTCGACCGCGGCAACACTATTTCCTACAACGCGCGTCGTGAGGGACAGCCCGAAGGTGTGGAAACGCCGATGATGAACCCCATTGGTACAGAGGGTATCGGTGGTCCGGACTTGGCAGAAAAAGTGTTCACCAAAGAGTCCTATATGATATACCTGAACGGCGACCGCGGTATCGTGAATACGTTGGATGTGGTAGTGCGCAACTGCGCCTTTATCAACGCGCCCAACTATGCCATCAACGGTTTGCTGAAAGGTGCCATCACGGTACAAAACTGTATTTTTGTGAATGTGCGCATGGCTACTATGGACGTGCGCGGTGCCGACCCGCAAAACATGACGCAGGTGAATTTCTGCGACAATACGGTGCTTTTTGCATGGTCGCGTCTGAAAGACCTTGCCTCGATGGGCTATGGTTTCCGTCTGCAACCCGGTACTTGCTGCACTATCCAACGTAACATTTTCGGCTGTGCAGTATTCTCGGCTATCGACCGTACACATATCGACAGCGACAAAAACCGCGAGGCAAAACGTGTGGACAAGTGTGAGGACAATATATTCTTCCTCAACCGTGTAACCGATTTGACATTGCCGGGCGGCGGTATGTTGCTGCGTGTGAAAGCCGACGACTTCGACGATGTGGAGGCAATCGATTGCCGTAGAAACAAGTCGCTGAAAGACCCGAGTCTGTTCAAAGGAAAGATTGACGAGGCGTACCTCAACGGGTTCCTGAATGTCTCGTACAAAGAGAAGACGGACTACAATCCCAACTCGCCAGCCAACACTTTCCGCCAAGCGATGGGTATGAATATGGTGGGTACGATGCAGTCGTCTGTTACGATGTTTGCCAACCGTTATCCGTGGCAAAAAGCATTGGACCTCTTCGGCGCAGTTCCCAACTGCGGCGCACAAATACCGCAATAATCCAACGCCACAAAATTTAAGGTAGTTTTTACGTTTCCCGACTTACCTTCATACCGGCTCTGCTATCGGAAACCCGAATAGCAGAGCCGGTTTCCACTTCGGAACGGACAATATCGGTGCGAACCTGCTGATGTCGTTCTACTTCTAAAACTATCCAATATTTAGAATAACGAAAGAGACTGCTCCACAAGGGGGCAGTCTCTTTCATTTCAGGCTCTATAAACGTTTGAGAAGAGGTGCCACTTCCTGTCCGAAAAGATCAATGAAAACGGATGTTTGCAAGAGTTCGGCAGGAGACCCGACGATGACGCCTTTGCAAGGAGCCATAAGCCACAAGGTATCTGCCATTTGGAGAGCAATATCCAAGTCGTGGGTTGAAACAAGAACTGTTTTTTGCTGTTCGTGCGCCATCTTCTGCAAAAGGGTGAAGGTCCTGACACGGCCGGGCAAGTCGAGATGTGCGGTTGGTTCATCCAAAAGAATTACCGGCGTTTGCTGTGCCAATGCTTTTGCCAACAGGACCCGTTGCTTTTCACCATCGCTGAGACTATTAAAACAGCGGTTGCGCAAAGGGAGGAGGTCGGTCTGTTCCATTACTTGCCAAACTACGGAGTCATCTTTCCGAGACAAACCACCGAGCAGATCTGCATACGGATAGCGCCCCATCGAAACAATATCGACAACAAGCGTATTCTCCAATGCCAGACGTTCGGTAAGCACCAACGACAACAAGCGAGAGCGCTCCTGTGCCGAAAGAGACGACAAACTTTGCCCGCAAACAGAGATGCTGCCGGACACGGGAGGTTGCAGTCCTGCGACAGTACGCAAGAGTGTGGATTTGCCACAACCGTTTGTGCCCAACAGGCAAACCATCTCACCCGCCCTGGCAGACAAACAGAGAGCAGATTGGATGATATGTTTTCCATACCCAACGGACAATTGGTCAATCAGCAAATTCATAGCGCAAAGATACAACAAATTCCAGTCATTCAACAAACATTCTTCATTTGCTTTTTGTACTTGCGAAATGACATAGAAAAGGGGAGAAAACGGACTTATTCTCCCTAAAACCGGAGAAAACGGACAAAAACGGACAAAAAGCGTAAGTATGTAATGAAAAAGAAGTATCTTTGCAACTTGTATGAGAATAGCAATTATCGGATATGGGAAGATGGGACACATTATCGAAGATGTCGCCCGAGAAAGGCGACATGAGATTGTGTGCATCATTGACAAGGAAAATCCACAAGATTTCCGGTCTGATGCTTTCCGATCGGCAGATGTGGCTATTGAGTTCTCTACGCCCAAGACAGCCGAAGGGAATATACGGGCCGCATGGAAGGCAGGAGTACCTGTTGTGTGCGGCACGACAGGCTGGGATGTAGCAAAACTACGGCAAGAGATTTATGAAGACGAAGATTGTTGCAAATCACCGGCTAACTGCTCAAAAGGGAAAGGACTGCTTTGGTCGTCCAATTTCAGCGTAGGTGTGAACATCTTCTTCGCTATCAACAAGCGCTTGGCGGGTTTGTTAAGCGGATACCCGCAATACAAACCGACCTTGACGGAGATACACCACATTCACAAGTTGGACTCACCCTCCGGCACCGCCAAAACGCTTGCAGAACAGATTGCGTTTTCCTTGGGGTGCAATGCAGGCGATATTCCCATTCAATCTTTGCGTGAGGGCGAAATACCCGGCACACATATTGTAGTTTGGGACAGCGAGGACGACGAAATCAGTGTGCAACACAAAGCACACTCCCGCAAGGGATTTGCCACAGGTGCCGTGATGGCTGCCGAATGGTTGAAGGGAAAGACCGGTTATCATGAATTCAATGAAGTATTAGGACTATGAGAAGTTTCAAAGAAAGAATACAAGAAGTAAGCAAAAAGAGTTGGATCAAATGCGGTATATGGAGCAGTCTATACATCGCATTTGTGCTGTGGGTCGCATGGGGGGACTGGAGCAGTTTGGGATGGTTGGCATTGCTGCCGCTAATCGTAGACGCATTCACTACCCAATATATTCATTGGAGTTGGTGGAGAAAATATAAAGACACCAACAGAAGCCTCTACACGCTGTTCTCTTGGATAGATGCCATCATCTTTGCATTAGTGGCTGTCTATTTCATCAATTTGTACGTGTTCCAAAATTACCAGATACCAAGCAGTTCGCTGGAAAAGAGTTTACGCGTGGGTGATTTCCTTTTCGTAAGCAAAGCAAGTTACGGTCCACGCGTTCCGAATACACCGCTTTCCTTTCCGCTTGTGCAACACACATTTCCCAAATGGTTGGGAGGTTGCAAGTCGTATATTGACAAGCCTCAATGGGAATACAAGCGCTTGGCAGGCTGGGATACTCCCGAAAAAGACGACATTGTAGTATTCAACTTCCCTGCGGGCGACACGGTTTGTCTTAAACAACAAAGTTCCGACTATTACACTCTTTGTCACTACTACGGAAAATCCGTAGTGGAAAACAGAAAAGATATATTCGGAGACATTGTTTATCGTCCTGTAGACAGACGGGAGAACTATGTGAAGCGTTGTGTTGCCACGCCGGGTGACACATTACAGATTATTGACAATCAGATTTATATCAACGGACAGATATTACCCGATCATGAAGGTGTACAATACAATTACTATGTACAAACCACAGGTAGCATATTGTCACCTTCTACACTGGACAAACTCGGGATATCGAAAGACGACAGGCGTACCATATCTCCCTCCACGCAAATCGGCGTACAGGAAATCCTCGCCATGGAGATGGATCCATCCTTGCCTGTTTATCATTTTCCGATGACTCAATCCATGGTGGAGCAATTGAGCAAGAATCCTCATATAAAAGACATCAAACGCGAGCCTTCATGGCGCGGCGGAGATGTTTATCCGCTTGGGCACAACGACTGGAACCGGGACAACTATGGTCCCGTCTATATGCCACATGCCGGAGAGGTTATCATGATTACGGAAGACAATTATTGGGTTTACAAACGCATTGCCGATGCCTATGAACACCAACCTATCAAGATTGGTGAACCTTACACGTTCCGAATGGATTACTATTGGATGATGGGTGACAATCGGCACAACTCTGCAGACAGCAGATATTGGGGCTTTGTGCCGGAAGATCACATCGTCGGACGTCCTGTATTCATTTGGCTCAGTATTGAGAAAGACAAACCTTGGGGGCAGGGACACATCCGTTGGAATCGCATTGGCAGAGGAGCAGAGCAATGAAAGCCTATCCTGCAGCCTACTTTCCTCCTGTAAGTTATTTCTGCGCACTCCTCCGCGATCACACAGAAGGACAAACATGTCTGTCGTTGAGAATTGAGCAACACGAAACCTATCCAAAACAGACCCTGCGCAACAGATGTGAGATAACGGGAAGCAATGGGAAGCAAGTCTTGTCAGTGCCGGTTTGTCGGGCTGAGAAACAAATGCCAAAAGATGGTCATGTCATAACCTCACAAAAAACCTGCGAAGTCAGAATCAACTATCAAGCCCCATGGCAGCATCAGCATTGGATGGCATTGCTCTCTGCCTACCGGCACACACCTTTTTTCTATTATTATCAGGACTTTCTGCGTCCTCTGTATGAAACACGGTTTGAGTACCTCTTGGAGTGGGATAATGCACTGTTGGAGGTCGTCTTTCAGTTGCTCGATATTCCCTGCAAAATAGAACTGACTTCGCAATGGGAAAAAGCCGATGAGAAAGTATTCTTATTACCTGCCCTTCACCAATCAGCAGGTTGCCCTTCCATGCCGCCTTATTGGCAGATTTTTTCCGAAAAGAATGGTTTCTTGGAGAATCTCAGTATTGTGGACCTGCTTTTTAACTTGGGACCGGAAGCAAAAAACTATTTATATGATTATGCAAAAAGATTTTGATTGGAGTCATCTGGGGTTTCATTACACCGAGACTAATTGTATTGTCCGTGCCTCATACACACAAGGTCAGTGGTCTTCACTTAAGGCTACTACTGACAAATATCTCAGAATACATGCCTCTGCCACTTGCCTGCAATACGGGCAAGAAGCCTTTGAGGGTCTGAAAGCCTTTCGTGGTGCAGACGGGAAGGTGCGTGTTTTCCGTATGGAAGACAATGCGCGCCGTATGCAGAACTCTGCACAAGGACTATGGATGCAACCTGTTCCCACCGAACTGTTCTGTGAAGCCATCTGCCTTGCCTACAGAAAAAACAAGGAATTCCTGCCTCCTTACGAATCAGGAGCCACGCTTTATTTCCGCCCGCTTCTTATAGGAACCACTCCGCGCATCGGTGTCGGTCCGGGAAAAGATTTTGAATTCGTGGTTATCGCTTCTCCTATAGGCCCCTATTTCCCGAGTGGTTTTGCATGCACAAACTTCATCATTGATCGCAATGTGGACCGTGCGGCTCCTCTCGGAACGGGGCAATACAAGGCAGGAGGAAACTATGCCGCCTCTTTTCGCGCTACGGAGACTGCCCACGCCAAAGGACTTTCCTGCATCTTCCTTGATGCAAAAACAAAACGTTATATTGACGAATGTGGCGCTGCCAATTTCTTCGGCATCTATGCAGCGGGAAATGGAGAAATAGAAGGCAGCAGATATGTGACACCCCGTTCCAAATCCATCTTGCCCAGTATAACCAACCGCAGTCTGATGACTATAGCCAAAGACCTCGGAATGAAAGTGGAACAACGGCGCATACCCGTGGAAGAACTGAACAAAATGTCGGAATGTGGTGCTTGCGGGACGGCGGCTGTCATATCCCCTATTGCCAAGATTATTGATCCTGACAAAAATGTAATATACAACTTCGGAGAACAACCCGGCAAGGTCTCAACGGCGCTCTTCCGGAGATTACAGGACATCCAGTATGGGCGTTGTGAAGACACCCATCATTGGTGCACGGTCTTGAAATAACCTATTGCATCATTCCTTCCCGTATGCTCCCCCTAATGTATCCGAGACATGGACATCAGGGGGAGTCTTGTATACAAACAACTGCAACCATACCTGTCTCCGTTGTCCGGATAAGAAGCCATCCGTCTCATATTGTGCTTGAAAGTATGTTACTGCTTCCTTTTCACGCTTTGGCAGGTCCGGATCATCTTGGAGGTTCCGACGGCCCCTCAACGACCCCTGAAGCAGGTCCCGGCTATAGGGCAAAAATAAACCGGCAGGACACACGGCTCCATGAAATGATTGTAATACCCGTCGGTTCTTTGACATCCCTACCACATAAACCGGGAATTTCCCAACTTTCGGAACACCAGTCTTGGTTTTTCACTTGCAAAATTCTGCGGAATAATGTATCTTTGCGGCTGAATGATTAAATTGTATTACTATGTTCAAATCACACCCTAAGGGACTCATCCCCGCCGCTTTAGCCAATATGGGCGAGCGTTTTGGCTACTACATCATGAACGCCGTCCTCCTGTTGTTTCTGGTTTCCAAATTCGGACTGCCGGATGCAACGGCTGGCGTCATCTATTCTGTTTTCTATTGCGGCATATACATCCTCAGTCTGGTGGGAGGTCTCATTGCCGATCGGACGCAAAACTACAACAAAACAATACAATGGGGACTCATTATCATGGCGGTCGGGTACATCGCCTTGTCCGTTCCCGTTTTCTCGGCAAGCGACGGCGACGGCAGTTGGTGGGCAATCTTGGCATTCACATGTTTTGCACTCCTCTTGATAGCCTTCGGTAACGGACTTTTCAAAGGCAACCTGCAAGCCATCGTGGGTAAGATGTACGATGAGTTGGAAGCCGATGCCAAGAAACAGTCACCCGAAGTGTTGAAGCAAGCCAAGGAAAAACGTGACTCGGGATTCCAGATATTCTATGTGTTTATCAACATCGGCGGTCTCATTGCCCCCTTTGTGGCACCGTTGTTGCGTCAGTGGTGGCTCAAGGCGCACGACTTGGTTTATAATGCCGACATGCCGGCTCTGTGCCACCAGTACATCGCAGACGGTGTCGCAACACAGAAGTTCACCGAGACGATGCAGCACGCCGTAGGGGAAGGCTACCGATTCATTGACAACTTCGCTTTCTGCACCGACTACATCACGGTATTCAATCAAGGAATCCATTTCTCCTTCATTGCCTCTGTGCTGGCTATGCTTATCTCGTTGTTTATATTCATTCGCTCCAAACATATTTTCCCGCAACCGGCAAAAAAAGACAGACAAGAGGTTGCCGAATATACGGCTGAAGAAAAAAAGGCTATGGCTACGGAGATTCGTCAACGGCTCTATGCCCTCTTTGCTGTATTGGGTATTGCCATCTTCTTCTGGTTCAGTTTCCACCAGAACGGACAGTCTCTCTCCATCTTTGCACGGGATTTCGTAGTAACCGACTCTATCGCTCCCGAGATTTGGCAGGCTCTCAATCCGTTCTTTGTCATCGTACTGACGCCCGTCATCATGTGGATATTCGGGGCTTTGGCGAAACGGGGAAAAACAATCTCCACCCCGCGCAAGATTGCCATAGGCATGGGTATAGCAGGATGTGCTTACCTCTTTCTGATGATATTCTCCGCTGTAAACCACTATCCCTCGGGAACAGTATTCCGTTCGCTTGACGCCAATGCGATGACGGAACAGGGACTTATGAAAGCCGGACCGTGGGTATTGGTTGTCACCTATTTCTTCCTCACGGTGGCGGAACTCTTTATTTCTCCTCTCGGACTGAGTTTTGTCAGCAAAGTGGCTCCGCGCAATATGGTCGGATTGTGTCAGGGACTGTGGTTGGGAGCAACGGCATTGGGCAACCTTATGATTTGGGTCGGTCCCGTCATGTACAATGCTTGGCCTATACAGTACTGTTGGGCTGTATTCTTGGGTGTTTGTGTCCTGTCTATGGGTATCATGCTCGGCATGGTACGCTGGTTGGAGAAAGTCGCTGTATAAATTAATCGCTGATAATCACGTTAGCATACTATGAATCATAATAGCCTTATTCGGGAAATGCAGACCTACGTGGAAGCATTAAACAAGAAATTTGACGACATTGACCGTCAATTGGATGTTTTGGAAAAACGGGTCTCCGAATTAAATGGAATACTGAATGAGTTACAGACCAGACATCAGGAACCGGAAATAGAAGTGGAGTTGCTTGTTGCCGATGAAGAGAAGGAACTCACGGATGCCCTTCCTGCTGCAAAAGAGGATAACGGAATAACCGAAGAAGAAGAACCCGTTGCAAAGGAATCATCCGTTCTGCCTGCCGGACAGTCCGGCAAAGAAAGACCGGCCGATATAAAAGAGGAGCCGGAGAAAGTCTCAAATGACGGCAAACAGAAGACGGAAAGTGTAGCATCATCTGAGGTGGAGGAGAAACACAAAGGAATATCTTTCACCGAAAGGAATTCGGTCTCGGCACCTCCCGTCAGTGACATCCGCAAGGCGATTAGTCTGGGTGACCGCTTCCTCTTCCAACGCGAATTGTTTGCTTCCGACGGAGAGAAGATGAACAAAACCATTGACATTCTCAACAAGATGCAATCCTTGGAAGAAGCAACGGAATATATAGCGAAACATTTCCACTGGCAAGAAGATAGTCCGGCAACGGAATTGTTCATATCTATACTCCACAGGCGTTTCTCCTGACAAGGAACATCATATATACCGGTATCGCTATGAGTAGTCCTGAAAGAACTCCTTCTGTCTTGTATGTAGTCCCAACTCCTGTCGGTAATATGGAGGACATCACGTTGCGTGCCCTGCGCATTCTCAAAGAGGTGGATTTGATTTTGGCGGAAGACACGCGCACCAGCAGTATTCTGCTCAAGCATTATGATATTCACACCCCCTTACGCAGCCACCATAAGTTCAATGAGCACAAGACGGTGGAAAATGTTGCCGACGAGATTTTGGCAGGAAAAAACATTGCCTTGATAAGCGATGCAGGAACACCCGCCATATCCGATCCGGGGTTCCTGTTGGTACGCACTTGTGTGGAACGGGGCATCGAAGTGATATGCCTTCCCGGTGCCACGGCCGTCATTCCTGCTCTTGTGGACTCGGCCTTGCCTGACGACCGTTTTGTCTTTGAGGGATTTCTCCCGCAAAAGAAAGGACGGCAAACACGTCTCATGCAGATGCAACAGGAAGAACGGACCATGGTGGTGTACGAATCGCCTTTCCGGTTGCTCAAGACGCTGGAACAGTTCGCAGAATACTTTGGAGAGGAACGCCGGGCAAGCGTAAGTCGCGAAATAAGCAAACTGCACGAAGAGACTGTGCGGGGTACACTGCAAGAACTGATTACGCACTTCAAGGAAAATGCGCCAAAAGGAGAGATTGTTGTTTGCGTAGCGGGGAAAACAGAATAACGTATGACACAACGACATCACGCCTATAAGGCGGTATTCTTGGATTGGGATAATACGATCGGCGACTTCTCCCATGCAGCGGAAAAAGCGCTGAAGCAAATCTACGAAGAACAACGTCTTGAACGGTTCTTCCCGTCCTTTGAAGCCTACTATACCATCTACCATGACTACAACTTGCACCTGTGGGATCTCTATGGAGAAAACAGGATAAGTAAAGAAGAACTGCAGTTGGAGCGTTTCTGCTACCCGTTGCGCCAAATGACGCCGCAAAGAAAGGAAGATGTTCTGTCTGACGACGGTTTGGTTTCTCTTGCAAAGACCATAGGCAACGAATTCTGCCGGCTGACTACCGAGTATTTCACGCTCATGCCACATGCGGCTGAAGTGATTCCATATTTGGCGGAACGTTATCCGCTGACCGTCATCAGCAACGGATTCATGGAAGTACAGTACCAAAAGATCGACCGCT
>JBNMIS010000062.1:0-11148 GCA_050873385.1 Bacteroidales bacterium | reverse complement strand
TATAGGCGAAATAGGATTGGACTATCACTTCGACAAGACCTTCCGGACAGAACAAATAACTGCTTTCCGGCGGCAAATCCTTTGGGCTGTCACCGGCAACCTGCCCGTGATTGTTCATTCACGCGATGCCACAGCCGATTGCCTTAACATTCTGAACGACATGAAACAACAGTCTTCCGATGTTTCTGAGAGCGGCAGGTTACGGGGTGTTGTGCATTGTTTCTCAGGAAGCAGGGAAGTCGCAAAAGAGATCATAAAAATGGGATTCTACTTGGGAATCGGAGGCGTCATAACATTCAAGAATGTCAGGTTGGCGGAAACGCTTGCTTCCATTCCGCTTGATAAATTGCTGCTTGAAACCGATGGTCCCTATATGGCACCTGTTCCCTTCCGGGGGAAGCGGAATGAAAGCAGGTATATACAATATGTGGCAGAGACGCTGGCAAACGTGTATCATTGCCCTTTGGAAGAAATCTACCGGCAGACTGCACAGAATGCAATCGACTTGTTTTTCACAAAGAAAGACTCCGTCTGATCCGTCTTTTCGCACTAAAATCAGTCCAAAAAGAAAAAAAAACGCCCGAATGGTGTACATATCACATATTATTTGTAACTTTACCGCCGATTTTCGTGGACTGCAATATCTGCCATCTTTGTAACGCTTGAATATGCAGGAAAACAACTGAGGAGAGATGCTCGAGTGGTTGAAGAGGCACGCCTGGAAAGCGTGTAAACCCCTAAAGGGTTTCCGGGGTTCGAATCCCCGTCTCTCCGCAAGGCGCCGGCGTAAATATCAGAAGTTCGGCACATGATAAAGAAATAAATATATAACGTGAATTATAACTTTAAAATCACCTGACAGAAATGAAAAAACTATTTGCTACCCTTGCAGTAATTGCATTGCTAATGGGCAACCACACATTAGTGATGGCTCAAAACACGGAAGAAGCAGCCGCAGTGGAAACTGTTGCAACCGATTCCGCCGTTACGGATGAGGCAGAAACCGTAGTGGCAGAAGTGGCTACAGAAGAACAAACATCAGAGGAAAATGGCTTGGTGGCTCTCCACAAGTACATGAAAACCAAATTCATTGAAGGTGGTGCAGGCTTCATGGCTGCTACCTTGCTCTGCTTGATTTTCGGTTTGGCTATCTCTATTGAGCGTATTATCTATCTGTCGCTCTCGAAAACAAACACCAAGTCACTCCTTGCAAAAGTGGAGAATGCTCTCAACAATGGTGGTATCGAAGCCGCTCTCGAAGTTTGCCGAAACACCCGCGGACCTGTGGCAAGTATTTTCTATCAGGGTCTCAGCCGCTACGATGAAGGTGTTGATGTTGTTGAAAAGACCGTAGCAAGTTATGGTGGTGTGCAACTTGGTTTGCTGGAAAAGAACCTTACTTGGATTTCGTTGTTCATCTCACTGTCTCCGTCGTTGGGATTCTTGGGAACAATCATCGGTATGATTGAGGCGTTCGACAAGATTCAGCAAGTAGGTGACATCTCCGCAACGGTCGTTGCCGGTGGTATCAAGGTCGCTTTGTTGACCACATTGCTCGGTTTGGTCATCGCTATCATTCTTCAATTGTTCTACAACTACGTGCTCACATTGGTTGAAGGTTTGGTTAACGAAATGGAAGACAGTTCTATCAGCCTTCTTGACTTGGTTGTAAAATACGACGCTGAGCAGAAAAACAAGTAATCTTGTGTTGTAAGAAGAGGGTAATTTGCGAATCTGTTACAAACACATTTAATTGTAGATTGCATTATGAAGAACTATAAATTGATACCGAGAATCAGCCTTTTGATTCTTCTTGCCTTGAGCATTGTCTTTACGGTAATGTTCTTTGCAGGAGGTGCGAACGGCTCATTGGAGGTTGCGGGCGATTTCTTGGATATCCCCCGTTTTACAGACCTCCTGCTTGATTGGACGTATGTCTTGTTTGCTTTGGCATGCCTCATCACATTGGGAGTTGTCATTGGGGAGTTCGTTAAGAACTGCAAATATGACCGCAAGAAAGCCGTCAGTACTCTTGCTATTGTAATTGGCTTCGCTGCGTTGGTTGTTATATGCTGGTTTCTGGGAAGTCCCGAAAAAGTTGACATTATCGGCTACGAAGGCACAGAGAATGTAGGTGCTATGGCACAAATGACTGATGCCATTCTCTACTTGACCTATACACTGTTTGCTGCCACCGTTGTGGCTCTCCTTTGGGGATTTATCTACACAAAATGCTTGGATAAACGCTAATGTATAATAGAGATTGAGCAATTATGGCTAAGAAAATTCCACAAATAAATGCCAGTTCTATGGCAGATATTTCGTTCTTGTTGCTGATATTCTTTTTGGTGACAACATCTATGGATGTCAACCAAGGATTGGCTCGACGTTTGCCGGCTCCAATTCCACCCGACCAGAAGATTGAAGACTTTGATATCAAGAAGAGAAACATCTTTGTTGTGAAGATCAACTCCATGAATCAACTTCTTGTACAAGGACAGGAGATGGATATCAAGCAACTTCGCGAAGCAGCCAAAGAGTTTATTGCCAATCCTAATAATGACGCCGACCTACCGGAACTCTTTACCGAGAGCATTGAAGGATTAGGTGAGGTTACCTATACGAAAGATCACGTCATATCCGTACAGAACGACGTTGATACACAGTATCAGGCCTATTTGGATGTGCAGAATGAACTCGTGGCAGCCTACAATGAATTGAGAAATGAATACGCCTCCGAAAAGTTCGGAAAAACCTATAATGAGTTAGACGAAGATGTTCAACGGCTCATTCAGAAGGTATACCCGCAAAAGATTTCAGAGGCAGAACCTAAAAACTATGGAGGAAACAAGTAATGGCAAGGATACGAAGAGCCGAAAAACGTGAGATGCCCGCCTTAAACACATCTTCACTGCCTGATATCATCTTTATGTTGCTGTTCTTCTTCATGTCTGTAACTTCAATGAAAGAGGTTACTTACAAGGTTCGGATACAATCTCCCCAAGCGACAGAATTGACCAAACTGGAGAAGAAATCGTTGGTACGCTACATTTACATAGGAACGCCAACGGAAGAGTTCCGCAAGATGTATGGTGCTGAAACTCGTGTCCAATTGGACGATGCTTTTGCAGAAGTGTCGGAAATAGAGAACTACATTGTCAATGAGCGTTCTGCTATGGCAGAGCAAGATCAGGGATTGATGACTGTATCCATCAAAGCCGACAAGGATACAAAAATGGGAATCATTGCCGACATCAAACAGGCGTTGCGTCGTGCCTATGCATTGAAAATCAATTACGCGGCAGTTCAAAGAACCAGTTACTGATTGTTCTCTGTAAGAACCGATTTGAATCACATAGAGAGGAGTCGTTCCTTTAGGGTACGGCTCCTCTTATTTTATATACAAACACATTTACACGGTTTCTCTCTATTGTATAGAATAGAAAAATACACTACCTTTGTGCGTTCTTTCAGTTAAAGAATAAGTTTGTTGGTCATCTTGTCGGATGATTTTGATAGTAATCACATCATCCCGACTGGATGTCAAAAGGGAATTGGGTGCAAGTCCCAAACAGTCCCGCTGCTGTGAGTTTGCCAACGGCAAAAACCGAACTCCATTGCATTATAGTCACTATTGCCAACGGCAATGGGAAGACGCAATGGAAAAACAAGTCAGAAGACCTGCCAACAAGTTTGTCAAACAACGCTTTCGAGGCAAAAGCGTCGACAATGTACTTCTATCTGTGTTGTGATCTATCCTGCCTGATAGGCGTTGGGTGCGGAATGTCTGTTAGAAACTTTGTTTGGCAAAACAAGTTTGTATTGTGCACATCAAAGTTGTATGAAGAGGACATCACATCGTATTCCATTCAATGCAGGTTATACTATCCGGCAATATGCAATAGTCTTCTTTCTTGCCTTTTCTTGCAGTATGCACGCGCAGCAACTCTCTGAGGCTGAGGCAGACAGCATTGCGCGGCAGTTCGACTTGGACGAGGTGACCGTGTCCGCGCGCTACAAAGAGAAAGATATCATCAAGCCGCAACGGTTGGAGGGCAAGGAGTTGGAGAAACTCAACAGCCTCTCGGTGGCGGATGCGATACGTTTCTTCTCGGGCGTGCAGATTAAGGACTACGGCGGTGTGGGCGGCATCAAGACCGTCAATATCCGCAGCATGGGAACCAACCACATGGGCGTGTATTACAATGGTATTCAATTGGGTAACGCACAGAACGGACAAGTGGATTTGGGCAAGTTCTCGCTCGAGAACATCGACGAGATTTCGCTGTACAACGGGCAGAAAAGCGACATTTTCCAGAGTGCGCGCGAGTTCGGCAGCGCAGGCAGTATCTACCTCAATTCCCGCCGTCCGAAGTTCGAAGACGGCAAGAACCTGCATGTCCGTGCGGGCATGAAGGCGGGTTCGTTTGCGCTGGTGAACCCGTCATTGCTGTTTGATGCGAAACTGACTGACAAACTGAGCCTCAGTATGAATGCCGAAGTAGTACATTCCAACGGCAAATACAAGTTCCGTTACCGCCGTGTAACCCCCTCGGGCGAGTTGGCATACGACACCACCGCCATCCGTCAGAACGGCGATGTGAATGCCGTGCGGGTGGAATCGGGGCTGAACTACTACTATTCGACGACGGGTTTCTGGAAGGTGCAGGCGTACTACTACAACTCTGAGCGGGGTGTTCCGGGTGCGATTGTGAACAACGTGTGGCGGCGCGGCGAGCGGCTGTGGGACAGGGATATGTTTGTGCAGTCGTCGTGGCAGGACGAGTTTTTCAACCGCTGGTCGGTGAAGGTGAATGCAAAGTACGCCTTCGACTACACGCGCTACGTGAACAACGACGACAAACTGATACACGTGGACAACATCTACAAGCAGCAGGAGGCGTACCTCTCGTGGGCGAACAAGGTGGCGATATTCAACTGGTGGGATGTGTCGCTGTCGTACGACCTGCAATGGAACGGGCTGTCGGAGTATATGAATGTGTCGCGCTTCACCCATTGGCTGGCGGCGGCGACGGCAATCAACGTGTACGACTACCTGCGTGTGCAGGCGAGCGTGTTGGGTACCTTTGTGAATGAGGAAGCCCGCGAGCGCGACGAGGCACCCAACAAATACAAGGTTACCCCCGGAGTGTTTCTGTCGTACAAACCGTTCAAACGTATCGACCTCAAACTCAATGCCTTCTACAAACAGGCATACCGTTACCCGACCTTCAACGACCTCTACTACACCGATATGGGCAATGCCTACCTGAAGCCCGAACTGGCGGTGCAGCACAACGTGGGTATCGCATACGACTACCTGAAACCGAAGCATATATTCCACCACTTCAATGTCTCCGTGGACGCCTACTACAACCGCGTGAAAGACAAGATTATTGCTTACCCGAAGGGGCAGCAGTTCCGCTGGACGATGCTCAACCTCGGGCTGGTGAAGATACACGGCGTGGACGCGAACATGCAGATGACCATGCAGTTCCCCCTCGACTGGGCACTGACGGCGAAAGTGCAGTACACCTACCAGCGCGCTATTGACGTTACAGACCCCGCCGACACCTACTACGGCGACCAGATACCGTATATCCCGTGGCACAGCGGTTCGGCAATCGGTATGCTGACGTGGCGCAACTACTCGCTCAACTACTCCTTCATATATGTGGGCGAGCGGTACAACCAGCAGGAGAATATCATCTACAACCACACACAGCCGTGGTACACGCACGATATGTCGCTGTCGGGTGCATGGCGGATACGGAAAATCCTGCTCAAAGCCACTTTCGAGATAAACAACCTGCTGTCGCAGGACTATGATGTGATACTCAACTACCCGATGCCCAAACGCAACTACAGGGGAAGTATCGTGATAGAGTATTAGAGACCTCCCCAACCCCTCCAAAGGAGGGGGCTCAATAGAAAGAATAAAGATAGATGATATGAGTACGATATATAATGTAGCAAATCCGACGACCTATCTGCTACTGAAGGAAAATGCCAAACGCATGAAACAATATCCGACAGAAGCAGAATGTGTGATGTGGGAATTGATTAGACGGAAGCAGTTGGGAGTGGTATTTAAGCGACAGTATATTATTGACGAATATATTGTGGATTTTGTGTGTTTGGAAAGGAGATTGGTCATTGAGATAGACGGCGGCTATCACTCCACGGGGGAGCAACAAGAATCAGATGCCAACAGAGACAGCCGACTTGCAGCGTTAGGGTATCGCGTACTGCGTTTTAGTAATGGTGAAGTGATGATGCAACCCGACAACGTAGTAACCAAAATCAAACAAGCGTTGAATGAATAATAGACATATAGTGTATAGTATATGCAAGCCCCTCCTTTGGAGGGGTTGGGGAGGTCTCCTGATCCTTCTGTTGGTTGCTTGCCGCGGACCTGAAATCGTGGTGCCCTCCGAGTATGAGTTGTTGCCCGGTATGGAGCCCCGCGACATCAGTACTTTTGCCGACGATGAGCCCATCGGCATGTATCTGCTCAACGAAGGTAACATGGGCAGCAACAAAGCCAGCATCGACTACCTTGACCTCGTGAACGGCTACTATGTCCGCAACATCTACTCAGAGCGCAACCCCAATGTTATCAAGGAGTTGGGTGACGTAGGCAACGACATTCAGATATACGGCAGCAAACTCTACGCCGTTATCAACTGCAGTCACAAAGTGGAGGTGATGGACGCTAAGACCTGCAAGCGTATCGGGCAGATAGACATCCCCAACTGCCGCTATATCCGTTTCAACCGTGGCAAAGCATATGTGTCGTCGTATGTAGGTCCGGTAGCCATTGACCCCGATGCGCAACTCGGTGCCGTCTTCGAGATAGACACCACTACCCTCCGTATCACCAACAAGGTGACAGTGGGCTACCAGCCTGACGAACTAGAGATTATGGGCGAATACATCTACGTCGCCAACTCGGGCGGCTACCGCGTGCCGAACTACGACTACACGGTCTCCGTTGTGGAGATGTACGGTATGAAGCAGGTGGAGAAAATACCCGTTGGCATCAACCTACACCGCATACGCCGCGACCGGTACGACCAACTATGGGTCTCCTCGCGCGGCAACTACGAGGACGTGCCCTCGCGCCTGTTTGTGCTGGAGAAGAAAGAGAAATACTCATCCGAGATGATAGTGGGCGACACACTCAACATCCCCTGCTCAGAGATGACCGTCCTCGGCGACTCGCTCTATTTCTACAGCGTGGTATGGAACAACCAGACGGAGGAGAACGCCGTCTCCTATGGCATCATCAATGTGCAGACGCATGAACTGCTGACCGACCATTTCATCACCGATGGCACAGAGATGAACATCAAAATCCCCTATGGCATTGCTGTCAACCAATACAACCGCGACATCTTCGTCACCGATGCCAAGAACTATGTCTCCAGCGGTGTGCTCCATTGCTACGACACCCACGGCAAGAAAAAGTGGAGCGTCCGCACCGGCGACATACCCGCCCACATGGTGTTTGTATATAAATGACCTCCCCAACCCCTCCAAAGGAGGGGCTCAATAAAAAAGACAATGGTACTAAAGAAAATATATAAGTTTGTACTCCGCTATGCAGTCCCCCTCTTTGAGGGGGTCGGGGGAGTCTTGCTTTCTGCCTGCCAACCCGAAATACCTATGGTGAACCTCGGCATCGACGAGGTCTATGCTATCGAGCGTATGCGCCCCCTCATACTCCACCCCGAGTTCACGGGCGACCGCTACGAATGGACCATGCCTGCTGCCGATGGCACCGATTCTCTCATCAGCACCGAGCGCGACTTGGTCTTCTGCCAAGCCGACACAGGCAACTATTCCCTCCGCCTCAATATCATCGACCGCAACAACCCCGTCGAACAACAGATACGCATCGTCGTTTGGGAAGAGCAGGTGGCATACAGCCGCTATATCTCCACCGTCTATGAGTACCGCCCCGCCCCGGGGCAGCTCGTCAACGAGATGCCCAAGTACGAGGATGGCAACACCGCCGACGACATGGCGAAGAAAGCACAAGAGTGCATATCGGGCAAGAACGATGTCATGATTTCCCTCGGTGGCTTTGGCGGATACGTCACCTTCGGTTTCGACCATAGTGTGGTGAATATCCGCGGGCAGCGCGACTTCAAGATACTTGGCAACGCTTTCTATGCCGATGCCAACCCGCACCCCGAGAAGGGCAAGGGCGGCAGTTGCGAACCCGGTATCGTCATGGTCTCGCTCGACCGCAACCGGAACGGGCTCCCCGACGACGAATGGTACGAACTGGCAGGCAGTGCCTACCGCCATCCCGACACGCGCCACCACTACCAAATCACCTACTATCGCCCCGCCCCCGACCACATCGCCACCCCCAAGAAAGGCTCCCCCCTCACCGACACCACCTATATCCATTGGCGCGACAACTACGGCAACGATGGCTATGTGATGAAGAACGCCTACCACAAGCAGGACTACTTCCCCCGTTGGCTCGCCGACAGTATCACTTTCACGGGCACCTGCCTACCGCCAAATGCCGTGGACGAGTCGGGACGCGGCAGTTACTACGTGCTCTATGCCTTCGACTGGGGCTATGTGGACAACCACCCCAACGACTCCACCGACCTCATCTCTTTCGACATCGACTGGGCGGTCGATGCCGACGGTACACCCGTTCACCTGCCATGTATCGATTTTGTGCGCGTCTATACTGCCGAGAATCAGTACTGCGGATGGATAGGCGAAACCTCCACCGAACTATCGCGCGCCGAAGACCTCCACATCGAAGAAACGTACTTACATTAGTGTTTATTATACAAAACTGATAGTAAAATACCTCTTTTTCGGTATCCTTTCATATTACTTTGGTTGAAAAAAATGAGTATCTTCGCTCAGTTTTGAGCAAAGCGGTATCACTTGTGAAATAAATTGGAAATGAGCATATCATCTGTCCGTTAGAACGACTTGGGCTTTCCTCGTCTTCCCAAGAAGAGTATAATCAATTCGTTGATATCACTAATTGTAGGTAGTGTACAGAGCAAGAAGAAGAAAAAAATGGGAACATAACAAAATAACCAGAGAGAGATCCATACTTAACTCATATCGAAACCATGTTACGGCACAATATTCAAACCAATGATTAGACAACTAAAAAACATAATAGATATGAGAACATCTTCACTTATTGGTATGGTAGCACTTGTGACTCTGCTACCCGTATTTTCATCTGCTCAGCAGATAAATTCAGTATCAGTACCCCGTTGGGTTGAAACAGAAAATGACGGGTCTGATGAATCTCAGCCTATGGCTATTGTTTCCGCCTCAGTCAGCAAGGAGAATGTAACTCCCTCTGCAGGCGACAAGAATGTCCGCATAATGCACTTTGTTCTGCAAACCGAGAATGAAAGCGAGCCCCTGCAACCGGCTGCCTTCTCTTTCAACACGGGGAACACTTATCCGCTTATCCATCATGCCAAACTCTACTACACAGGCAACAGCAGCAAATATGCCATCACGAACCTCGTGGCAGAGACTAATGTAACAAGCGATGAGTTCACTCTCACAACCGCCACGGCTCCGACTCTCGGTACAGGAGAGAACCATTTCTTTGTTGTCATAGATGTAGATGATAATGCACATAACAATGATGTTCTTGATATGAATGTCACAAAGGTTACTTTCACGAATGAGAGTTCTTTCGCCGATTTCACAAACCCGGAATCAACCATCAAGATTCTGAATAAAATAACCTCGCAATTGGATGAGCATACCTACATTATCTCCGATACATGGTTGTTCACATGTTCTTATGCAGATCCTGACGTCCCCGATTTCGGTTTTGACATATGGAACCCTGGAGATCAGATTTCCATCTTCGTTCCTGCCACGGAAGGGAAGAAAATCAAAATGTTCTTCTCTGAATTCGAGGCACTGATTTATGACAGCAGCAGCGATAGCGAGCCTGTGACCTTCGTGGTATATGACGGAAAGGGAACGACAGGTAAAAAACTCTTTGAAGTGACCAGTAAACAGACTGCCACTCAATTACCGCCGGCCATCACCTCTACTTCTGAGGATGGGGCAATCACAGTGCTCTTCAACCCGAACAACGACGATTATATTTATATGCAGGGAGGAAAGGGATGGATTGCTGCTGTTTCCGAAACAGGCAGCACTATAACCGGTACGCCCGCTCTGGTTTCCGATAGCGAAGCCGTTAAGTATATCACTTCCGATGGAAGACTTGTCATCAACCGCCAAGGGGTACTATACAATGCTGCAGGACAACGTATAAAATAATATTCTTTCCATCAAAGAGCGACCCATTCCTGCAGCACGGAGTGAGTTGCTCTTTGATTGTATATGCACAACAAATAATAATGACTGACAATAAAAACATACACGAACAACTGAAGCAGTATTCCCATTTCTTGTCGGATTATGCCATACATCTGCAGGCTTCGGGCGTACATACGACACGCGTTATCAGAAACACATGCCGTATTGCTTCTGCATTTGGCGTAAATGCGGAGATGACAATTCTGCACAAGACACTGAATCTGACTCTCTCTACACATGATGGACAGCATATCTATGACAAGGTCAGTACCATCCATCCTCTTCCTGTCAGTTTTCGTCTCAACACACGCCTCAGTGCTTTGAGTTGGCAGGCTTACGACGAGCACCTCAATCTGGAAGAAGTCTGGACTCGCTACCATGCTATTCTCAGCGAACCGCGAATCAACGACTGGTTGGTGCTTCTTCTGGTAGGTTTTGCCAACGCTGCTTTTTGCGGGTTGTTCGGAGGTGATATGTGGGCTTGTGATTTCGTGGCAGTTGCCACATGGATAGGCTACACCATCAAGATCCTGATGGGCAGAAAACATCTCAATACATTCGGGATTTGGTTCTTGTGTGCCTTTATGTCTTCCATGATTGCTTCGTTGTGTGGTTTTCTCCACTTGGGACAAACACCCGACACAGCTATTGCCGCCAGCGCACTGTATCTCGTCCCTGGAGTACCTCTGCTCAATAGCGTGATTGACACGGTAGAGGGACATGTCTTGGCGGGTTTCTCGCGTCTGATAGATGCTTTGCTTTTGATTGGCTGCATGGCTATCGGTTTATTGTGTACTTTGTTGT
>JBNMIS010000061.1:0-11609 GCA_050873385.1 Bacteroidales bacterium | reverse complement strand
GCTCTAAGGTAATAACCCATAATTCATAATTATTTGAAGACTCTTACAAGGCGTTTGCCTGCGAAATATCGTTCTGCAGTCCGTTTCGTATGCGTTGGTGCATTCGGAACGGCATTGCAGTATGGTATTTACTACGGATTTCTGGCATTATTCGATCACTGTTGCCCCGAGTTGGGCATTCGCGTGACGTTGGCATTCACTATCGGGTTCGTGACAGAGATGATTAGCAACTACCTGCTGACCAGTTTCTACACCTTCCGCACACGCCCGAACCTGAAGAACGCAGGAGGTTTCCTTTTAGGGCGCGGGGTGAACTATGTCTTGCAACTCACATTCCTGCATCTGCTGATATGGCTTACCTTGTCGGAAGAACTTGCCGGCATCGCAGCCATTATGTTGGCAGGTATCATCAACTACTTCATATTAGTACCATTCTACCATAAGAAGAACAAAGAAAAACACGAATGAGAATATATAAGGCAAATATTCTGTTTACTCCGTCTCCGGAACGATTTCATGTTACGGAACACGGATATATAGCCGTTGATGACAATGGTACCGTTGAAGGAGTATATACAACGCTCCCTGACCGCTTGCAGAAAGAACCTCTCACTGATTTCGGAGACTTATTGCTTATTCCTGCAATGAACGATATGCACGTCCACGCTCCGCAATACCGCAACATGGGCTTAGCCATGGATATGGAATTACTACCATGGCTCAACACCTACACTTTCCCTGAGGAAGCGAAATACAGCAATGCAGAATATGCCGAACGTATGTACAGCCGCTTTGTGCACGATCTGTGGCTGAACGGCACGATGCGCGCGGCTGTATTTGCCACAATCCACCCCACCGCGACACAGACATTGGCGCAACTCTTCACAAAAGCGGGAATGGGAGCCTTGATTGGCTTGGTCGGCATGGACAGAAACTGCCCTGACACGCTCTCCAACAGCACAGAAGACGCGGTCCATGATACGGAGTACTTATACCACTCATTGCAAGACAACAAGAGGGTCAAAGCAATAGTTACACCACGTTTCGTGCCTGCATGTACAGCGGATATGCTTCAAGCCTTAGGAGAACTGGCACAGCGGTACCAACTTCCGGTGCAGTCACATCTGAGCGAGAACCGCTCGGAGATTGCATGGGTACAGGAACTTGAGCCCGACAGCACCTGCTATGGAGATGCTTACAACCGCTACGGACTGTTCGGACAGACACCCACACTGATGGCGCACTGCTGCCATACACAAGGCAAGGAATTGGAACTGATGGCACACAACCACGTGATGGCGGTGCATTGCCCGACCTCCAACTGCAACCTCGGTTCGGGTATTGCTCCCGTACGGACATTCCTGCAAAACGGAGTACCGGTTTCCCTGGGCAGCGATGTATCGGGCGGACACCACCTCAGCATATTCCGCGTGATGCAATATGCTATGCAAATGAGCAAACTGCAATACGCACAGAGTGAAGGCAAACTGTCGTTCCTGTCTCTCTCAGAGGTATTCCACTTGGCGACCAAGTCGGGCGGTTCATTCTTCGGCAAGGTAGGGTCATTTGAAAAAGGTTATGCCTTCGATGCTCTGGTGATAGACGACAGTTCCATCAACTTTGACAACTACTCCCTATTGCACCGATTGGAGCGTTACATATACATAGGCGATGATCGTCAGATAACCCACCGCTTCTGCGATGGGAAAGAACTTCACGAGCCCGAACTGATATAAAACATATAACTCATCAACAAGAAACAGACCTGCTATGAACAACTGCTTAGACATCATTCTGCACCGCAGAAGCATCCGGCGCTACCAAGACCGTCCGATAGAGAGAGAGAAGATAGAGACACTACTGCAAGCCGCTCTGGCTTCGCCAAGCAGCAAACACCTAAACCCGTGGGAGTTTGTGGTAGTGGATAACAAAGACATGCTTTGCCAAATGGCAGCATGCCGTACCTACGGCAGCCAAATGCTGAAAGAGGCGGCTATAGGTATCGTCATCTGCGCAGATGCATCGCAGACCGATACATGGCAGTGCGATGGTGCCATTGCTGCCGAAAACATGCTGCTTTGTGCCTCTGACATGGGCTTGGGAGCATGTTGGGTACAAGTATATAACAGAGAAGGGGCGGAAGAACTGGTACGCAGCGTCTGCAAGATACCAGAGCATCTGCATGTGCTATGCATTATCTCGGCGGGTTATCCCAACGAGGAAAAGCGCCCCATCAATCCGGAACATTTACAATATGACAAAATACACTATGGACAATACTAACGAAAAGAAGACTGTGCAACGAAAACCAATTGTTGCCATCACGACAGGTGATCCAAACGGTATCGGCTATGAGGTAATGCTCAAGTCGCTGGCTCACCCTCACATTCTGGAGATATGCACCCCCGTGATATACGGTAACCTGCAAGTGCTGAAGAAACACTTGCAACTGCTTGACAAGGAAATACAGACCATGCAGTTCCGCCTCATCGGGCAAGCCGACCAAGCAGAACAAGGAAAGATCAACCTCATCAAGTGTTATGCAGACGACCTGCCTCTCAACATAGGCACATCGACCCAAGAGGGAGGCAACGCTTCCTACCAAGCGCTTGCACGTGCATGCGAAGACATTAAACAGGGTTGGGCTGATGCTCTGGTTACGGCTCCCATCAACAAAGAGAATATACAGTCGGAGCAGTTTCAATACTCAGGACATACGGAATATCTGACCCATATATTCTCAGATACAGACAAATCGCTCATGATGATGGTGAGCGAACAAATGCGTGTCGCCCTGGTGAGCAACCATGTAGCACTAAGCAAGGTTCCGCTCTTCATTACAGAAGAAAATATCCTGCAGAAACTGACACTTCTGAACAAGACTCTGCAAAGCGACTTCCGCATCCGCCGTCCGAGAATCGCCATACTAGCCCTGAATCCGCATGCCGGAGACGGAGGTTTGCTGGGACAAGAAGAACAGAACATCATCATTCCCGCCATCAAGAAAGCAAAAGAGGCAGGCATCATGGCTTTCGGTCCCTACTCTGCCGACGGTTTCTTCGGTGCCGGAGACTATACACATTTTGATGCCATCCTGGGCATGTATCATGACCAAGGGCTGATACCGTTCAAGACTCTGAATATGCAAGGCGTGAACTTCACGGCAGGTCTTCAGATTGTAAGGACCTCTCCTGATCATGGAACCGCCTACTCCATTGCAGGAAAGAACGGAGCAGACGCTACCAGTTTCAGAAATGCACTGTATATGGCCATTGATCTGGTTGCCATACGAGAAGAGAACAAAGAATTGCAGGCAAAGGCTATGCATGACGAGACAAAAGAATAACAAGAAAAACATATCCGTATGAAGCGAGTACCTGCTCTGTATGTATTGTTTCTACTCACCCTGTCTTTGAGTCTTCCTTCCTGCAAGGGAAAGGGAAGCGCAACGACACGCCCGAGCGCAACGGGCAGCATCTATGAGATGCTGGTTGTGATGGACAAGGTCTATTGGGGTGGCAAAGAAGGGCAAGCCGTCAGGGATTTCATGGCTGCCGACATGCCGTGCATGCCACAAATGGAACCCTATTTCACTCTGTCGCAAGTATCAACAGGACAATTCGACAACCTGCTGAAGCCCACCCGCAACATCCTGGTAGCAGACATCAACCCCGAGCGTTACACCTATAACAAAGTTGTGTATGCCAAAGACGTATATTCCCACCCGCAGGCGATGTGCCGGATACAGAGTCCATCGGCAGAAGCGTTCATGCGATGTATCGGAGAGCATGGAGAGGATGTGCGCTCATGGTTCGTGAGACAAGAGATGGAGCGCCAAGGCAGATTCTACAAGTCTTCACAGAACACCATGGCAGAGGCAGCCATACGAAAAGAGTTCGGCTGCGAGATACTGGTACCAGTAGATTACCAGTTGGTGAAGGACACGGCAGACTTTGTGTGGACCGTGTGCGACAAAGGCAGCATGCGCAGAGATCTCATTGTGTATTCCTATCCCTATACTGACCCGAACACTTTCACGGAGACATATCTTCTTCAAAAAAGGGACAGCCTGATGAAAGCACGTGTAGGAGGCGTCATTGAGGGTTCGTATATGGGAACGGAATACAAGCACATCGTACCCATATTTACACCTATCAGTGTCCAAAACAATGCCTATTGCGCGGAAGTGCGCGGACTATGGAAGATGTATGAAGGTGCCGCCATGGGAGGACCGTTCGTGCAACATACACGTTTAGACGAAGTGAACCAGCGCATCATCACTGCAGAGGTGTTTATCTTTGCTCCAGGACAAAAGAAGCGCAACGCCCTGAGACAGGCAGAAGCCATTCTGTACACCCTGCGTATGCCACAAGAGGCAAAGGTAGAATAGTTTTCCCATAATAACCACACAAGGACTCCCCCGACCCCCTCAAAGAGGGGGACAAGATCAGACTCGACCCGTTATCGGATTCATGTCGGGCGTTGCCAGCGCGCTGACACGTATAGTCTCACTTTGTTTCTCTTTGCGGACTTCATTCAGATATTCCCAAGTACTATCCATTTTGATGCGATAGCCTTACTCCCAAGAGCAAATACAGCAAAAG
Organism: Bacteroidales bacterium; assembly: GCA_050873385.1. GTDB lineage: Bacteria > Bacteroidota > Bacteroidia > Bacteroidales > Paludibacteraceae > Colicola. The sequence continues at coordinate 7,005 of JBNMIS010000061.1, read as the reverse complement.
AAACGGGGAGTTTATCAGTTGATACACTCCCCGTTTCTTTACGGGACACCTAACGAAAGGCTTCCATCTTTCCTGCCGCCTTCCAGCGTCAAAGCACCATCCGCGACAGACAGCCAGAATTACATCATGCCTCCCATACCTGGATTCATTGCAGGCATTTCGGGTTTGTCTTCTTTCTTGTCGGTGATAACACACTCGGTGGTAAGGAACATGCCCGCGATGCTTGCAGCGTTCTCAAGAGCCACACGCGTTACCTTGGCAGGATCAACCACACCAGCAGACTTCATGTTCTCATAGACATCCTTGCGTGCATTGTAACCAAAGTCTCCTTCACCCTGGCGAACCTTATCCACTACCACTGCGCCTTCCTTGCCTGCATTGAAGACAATCTGACGGAGAGGTTCTTCGATAGCACGGCGGATAATCTCTATACCGGTCTGCTCGTCTTCATTCTCGCCACGGAGTCCTTCCAACGCCTGTTGCGCACGGATATACGTTACACCACCACCAGGAACGATACCTTCCTCGATTGCAGCACGGGTAGCAGAAAGAGCATCGTCCACACGGTCTTTCTTCTCTTTCATCTCCACCTCGCTGACTGCACCTACATAAAGAACGGCTACGCCACCTGACAACTTAGCCAGACGTTCCTGCAGTTTCTCCTTATCGTAGGTAGATTTGGTGTTCTGTATCTGTGCCTTGATCTGCTGTACACGGGCTTGGATTGCTTCCTTGCTACCTGCACCGTTGACAATGATCGTATTGTCTTTGTTGACAGTAACCTTCTCGGCTGTACCCAACATATCGAGCGTTGCATTCTCCAACTTGATACCCTTCTCCTCTGAGATGACTGTACCGCCCGTAAGAATCGCTATATCCTCGAGCATCTCTTTACGGCGGTCACCAAATCCGGGAGCCTTCACGGCACAAATCTTCAACTGCGCACGCAGACGGTTAACAACCAATGTGGTGAGCGCTTCAGAATCGACATCCTCAGCGATGATGAGCAAGGGACGACCCGATTGCACAGCCGGTTCGAGCACAGGAAGAAGTTCCTTGAGGTTGGAAATCTTCTTGTCGTGAATAAGGATATAAGGCTTATCCATCTCCACTTCCATGGTTTCCGTATTGGTTACGAAATAAGGAGAGATATAACCACGGTCGAACTGCATACCTTCAACCACCTCAATGGTAGTGTCGGTGCCCTTTGCCTCCTCGATAGTGATGACCCCATCTTTGGAGACTTTGCGCATAGCATCGGCAATGAGTTTACCAATAGCGGCATCGTTGTTGGCAGACACCGTTGCGACTTGTTCAATCTTGTCGTAGTTGTCACCCACGAGTTCAGCCTGCGACTTGATGGATTCCACGACTTTGGCAACGGCTTTATCAATACCCCGCTTCAAATCCATAGGATTGGCCCCAGCGGTTACGTTCTTGAGCCCAACCCCCACAATAGCCTGCGTGAGGACGGTAGCCGTTGTGGTACCGTCACCGGCTTGATCGCCAGTCTTGGAAGCCACTTCCTTTACCAACTGTGCCCCCAGATTCTCCTGTGCATTCTCCAACTCGATTTCTTTAGCCACCGTAACTCCATCTTTGGTGATTTGCGGTGCACCATATTTTTTCTCAATAACGACATTACGTCCCTTAGGACCCAGCGTTACCTTGACAGCATCAGCCAACTGATCGACACCTCTCTTGAGTTGTTCGCGTGCTTCCGTATTGAACACTATTTCTTTAGCCATAGTTTTAATTATTTACTTGTTACACATAAGATTATCCGAGTATCGCCAAGACATCACTTTGACGCATGATAAGATAGGTCTCTCCATCGAATTCCAATTCCGTTCCCGCATATTTGCCATAGAGAACCTCGTCGCCTGCCTTGAGGTGCATTTCTTCGTCTTTCGTGCCATGACCGACAGCAACGACTTCGCCTTTCAGCGGTTTTTCCTTTGCACTATCCGGAATGATGATACCTCCGACGGTTTTTTCTTCTGCGACTGCGGGCTTTATCAAAACCCTATCAGCCAATGGTTTAATCTGTGTCATAATTATTCTGATATTATGTATTCCACTACTCGTGAAACACTCTACCGAGCGTTTCACGCATGATAGTTTGCATAATCCGTGCCAAAACAGAGTTGCCATGCACAGACTGCCACAAGGAGAGAGGTTGTGCCATATTGGCAGGGAGATGGTGGGCTGAGGGTTATTATAGACATCCTAGTTATTCAAGATGTTCCAGAGCGTTAGATATTTCTTTCTTTTGGGTGATGGAAAGGAAAGAAGTCAAGCGGACGGTACCGACTACTCCTTAGGATGGAACTCATTTACCATTTCATGGATTTGCGATTTAGGTTTTCATCCTTTCGACAGGAGAGCGTTGAGAGGTCGATGAGGGGTGCTTGAGGTCGGCTACAGGAAAGCGACTTCCCATTTATTCCTTAAACAAGAAAACAAGGCTTCCATAGATTATCCTTGAACAGGACAAAAGACTATTTAGAAAGAAATACCACAGCACCTTTTTGAAAACACCGGCTTGCCAAGCCAATGATTCTGATAACAACATAATTACTGCAGAGGGAGACAAGCACATTGTAGAAATTACGACTCCTTCATAACAGATCATCCCAAAAGAAAAAGAGGGGAGACCCTAATGACCAGATCTCCCCTCCAATCACTGAACAGATTCAGTTTATGGAATGTTCAACAATTATTCTGCAAAGCCATAAACGACATCGTTCATTTCGGCAGCATTAATCTTCTGGTTGCCAGAACCTGCAGTAGCACCTTCTTCAAAGATAGCCTTAGCAGCCCAATTGTCGGCAGCCAAAGTGTATTGATACTCTGTACCCGATGTGATTTCCTGTGCGAGAGTATAAGTAAAGTGATTTGCACTTACCTTCGTCATCTCTACACCATTCCAAGAAGCGTCAACAAAAGGACCATGCAGGAATACTTTCTCCTGGTCATCGCCTTTGATTTCGAGGTTGAAAACAACCTGCGGGAATTTCTCCTCTACATACGTCCAAGAATCACCACACTTAGACCAAACATACTTAGTTTGATCGGTGTATTCGAATACGATGTTTTCTTCTGCACCAAGAGTTTGGTTTACAAACTTAACAAAGTCCTCATCTTCCTCACTATAAATCATGATTTCATTGCTCCACTTACCATCACTACCCTGGAACTTATATTCCTGACCTTCTTTCGAATCGAATTCATACGTCCATTCCGTGTCGGATACTTTGGTCATTGCATCACAACCCCAATCATTGATACCACCAGAGATACCAGGACATGTTCCTTCAGGACCGCAGTATGCCATCTTAAGGGTAATTTTGTAATGGTGAGCAGCAGCCTCTACACAAGGGGCTTGATTTTTCTTCCAACCTTTGGAAACCATGAATACAACAATTTCCTTGTTGACGAACTTCAGATTAGCCTCATCTGCATAACCATCAATAACCTCTACCTCGCCGTCAACAACAGTCCAAGAATCCTTTGCACCTGTCTGATAGTCCCAACTGAAAGAGCCATCGGCAGCCAACTGAACAGGTTTGCCTTCGAGTGTGTCTTTGTCTGTAGGAATAACAACCTTGAACCAGTTGCCTTCTACATCGGTCTCAACACGTTCCATCTTGTAGATAAGAGAAGGGTCTTCACTCCAACCCGACAGGTCATCTTTCATCACTTCACTGCAGGGGAAGCCAATGCCGAAATCGGTACCATCGTCGTTACGGCAAACGGTTCCATCGAAACGTACAACAATAGTGAATGCGCCATCGGTTGGTTGAACATCAGGTGTTGTGACAACATCAACGTTTACTTTGCCGCCGCCGTTTTCATTGGGATTACAAGAAACCATTGCCAAAGCACCAACACACAACATTGCTGCTCCAAAGAAAAATTTACTTGTTTTCATAATGATTAGTTAATTAAATGAATAAAATAGTTAGTTAAACAATTATTGTATTTATTGTTATACAGATTACTCCCAACCATTGGTCTGATGAAGCCCGCTGGCAACAATATCCGCCTCAGGAATAGGGAATGTACTATATTTGGTTTTAATTTTAGCCGCCATATCACCAGTCTTTCTGCCACCACGTCCTTCCCATGAGTAGGAATCTTTCTTGCCCGTGAAGTAGCCCAAACGGATAAGGTCGGTACGGCGACGTCCTTCGAGATAGAACTCGCGTGCCCATTCATCGCGCAGGAAAGCATCGTTGATAGTGAACGACGCAGTGTTCTGTGCACGGTCGCGCAACGCCTGAACGGCTTGCTCTGCCGTCATGCCCTTTGACGCAGAGGGATCGCGATAGACAGCCTCCGCATAGGTCAGATAAGCCTCTGCAGCACGCAACAAAGGAATATCGGTATCGGGGAAAGACACATCGTTACCTTTAGCATCGGTGGAATAGCGTCCCGTCCACTTCAAGGCAGCCCAGCAAGCATTGAAATCGGAAGACATATCGCCTTTCAGTTCACACTTTTTGTCATTCGGTTTTGAAGCCAATATACAGCGGTTGTCACCTGCTTTTGCAGGCATCTCGAACTCATCGGCAGTGACTGAAGAAGCCTTTGACTTATCAAAGAAGACATATACCAGTTCGGGACTGGAACGGAAGCAAGACCAAGAGTCGGTGGAACCGCAAGAGTTGAACCCTGCGTCACGGACAGCATTCACCAAGAAACGAACACCACCCCAACTTTGAGTATTCACGCCATCCTGATAAATCAAGAAGACGGCTTCATCCTGTGCACCATTCTTGTTGTTATCGCCCATGAAGAGTTTTTGATAAGCCGTGTATTTTCCCGAGTTATCCGTATATAACTTATAGTTGGAGTTGATAACCTTATCAGCATATTCCGCAGCCTTTGCCCACTGGGGAGTACCCGTATAGACCTCCGCATTGAGATAAAGACGAGCGAGAAGCAATTGCGCAGCCACCTTGTCCACACGATAGAGGGAGAGGCGAGTTTCCGGAAGCGTCTGTTCCACTGCGAGAAGTTGTTGTTCCACCCAATTATAGAGTTCGATGCGGTCAACCTGCTTGATATTATCCTTATTCATATCGGTAGCCAACGGCACACTTCCAAACATATCCAAGAGGTACCAGTAGTTGAAAGCACGAATGAATTCCACTTCCGCCCGCTGGGTCAAGGTACGTTCATCGGTACCCGTAGCCATCTCCAGAAAGTGATTGCAGAGCGTGATGTCGAAATAGAGGCGGTAGTACAGACCTGCGACCAAGGTATTGGTGGAAGTCCATTTGATTTCCCGTATCTCAGGGATACCAGGGTCTCCCCATACCCACCAACCTTCGTCGGTAGGAAATTCGTTCAACTCCCAGAACATACGATAGAAAGCGGATGTTCCTTCGTCGATACCAGCCACATCGCCATTACCATCGGGTCCTTTCTGCCCGGTCGTTGCAAACGTGGAGTAAATCTTTGTGAAGACAGCATTCTGGTCGAACTCCATAACGAGATTAGGATCTTTTGGTTCGACATTAAGGTCGTTCACACAAGCAGTCGTGCCCACCATAAGGGCAAATACCGCTACAAACTGAAATATCTTTTTCATATACTTAACTCGTTATTCTGTTAGAAATGCAAACTTACACCTACCAAAGCCGTCATGGAACGCGGGTAGATATTGTTATCAATTCCTCCAAACACCTCGGGGTCCAAACCTTTGTAGGGCGAGAATATACACGGGTTCTGCACGGTTGCGTAGATACGTGCATTGATTTTCGGATTCTTGTTGAACGTGTACCCCAAGGTGATGTTATCGATACGGAGGAAAGATGCTCTTTCCACGAAGTAGTCCAACATATACCAATCGGGGAATGTGCCATCCACCTTGTAATCTCCAGCGGTTTCATCCCAGACAAGTGCCTGAATGCCATCGGAGTGCATACCTTGATAGAGGTAGGTGTCGTATGCTTCGCGCAACACGCCATGGTAGCCGCCGTTCTGAGTCTGATATACCTTGTAGGGTTCTACCCACTGAAGGTTGCTTGCCAGCACGTCGTTGTACACATAATTGCCGAAAGAAGCACGCATTGTTATACCCAAGTCGAAGCCATAGAACTGCCATTTGCTTTGGAAGCCCAATGTAAGTTTAGCCGCAGGGTCATGGTAGATATATTTATCTTTGGCATCAATCTGCCCGTCTTTGTTGCGGTCAACCGCCTGATAGACAGTACGACCTTGTTCATCAACAGACTTTGCCGTTTCGTACACATAGAACGAAGAAGCCGCATAGCCCGTCTTATGTGCCTGAATAGTATTACCCGTTCCTGAGGAAATACTGCCTGTGGCTACATAATAGTCATCGGAATCGCCTGCTGTAAGTTCCGTAATCTTATTGTCGTTCCATGCAAGATTGAGCCCCATATCCCATTTGAGAGACTTATTGTCAATAGCCACGGCATTGATAGCGAACTCTACACCCTGGTTGCGAAGCGAACCGATGTTGCTTACAACGCGATTGGAGAAGTTCTGACCTGCACCTGCATCAATGTAGTTGATCAAATCGCGTGTGCTACGATAGTAGTAATCCAACGAACCAGTGATGCGGCTATTGAGGAAACCATAGTCAATACCTACGTTATAGGTAGTGGTTTTCTCCCATGTAAGATCCGCCGAGATTGCGCTCGGACGATTGGAGACATACATAATGTTGCCGTCGGCATCGCGAACAATGTTTCCTTCGGAGTCACGAAGTTCGTTACCATCTCCCACAGGATAGTAGGCATGCGCCTGACTGATGGCATACGTTGCCAGGTAGGGATAATCGCCTTGTCCGATTTCCTGCTGTCCAGTGATACCATAACCGAGACGAAGTTTCAAGTCGGAAACGGCATTCACATCTTTCAAGAACGTTTCCTTAATCTTCCAACCGAGTGCAACGGAGGGGAAGATACCCCAACGGTGATTAGGAGCAAAACGCGAGGAACCATCACCACGGACTGTTGCCGTAAGCAT
>JBNMIS010000060.1:0-11618 GCA_050873385.1 Bacteroidales bacterium | reverse complement strand
TATTTAACATAATATGAATTATGATTCAAAATAGAATGAGTCTACAAAGGCGTTAAATGCGTGTACGCAGTGCATAATTACAGCATCGTCTGCAATTGGAATATCTCGTAGGAAATCTTTTTATAGAAGTTCAATCAAAACAATTTCATAGTTTCGTTTCGATTGTTTAGCGTGTATATTCTTCGAATGTTCCGTCATCAAAAAACACAACTATCTTTTGTATTCTTTTTCCATTTTGTGTATGCTGTGTAATAAATGGTAAATTCGGATTACTTCTTTGTGGATTCACGTTGTTGTCTGTCGGTGCATTCTTCGTCTCTGAATCACCTTTTGGAATATACGTTGCATGCTCTGAATCTATAGGCATTTCAGTTGGTATGTCAAATAATAAGGTTGGCTGAGAATCGTTTTTTTTCCGGTACATCGGTTCTTCGCCGGAAATAAGCCAATCTGACGATAGTTGTGGATATCTTTTCAGAACTTTTTGCATTACTTCCAAACTCGGTTTGTTTCGTCCGTTCAGAATATTGGAAACAGTGCCGGGTTGTATTCCTACTTCTTCTGCGAATTGTTTGGCTGATACATTTTCATGCTGTATTACGGTAGCCAATCTGTCTTTTTCATCCAACATACAACTGTGTATTTTTCTGCAAAGATAGATATTTTAAATCACACTTGCAAACATTATCCAATATATCACATTTGCAAAATGCAAAATACAGATGTGAATTGTCGCTACATGCATAACTTTTCATTGTAGCAATGCAATCTACTTGGATATAATACGTTACACAATAGCATGCTTTACTATACATATATATCATAAACTACTCATATATATAGCGTTATGATTCGTTATATATGATGTAAAATACATCTTTGTAGAACAATGCTCTCAAATTAGGCGAATTATCTGAAGCACAACTTTATATATTTTATGTATCTACTGAAATACTGCTATTTACAAAGAGTTAAACTGAGTAATAATCAAAGAAGATGCTGCATTATCTACTTGAAAAACTTGCCATACTACAACTGTGAACAACTTTATTTGGTGAGCACTCACAATTCACAAATAGCATTACATCAAGTATTCTACTGTACTATATTTGCAAATTTACACCTGTGAATTTACAATACTCTCCCCCACTCTCTTTATTTGTGTAATTCATTTTTCTCATTGCGTTATTTGCAAACGAGTAAAAGTTGATGTAATTTTGCGAAAATCTGAAGCAAACGTATTACTAACTTCAAAAATGAAATTTTTATGAATAACAATTCTGATGAAATAGAATTCAACGAGGACGATGCTGTTGAATATATATGGAGTTTTATTCCTGAAGTGGATCGTCAGTCGCTTACTCGCGAGGATATCCGGAATGTCTTGGATTTGATTTACGATTACTACGACCATGAGGGGCTTATTAGCGACGACACTGCGGAATCGGCATCCATTGACGAAGAGGAAATGTACAATTACATCAGGGAAAATGCTGCGAAATACGATTGTTCTCTGTCGGATGAGCAGATACAACTTATTCTTGATGGTGAGTTTGAATATGGTGTGTCTATCGGAATCTATTCTGAAGACGACGGGGATAGCGAAGATTAACAAGGTCTCTTGTAAACCATTGTCTCAATGAAGTGTTCGGTTGTCATATTGAACTGGAATGGTGTGTCAATGCTCCGGCAATATCTTCCTTCGGTTGTTCGTTGGTCATCGTTGCCGGGGTGTGAAGTCGTTGTTGCGGATAATGGTTCTTCCGATGATTCGCTCGCTTTCCTTGCCGGATATCCCGACGTACGTATTGTGTCATTTCCTGCAAACTATGGTTTTGCTGAGGGCTACAATCGTGCTTTGGCACATACGGATGCAGAATATACGGTTCTTCTCAATTCCGATGTTGAGGTTACGGAGGGGTGGCTTTGTCCGTTGTTGGATTATATGGATAATCATCCCGAAGTGGCAGCATGCCAGCCTAAGATACTCTCCTTTTTGAGTAAAAGGGAATACGATAAAGGCATTGTGTCTTCTGTCGCTTTTGAGCATGCGGGAGCGGCTGGCGGTTATATGGACATCTTGGGGTATCCGTATTGTCGGGGGCGCATCTTGGGCTATGTAGAGAACGATCATGGACAGTACGACGATATTGCTCCCGTTTTTTGGGCAAGTGGTGCCTGTTTGTGTATCCGTACGGATGTTTATAAACGCGAAGGAGGATTGGATGCCCGCTTTTTCGCACACATGGAGGAGATTGACCTGTGTTGGCGCTTGCAGTGTAGAGGGTATCGGATTGTATGTGTGCCGTCGAGTACGGTTTACCATTTGGGAGGTGGTTCATTGAACTATGAAAACCCGCGCAAGACATATTTGAACTTTCGCAATAATTTGCTGATGTTGTATAAAAATATGCCTGCTGGCAAACTCTGGTGGGTTTGGATTCTTCGTTTTATGATGGATTATGCAGCATCCTTGCAATTTCTCTTTGGCGGAAAGTTGTCCAATTTCCGTGCAGTCATTCGGGCTCGTTTTGATTTCTGGCGGCAGCATAGGCTCTACAGGGCTGATCGCCTTGCCAATCTGCGCAAAGCGGTTGTTCCTTTGCCCGATTCTGTTGCGCGCCGGTCTGTTGTGTTCGATTATTATATCAGAGGCAAACGTCAATAATCTACGCTCTCCTTTTTGGGCTGTAAAGCCGCTTTCTGTGTCTCTCGTCCTGAACTCGTTGCTTTTGAAGGTATTGCAAATCTCTGTACGCTTCATGGCAGATATTTGTTTGTAGTCTGTATGTAACCTGTATGTCGTTTTCCTGCAAGGTCGAAATCTGCTGATTTTTTCCTTTTTCTTGTTTTTCGGTGTGTGGTGTTCAGTCTGTTTTGCAGGGTGTTTCCACGACCCCTCGTCGAGACCTTGACGACTCCTGAATGAAACTGTCGGCACCGTCCGATCGCATAGTGTGGTCAAACAGACCTTGGCTTCATGCGGCTTTTTGGCGGTCTTTGGCATTTCAGATAATTGTTGTATCTTTGCCTATTAGATACAATTCAAAAACTCTTGGCTATGCTAAAGCATTTGCACATCAAAAACTATGCGCTCATCTCCGAATTGGACATCGGTTTTGCCGAAGGGTTCGATGTCATTACGGGGGAAACGGGTGCCGGAAAATCTATTATCTTGGGTGCATTGTCTCTCCTTATGGGGAATCGTGCAGACAGCAGAAGTATTACGGAGGGGGAACAAAAGTGCGTAGTCGAGGGGGAGTTCTGTTTGGGACATCTTGATTTGGCTTCTTTTTTCAGCGAACATGATTTGGATTATTATCCCTCTTGTGTTTTGCGTCGGGAACTGACCGTTAATGGCAAATCTCGCTCTTTCATCAACGATACGCCGGTCTCGCTGTCTCTGCTCCATGAGTTGGCAAACTGTTTGATTGACATTCACTCGCAGCATCAGAATCTGTTGCTGCGTGACGATGGCTTTCAGATTGGTGTGGTGGACGTGATTGCGCGTAATGATAAGGAAAAAAGTGCTTATCGTAAACTGTGGAACGAATACCGGACTTTGGAAAACCGGTTGCATGAGTTGCAGACGAAAGCCGAAATCGAACGTAAGGAATCCGACTATATTGCTTTCCAATATCAGCAATTGAAGGATGCCCGGTTGGTCGCTGGCGAAGAGATAACCTTGGAGCAGGAGCAAAACCGTTTGGAGCATGCCGAAGAGATTAAGAATGGTCTGAACGAGGTTCTGACACAATTCTCAACGGAGGATATAGGCATACTCAGCCGCTTGCAGACCGTTTTGAGCGAATGTAAACATATCATACCCTACATTTCGGAAGGTGATTCCCTTAGGGAACGTTTGCAGACAGCATCTATCGAACTGAACGATATTGCGGATGAAGTCGGACGTCTGTCGGAACAAACGGAATTCGATCCCGCTCAGCAGGCGCGTATCAATGAACGTTTGGACCTGCTCAATGGTCTCATGCAAAAACATCATGTCCAAAGCGTAGCGGAGTTGATTGCTTTGTGCGATGACTTTGCTTCACGTTTGAACAGGTTGGAATCATACGAAGATGAGATTTCAACTTTGCAGAATGCCGTTCGCTGCTGCCAGACCGACTTGGAACAAGCCGCCGGCAAACTGACGAAAACGCGCAAAAGCGTACAAACAACGATTGAACAAACCCTCGTCTCTGAGTTGATGACGCTCGGTATAAAGCATGCACGGATGAACGTACAAATAACAGAACGCGATTCCTACGATATCAATGGCAAAGATTATGTACAGTTCTTGTTTGCCGCAAACAAGAATCAGCAGTTGCAGCCTATCGCTTCCGTTGCCTCTGGTGGCGAGATTTCTCGTATAATGTTGTGTATCAAAGAACTGGTTGCAAATGAATCCAACTTGCCTACGTTGGTTTTCGATGAGATTGATACGGGTATTTCTGGAGAAGTGGCGGCCAATATGGGAGCAATCATGCGTAGAATGTCTAAAAAACGTCAGATATTGGTCATTACGCACCTGCCGCAAATCGCCTCCATGGGGGATGCACACTACAAAGTGTATAAAGTGGATACCGAACAGCATACCGAAACGGGTATTCGCTGCCTTTCCTCCAAGGAACGTATTCTCGAAATTGCACATATGTTGTCCGCAAACCATGTGACTGATGCGGCTATTAGTCAAGCAAAAGAACTTCTAAACCTTACGGAATAAACATGTTACCCCTTGCAGAAAGACTACGCCCAAAGACCTTGGACGCATATATTGGGCAAAAGCATTTGGTTGGAGAAGGTGCCATTCTGCGTCAGATGATAGAGAGTGGAAACTTGTCCTCGTTTATATTGTGGGGACCTCCCGGCGTGGGAAAAACCACATTGGCACATATCATTGCCAACCGCTTGGAACGGCCGTTCTATACACTCTCTGCGGTCACCTCGGGGGTCAAGGAAGTACGTGAAGTGATTGAGAAAGCACAACGCGAAGGAGGGTTGTTCTCCAGAGGAAATGCCATTCTTTTTATCGACGAGATTCATCGTTTCTCCAAGTCACAGCAAGATAGTCTGTTGGGGGCTGTTGAGAATGGAACGATTACTCTCATTGGAGCAACCACCGAAAATCCTTCGTTTGAAGTAATAACTCCCCTTCTCTCTCGGTGTCAGGTATATGTTCTGAAGAGCCTTACCGACGACGACTTGCATGAGTTGCTGGAATACGCTTTGTCAAACGACGAATGGCTTCGTTCCAGGAATATTGTTATCGAAGAAACCGGTGACTTGTATCGCTATTCGGGTGGTGATGCCCGCAAATTGCTCAACACATTGGAGATTGTGGTCAATGCTTCTCCGCAAGCAGGCAAGGTTGTTATCAATAATCAAACCATCACAGAGTGTCTGCAGCAAAACCCGCTGGCGTACGATAAGAATGGAGAACTCCACTACGATATCATTTCCGCTTTCATCAAGTCTATCCGTGGTAGTGATCCCGATGCCGCTCTGTATTGGCTGGCACGGATGGTGGTGGCGGGAGAAGACCCTAAGTTTATAGCCCGTCGTATGGTCATTGCGGCAGCGGAAGATGTCGGTCTGGCAAACCCGAACGCTCTGTTGCTGGCAAATGCCTGCTTCGATGTCGTCAACAAGATTGGCTGGCCGGAAGGGCGTATTCCTTTGGCTGAGACCGCTGTCTATTTGGCTGCTTCTCCGAAGAGCAATTCGGCATACTTGGGTATTGATGCGGCTATAGCCGAAGTGAGAAATAGTGGTAATCTGCCTGTGCCGTTACATTTGCGCAATGCCCCTACCCGCTTGATGGAAGATATTGGTTATGGGAAAGACTACAAGTATGCCCACAACTATCAAAACCATTTTGTCCGGCAGCAATATCTGCCCGATACCATTCAGGAAAAGCATTTCTGGGAAGCACAAGGCAGTCCGAACGAGCAACGCATGGCTGAATGGATGAAGCATTTGTGGAACAGCAACAAAGAAGAATGAGTTGATGGCTGGCATATATGTCCATATTCCGTTCTGTGTGACACGATGTGCATATTGTGATTTTTTCTCCACGACAGATGTTGGAAAAAAAGATCTCTATGTCCGTGCTTTGCAAAAGGAACTTGCTATGCGGACCGATTATCTTCCACGGCATACTGCTGTCCGGACAATCTACTTTGGCGGAGGAACTCCCTCTTTGTTGGAAACGGATGCTGTTGATACTTTGTTGCATGCAATTTCCAAATATTATAACATCTCCGACGATGTTGAAATAACCTTGGAAGCCAATCCCGGTGACCTTACGGAAACCTGTTTGCGGACGTTGCGTTCGCTCGGAGTCAATCGGTTGAGTATCGGAATTCAGTCTTTCCACGACGATTTGCTGCGTTTGATGAAGCGTCGTCACGATGCGCAGGGTGCACTGCAGTGTGTTAAGTTGGCGCAAACTTGTGGTTTTCGGAATATCAGTATCGATTTGATTTACGCTTTGCCGACACAAACGCTCTCTCAATGGCAGACCGATTTGCGAATTGCAGCGGGTTTGGGTATTCAGCATATCAGCACATATTGTTTGAGTTATGAGCCGCAGACACAGTTTGGCAAGATGCTTGCAGAGGGTAAATTGAAAGAGACCGGCGATGATTTGGCAAACGAGATGTACGAAACGGGGATTGTTGAACTTGCGAAGGCGGGATTCCGTCAGTATGAGGTGTCCAATTTCTGCTTGCCGGACTTTCACTCTCGGCACAATTCCGCTTATTGGAACAATGTGCCTTACTTGGGTATTGGGGCAGGAGCCCATTCCTATGACGGTTCTTCACGCCAATGGAATGTGGCCGATTTGGATAAATACCTCATGGGAATACAAACTTCTGTCTTGCCTTGCGAACGGGAAGTGCTGGGCAGAAACGATTTATACAATGAACGGGTGATGTTGTCTCTTAGAACCGACCAGGGACTTTTGCTCTCCGATTTGTCGCAAGATGAGAGAACCTATTGTCTTCAGCATGCTGGAGACGACCTGAAACGGGGATTATTGGTCCTGAAAGACGGGAATCGGTTGGTGGCGTCTCTTCGGGGTATGGAAGTATTGAATAGAATAATAGAAAATCTCATAATCGTATAACTGTATGAAACAAGAGAAAAAAACGACCTTTAGGCATTCTTTTGGTGTTTGGTTTTGGAGTATTTTTGCAGCAGCATTGCTTCTTATCGTAATTCTGTTTTGGATGATATCCAAGGGTTGGTTGGGCTATCTTCCGCCTTTGGAGGAATTGCAGAACCCGAAGAATGTCTATGCTACCGAAGTCTATTCTTCTGATATGCAGGTCTTGGGAAGTTACTATCGGAAGGAAAACCGTGTCGGTGTGCAGTATCAAGACATTTCTCCCTATATGATTGACGCTCTTGTTTCTACGGAGGACGTCCGTTTCTACATACATCCGGGTATCGATGTGAAGGCGTTGTTCCGTGCCGTAATGCTTCTTGGTAAAGCGGGCGGAGGAAGTACACTGACCCAACAACTCTCAAAACAACTCTATTCTCCCGCTGCCGGCAATATTGTAGAACGTGCTTTGCAGAAACCTATCGAATGGGTTATTGCGGCGCAATTGGAGCGTCTCTACTCCAAAGAGGAGATTATTACGATGTATTTGAACCAGTTTGATTTTCTCTATAATGCGGTGGGGATCAAATCAGCCTCACAGGTTTACTTCAACACTACCCCTGCTAATCTGAGTATCGAGCAGGCGGCGGTATTGGTTGGAATGTGTAAAAACCCTTCTTACTACAATCCGATTCGACATGCCGACAGAGCCACATCACGCCGGAATGTGGTATTGTCGCAGATGTGCAAAAATCATTGCATCAGCAGGCAGGAATGTGATTCTTTGCAACAACTTCCCATGGAAATCAACTATCGTTCCGTTGACCACAAACAGGGGTTGGCTCCCTATTTCAGAGAATATCTTCGTGCGGTTTTGACTGCGAAAGAACCTAAAGAAAGCAATTATCCGTCGTGGCATAAGGAACAGTACAAGATTGATAAAAACCAATGGGATAACAATCCTCTCTATGGTTTTTGCAATAAAAACCGAAAGCCCGACGGAAGTACATACGACCTTTACAACGATGGCTTGCGGATATACACCACCATCGATTCACGCATGCAGACCTATGCGGAAGAAGCCATTAATGAACACATGCAGTATCTGCAAGGACAATTTTTCAAGGAAAAGAAGAATAAAAAATATGCTCCGTTCAGTCGCGATCTGACAACAGAGGAAATCAATGGTATTCTCACGCGGAGTATGAAGCAGTCTGAACGTTATCGTCTGATGAAGAAAGCGGGGAAATCGGAAAAAGAGATTCAGGAAGCATTCCAGACTCCTGTCGAAATGCGTGTCTTCTCCTATGGTGGAATGATTGACACGGTTCTTTCTCCGTTGGATTCCATACGCTATCAAAAGTATTTCTTGCGCTGTGGCTTTATGTCTATGGATGTCCATTCCGGACACGTCAAAGCCTACGTGGGCGGTCCGAACTTTGCCAATTTCCAATACGATATGGTGAATGTGGGACGACGCCAGGTTGGATCTACGGTCAAGCCGTATCTCTATACATTGGCAATGGAAGAAGGTATGTGGCCGTGTGATAAAACTGTCAATCAGCCCATTACTCTCAGGGATGCCAATGGCAACGACTGGTCTCCTCGCAATAGTAGCAAGAACATAGGCGATACGGTCACATTGCAGTGGGGCTTGTCGCAGTCCAACAACTGGATATCGGCTTACTTGATGAGTCTCTATACTCCTGCTTCGTTGGTCAACCTCATGCGGTCTTTTGGTATTGAAGGACAGTTGGATCCGGTTGTCAGTCTCTGCTTGGGTCCTTGCGAAGTGTCCGTCAAGGAAATGGTGGATGCCTACACCACTTTCCCGAACAAAGGTGTTCGGGTCGAGCCGCTCTATGTCACTCGTATTGAAGACAACAATGGTAACATATTGGCTACTTTCACACCTCGTATGCACGAAGTGATAAGCGAAGAAACATCCTATAAGATGATAACCATGCTTCGTAGTGTAATCGACCACGGAACAGGAGTACGTGTCCGTTATCGCTATGGTTTGCGTATGCCGATGGGAGGTAAGACGGGTACAACACAAAACAACTCCGATGGTTGGTTTATGGGCTTCACGCCTTCTCTCGTCAATGGTTGTTGGGTAGGAGGTGAAGATCGTGCCATACACTTCGACTCCATGGCGGAAGGTCAGGGTGCCAACATGGCATTGCCTGTTTGGGCTAAGTATATGCAAAAAGTTTTGGCAGACGAAGAACTGGGCTATTCTGACACCGAGCAATTCGATATACCCGATTGGTTCGACCCGAACGCCGGATGTAAGTAAACATATTGTCTGTTAATGTGAGCCCGATGAATACAGTCTTCCGCAAATATGTGATGTTCTTTGCCTGTTTTTGGTGTACCGCTATGGGGTATGCCCAACTCAATACGGAGCGTATCACGGCTATCGGACGCAATGCACTCTATTTCGAGGACTATGTCTTGAGCATTCA
Organism: Bacteroidales bacterium; assembly: GCA_050873385.1. Lineage (GTDB taxonomy): Bacteria > Bacteroidota > Bacteroidia > Bacteroidales > Paludibacteraceae > Colicola. Next base: position 2,042 of record JBNMIS010000060.1, on the reverse strand, counting down.
GTATTTCAATCAGGTGATTCGATTGAAACCTTGGTTGGCTGAACCTTATCTCTATCGGGCTATCGCCAAAATACAGTTAGGCGACTATAAGGGAGCCGAAGACGATTGCAACAAGGCTATAGAAAACAATCCGTTTCTGCCGGGAGCCTACTATGCACGCGGATACGTTTACGGTGTAACGGGTGAGTTTCGGAAAGCCGAAGCCGATTTCAGTGAAGCACTTGTCTATGCGCCGGAAAATAAGACCTACCTTTTGCTTCGTGCCGACGCACGGGCAAAAAACAAAGAATACGATGCTGCCCTGTCGGATATTGATTATCTGTTGAAACGCGACCTTGATTCGCCCTCTTTGTTGTTTGAGAAGGGAACGATTTGCTTGGAAAAAAACGATACATTGGGGGCTATGGCAAGTTTCACGGATGCCATCAAGGGGGATTCTCAAAACTCTGCCAACTGGAGTGCAAGAGGTGTTGTTAATATGATGATGGGAAACGATGAAGATGCACTCTACGATTTGTCTCAAGCGATTGGTTTGGGAAGCCGCTGGTCAGGTGATTTTGTCAACCGTGGCATACTCTACTATCGGCAGCATAACTACCGTGATGCCCTTGCCGACTATGATAAAGCGATTGAATACGATCCTGCAAGCGTACAATGCTACTATAATCGGGGTGTACTCAGGGCCGAATTGGGCGACCTGAACCGTGCTTTGGACGATCTGAATCGGGCACTCGAATTGGACTCTTCCGAAACGGAGATATATTATCAACGGGGCATTGTCAATCTTCATCTCAAACAGTGGGAAAGTGCTATCGGCGATTTTGAACGCTTGTTGGATAGATATCCTTATTTTCTTCCTGCCTATTATCTTGCAGCACAAGCCGGGAATGCACTCGGAAACACAAAGATGGCTTACCGGTATCAAAAGAAAGCCTACGATTTGGAACAGCAGAAAGATGAGATACAACGTGCGCAGGCATCACCTGATATGGATGTAAAGCAGGCTGAAAATCAACCACAGCGCAACCGTAAGAAAGAGTTCTCGCAGATCGCAGCGCAAAACATGTCGGGGGAACAGGAGGAAGAGCGGCAACCCTATCAAAACGAATCGCGCGGATCTGTGCAGAAGCGTTATGCCAATGCCATCAACGAACCCAATGTCGTCTTGGGTTATTATGTGAGACATAATGCTTTGCGCCACACCAATTTTACACACTCAGCGGTGGAACAATACAATAAGAAGCACCTTCTTCCCGCCTCGCTGACGTTGGGCGTGCAGGAAATACCTCTCACGGCTGAATCGGTTGATACCCATTTTCGCATGATAAGTTCACTCTCTTCAGAGTTGGATCTTGACCCTGTGAATGTCGACCTTCTCTTTGCGCGTGCTGTTGAGTTCGCCGTTGTGCAAGACTATTCTTCGGCTATCGACGATTGTAATAGGGTCTTGCAACTCCGTTCCGACTTTGCGTTGGCATATTTCTGTAGAGCAAACTGGAGATACAATGTCTTGGAATATAAGCGTAACAATACCCCTGAGATGTATGTTAAGGAACAACAGGACGAAATACTTGCAAGTGTAAAGTTGGATTACGAACTCATCATGAGAGATCTCGACCAGGTAATCTTGCTCCTGCCGAATTTCTCGTTTGCTTTTTATAACAAAGCAAACCTCCTGTGTCTGCAAAAAGACTTCCGGTCTGCGATAGAATACTACACTGCAGCGATTGACATAGATACCGATTTTGCGGAGGCCTATTTTAATCGGGGGTTGACTTGTATCTTCATCAACGAAGTGGAGTCAGGTCTTGCTGATCTCAGTAAAGCGGGTGAGTTGGGAATCTATCAAGCCTACAACTTGATAACACGTTTTCAATAATGACTCTTATTCGTCGTCATATTGTTCTTTTGACAGTTTGTCTGGTTTCTTTCAATGCCTATTCTCAACTCCTCTACGAGATTTCCGGCAATGGGGTGGCTGCCAAATCCTACCTGTTTGCAACCAATCGTTTGTGCGAAATCTCATTCTTGGATACCGTTCC
>JBNMIS010000059.1:0-11875 GCA_050873385.1 Bacteroidales bacterium | reverse complement strand
TTGATGGGACGCATGTGAAGATCCACCATCTTTATAACGTACTTCATCTTCTCATTCTGCGGCAACTTCATGCGGGCAAAGATACGGGGAATCATCTTCGCTCCGACATAGTTATGGTTATGGAAGGTCCACCCCACAGCATTATCCCAACTCTTGGTTCGCGGTTTCCCGATATCATGCAACAAAGCAGCCCAACGCAACCACAGGTTATCCGACTTTGCAGCGACGGCATCCACCACCTGCATGGTATGCAAAAAGATATCTTTATGCCCACGTCCCTCTTTTGTATCCACACCCTTCAGCGCTGCCAGTTCGGGAAAGATGATCGCCAAGAGTCCTGTTTTATCCAACAACGACCATCCGACAGAAGGACGACGAGAAAGCATAATCTTATTCAGTTCGTCGGCAATACGTTCTTTCGTGATGATATTGATCCGTTCACGGTTCCGTTCGATCGCCTCGAAGGTTGTGAGATTCAGGAAGAACCCGAGTTGAGAAGCGAACCGGATACCGCGCATCATGCGCAGGGGATCGTCGGAGAAAGTAATATCGGGATCGAGAGGAGTACGAATGATGCACTCTTCCATATCGTGCAATCCGTCAAAAGGATCCAAGAGTTCACCATAATGCTCTTTGTTGAGACATATCGCGAGCGCATTGATTGTAAAGTCACGCCTGTTCTGATCGTCCTCCAGCGTCCCTTCCGTCACGACGGGATTCCTCGAATCGGAATGATAGGATTCCTTACGCGCTCCGACGAACTCCAATTCGATATCCCCTTTCTTCACCTGCGCCGTTCCATAGGTCTTAAAGACAGAAAGATGTGCTCCCCGACCGAGAGCCGTTGCCACAGCGTGTGCCAAATCAATACCGTTCCCCACCACGACCACATCTATATCTTTACTTTCCCGATGAAGGAACAAATCGCGCACCCACCCCCCTATCACGTAGCAAGGGAGGTTCAGCCGATCAGCCTGCTCTCCCACCAAACGGAGCAAAGGGGTATTCAATCTATCGGAATCAACAATCATACCGCTATTATCTTGCATACGACAAAGGTAGTACATTTTTTATTCTGGCACAAATCTTGTCGCAACGACCACAACATGAAGAGGCAATTATTATGTTGGCTGACTCTGCTCTGTTGCGTTTTCTGCTACGGAACGGAGGCTGAAAAGCAAGACTCGTGCCTTGTGCAACTGCAGGGGAACGACACGATGTATGTGGCCGTTCTCCGCACCGTGTACGTGTACCCCCCCATGCGTTTCAAGAACAAAAAGCAGGAACGGTTTTACCGGAAGACCGTACGCGACGTGAAAAAGACCCTGCCTATCGCAAAAATCCTGACGCAAGAGATGATCCGTACCCATGACATCATGAGCAAAATGAACCGACGGGAGCAACGCAAATTCTGGAAACAATACGAAAAAATGCTATACGCCCAATACGAAGACCAATTCCGTCACATGACCGCCTCACAAGGACAAATGCTAATGAAACTCATTGACAGGGAATGCGGTCATACCTCTTACGACGTCATCAAGTTTTACAAGGGCGGATTTGCCGCCTCTTTCTGGCAGACAGTCGCCAAGATGGTGGGCAACGACCTGAAAGAAGAATACGACGGGAGTGACAAAGACAAAATCACAGAACGCATCATAACACTTGTGGAGGCAGGGCAATTATAACAAACATGCCCAAAGAGAGACCTCCCCAAACCCCTCCAAAGGAGGGGCTAATAATACCAACATCTTTCCGACCGCTCGTCCAGAGGTCGATGAGGGGCGCTTCAGGTCGGCCGGAGGGGTCGTTGAGGAGTCGCGAAGTTCTACAACAGCAATTATTGTGACCTAAACGGGAATCACGAGGTATATTCCTGCGCTTATTCTGCCGTTTTCCCAGTCCCCCCATACAACAGAATGGTCATTCCAGAGATAAATGCCTGAATATATTTTCCGTAAACTTGCACAATTCAAAAACTTGCACTAACTTTGCAGCCCGTTCCCCGAAGACCATCTCCATGGCAGGGGACAAGACAAGGATATTTAATTCAAGATTTAGTAACTTACATAACAACGAATCAACATGATTGTAGTTCCTGTAAAAGAAGGCGAGAATATTGAGAAGGCTCTCAAGAAATTCAAGCGTAAATTCGAGAAGACCGGCATCGTAAAAGAACTTCGCCGCCGTCAGCAATTTGAGAAGCCATCGGAATTGAAGCGTGAGAAGATGATGCATGCTGTTTATGTTCAGCAGATGCATGCTCACGACGAGATCTAAGCAAGACTCTATTGCCTTAACATAATCAATTCATTGAGTATCTACGAATGAAAGTGGATACTCTTTTGTTGTGTCCATAGGTGAGCACACGAACCGCTCTGAAGTTTACGGCGACCTCCCTAATGTCGCTATGCAAAAAAATATGCAGGAAACAAAACGGCGGCGGTAGGTCGTACAGAAAAAAGTAGTATCTTTGCACACGATAGAAACACAACAAAGAGGAAGGCGACGGCAAACACTCCACCCTTTGCATGAGCAGGGAGAGTTTGCACAAGACCTTTCACAGAAACAGTTCACGAAAAACAGTAGCATTATGGCAACTGAGACCTTGTCTAATATCGTCGTCCGCTTTTGCGGCGATTCGGGAGACGGTATGCAACTGACCGGAACCCTTTTTTCAAACCTTTCCGCCATCTTAGGCAACGAGATTTCCACTTTTCCTGACTTTCCTGCCGAGATTCGCGCCCCGCAAGGTACATTGGGGGGAGTGAGCGGTTTTCAAGTACATCTCGGCAAGGAAAAAGTATTCACCCCCGGAGACAAAGCCGATGTTCTTGTAGCCATGAACCCTGCGGCACTGAAGGTAAACACAAAGCACATTCACGCCCATTCCATCGTGGTGGTGGATACAGACTCCTTTACAGAGAAGGATTTGGAAAAAGCGCAATACAAGACCGACAATCCATTCACAGAACTCGGTATTCCCGAATCGGTGCAGATAGTGCCCGTCGCCCTGACCGAACTCACGAAAGCGAGTCTCAAAGACTCCGATATGGACAACAAGTCGGTGTTACGCTGCAAGAACATGTTTGCGCTGGGTCTGGTATGCTGGCTCTTCAACCGCCCCATAGACAAAGCCGTTCATTTCTTAGAGAACAAGTTCAAGAAAAAACCGGATCTGCTGCAAGCCAACATCAAAGTGCTGACGGACGGCTATCACTACGGAAACAATCTGCATCTGAATATCAACACCTTTGTTGTGGAGAAGTCGGAAGAACTGGAGCACGGCAGATACACCTCCATAGCAGGGAACAAAGCAACCGCCTGGGGGCTGATAGCCGCAGCCGAGAAAGCAGGGAAACAACTGTTTTTAGGTTCTTATCCCATCACTCCCGCCACGGACATTATGCACGAACTGGCAGCAAGGAAAGATGCAGGGGCGATGGTGGTACAGGCAGAGGATGAGATAGCGGGCGTTTGCACCGCCATCGGGGCATCGTTTGCAGGCTGCCTTGCCGTAACGACGACTTCGGGACCGGGTTTATCGCTGAAGAGCGAGGCAATAGGACTGGCTGTCATGTCGGAATTGCCATTGGTTGTTATTGACGTGCAGAGAGGAGGTCCCAGCACAGGACTTCCCACGAAGACAGAGCAAGCCGACCTGCTGCAGGCACTGTACGGTCGAAACGGCGAGGCTCCATTGGTCGTCATGGCAGCCACCACTCCTGCGGATTGTTTCCAATCCGCCTATATGGCAGCCAAGATTGCCATGGAAAACATGACTCCCGTCATACTCCTTTCGGACACTTACCTAGCCAACGGCACCTCGCTTTGGAAATTGCCCAAATTAGCAGAACTGCCGGCTATCCACCCCCAGACGACACCAAAATCCATCGAAGGGAAATTCAACACCGCATCAAGAGACAGCCAAACCCTTGTACGCTATTGGGCAAGACCCGGAACAGAGGGATTTGAGCACCGGAACATGGGTCTGGAACGCAATGCGGAGACAGGTGCCATTTCGACTGATCCAAGCAACCACGCGAAAATGGTCGGCATACGACAAGAAAAGATAAACCGCATAGCAAACCAAATACCTTTGCAGACCATTTACGGGAATGAAAAGGCGGATATCCTGCTTGTGGGATTCGGTTCCACGGAAGGACATCTGAAACAGGCAGCAGACGAACTAAACCAACAAGGCATTGCGACTGCAGCCACCACATTCCGCTATATATCCCCTCTTCCCCGAAACACAAGAGACATACTGCAAAGATACAAACGCATCATCGTGTGCGAACTCAACAGCGGACAATTTGCCTCCTATCTGCGAAGCACGTTCGGAGACTGCCCGATAGAACAATACAACAAACTGGAAGCACAACCATTCGACGTGAGTGAGATTGTGGCATATGTACGAAACTCAACCCTCTAAATCGGAAAGACATGGAAGCAGCAGAATTCAAATCGGATCAATACGTACGTTTTTGTCCCGGGTGCGGAGACCATGCCATCTGCATGGCACTACAAAAGGCAATGGCCCAGACAGGAGTCCCGACCTACAAGACAGTGGTTGTATCAGGCATAGGTTGTTCAAGCCGAATGCCACACTACTTGAACACGTACGGCTTTAATACCATACACGGACGAGGAGCCGCCATTGCAACGGGAATAAAAACAGCACGTCCGGATCTGACCGTATGGCAAATGACCGGCGACGGCGATTGTCTCGCCATAGGAGGCAACCACTTCATACACTCCATACGAAGGAATGTGGACATCAATGTATGCCTATTCAACAACCGTATATACGGATTGACCAAAGGACAATATTCCCCCACCTCTCCTAAAGGATTTGTTTCGAAATCGTCGCCTTACGGGACAGTGGAGCGCCCGTTTATCCCAGCCGAACTGGTGATGGGAGCAAGGGGGACGTTTTTTGCACGAACGCTTGATGTGGATATGCCCACTACCGTGAATTGTATGGTCGCCGCCGAAAAGCACAAGGGTACAAGCGTAATTGAATGCCTCGTGAACTGCGTAATCTTCAACAACGGCACACACAGCCAAATTGCAGACAGGGCAACACGTGCGGAAAGAACCATCCTGCTGGAACAAGGCAAGCCCATGCTCTTCGGAGAGAAGAAAGACAAGGGGCTCGTATTGGACGGTTGGAATTTGCGCGCTGTAAGGATAGGCGAAAACGGCGTGACAGAAAAAGACATCCTCATACACGATGCCACGACAGAAGACGACACACTGCACCGCAAACTGGCTATGATGCAGGGACCGGATCTCCCTGTGGCATTAGGAGTGATACGCGATGTGGAATGTGAGACATACGATACGGCTGTCAACCAACAAATCAGGAACGTTCAGGCAAAGAGCGGGTGCAAAGGATTCGACGACCTCGTTGCCGCATGCGAGCAGTGGGATATGTAAGTGTTTTTACGATGCTCTCTGCCGTTGTCTTCCGAATATGCAATATAAAACAGCCAATACAATCAAGAACAACCAAGCATCGGAAAGAGGCATCCATTCTCCTGTACTTTGACCTCCGCCAGGAGGACCTTTCCGCACAACAGAAGAAGAAGTATTGGTATCAGACCAATAATCATTATACGATTGTTCACCGTCTCTGAACGCCGAAGTGGAAGAAAATCCTCTTTCGCTAAGCAAGGTCCCAGAAAGAGAAGAATTGCAAGTGGTGACCGAAGTTGCGGATTGTCCCAAAGAAAAAAGACGACGTGAGTTATATACCTTATCCTGCATAGTTTCTCTGCCTTCCGCTGCTTTGTATGATACTTTTTCCCGGACAGACCGCTGTATCGGAACGTACACCTTATCAGCAGATACATCGTGTGTATATTCCATGTTGCCACCTACCGGACAGATATATGAGGAGGGGGTCACGGCTTGCACTACCAGACACCAAAACACTGCGCTTATCAACAATAAGTACCTCATCATATACCTTAAACAAACTTAATACCTAACGCACCAACACTTCAAGAGTTGCCGGTTTTTCATTCATAATAACCCTTATCATATAAACACCGGAGGGAAGCGAGCAACAAGTTTCCTTTGCAGAAGGTGCAGACTGAACTACAAGCCTTCCGAGCGAATCATATATAAAGAGTTCCGTCATATTATCTTCTGCGTACAAATAGATCTTTCCCTCTCCACCAACAGCATGAACTTTCGCCTGACCTGCGACAGTTCCGGCAGTAGGCACATCGGAGTTCGACACACGGCGCAAACAGTAACGGCATGTGCCATCAGCAGGGGCATACAGGGGAAACGAAAGCCCTTCCCAAAGGGATGTGGTTGTTAACGTCCATGAGTCGTAAAGTTCATAGCCGGCAGTACCCACACCACTGAAAGTGACGGCAGGCTGCCCTATTGCATGCTGTGCATACAAACACAGGGGGATCATATCCTGATTTGCTTGTGAATTGATACTCAACGGACGATTATCTTCAGACATCGTAAAGACTCCGAAAGGCGTCTTCCACTCATCCAACAAGAAGAGGGAAGCATCTTCATCCTGCACAGCGGCATTGGAAGAAGCAGGGTCGGTGAGCAACACGGCGCGAGATGTGAAGACTCCTCCATACGCTTCATCGGAAGCAGACAGCGTTATATAAAGGATATTATCTTCGGAAGATTGACATATCCGTTTCGGTGCGGCAGAACTCCTCAACGGTTCCGCCAAAAGCATATCAGGAGTAACTGTCAACGTCACAGACTGAGCAGGAGCAATTGTCTGCAACAAGACACCCCGCATTGGTGGAAGATAACGATAATTTCCGCCATCCGTAGATATGTCTTTGACGCAAGTGGCGAGTTCCTGTGTGCCTTCCGTAAGGACATAGTAAGATGCCTGCAGATCAGGATTGTCTGCCAAAAGTTTTTCCATGTCGATATACGCCCATGCAGGATTACCAAACAAGAAAAGATTCCCTGATGCATCATAGTTTTTGAGAGTGAGACGCATACCTTGTGCCGTTTCAGCATACTTATAAGCAGGCTGTCCATAGGTTGTTGTACGCGGGACAGATACAACCGGCTCTGCTTTCCACAGATTGTTATAATGCCATTTGTATTGTGTTTCCGACTTGGGAAGGCGGAAGGTAACCGATGAGGCTCCCTTTACACTTTCAACCCAAAGTGCAACTCCCATGCCCGCAGGATAGGATGTGTTCAATGCATTGAGCGGAGCAGTCCATTCAGAACTTGTAATAATCGTATTGCGGTCTCCATAGTTGATCATTGACTTGTTGTAGAGAGATTGCCAAACCTCATTGTCAAGACGATCCGCTGCACGCTGCCCTGTTTCCTGAGACATTGGTTTCACGGAGAATACATCATCCGCATCTTCACCAGAAGACGGCGTCCAGAAATCGCCTGATACACCACCGCTCAACGGCATGGAACAAAGCACCCATTTGTTGGTCGGAACTTGCATATCAACCACACCTTTTCCTTTTATAGTCAGGTAATGCTGATTAAGCACGGTTGCTCCTGCGGGCAGATAGATATCATGGCAAGCAAAGGGGACGAAGTTGACATCGTAAGATATGTATTTGGCGGCATCAGTTTCTATTTGTATCCCCGTTTTTTGAGTCTCATCGCCATCGGTTACAGAAACAGGAACAGGCAGCACATTTGCACCAACAGGGAGAATAACATCCGTTTCTACAGTCGGACAGAAAGCATCGGCACCTTCGGTTGTTTTCCAGTTTTCATCATCGTTCCAAGCCGTGCTACCCTGTTGCGGTGTCCATACCACACGGTCCGGTACCATCTTCAGTTGGAAAACAGTCTCGGCTTGAAGACAGTTGTTCTGGTCAAAATCATACTCACGCAACAAGAAAGTGTAGGTATATCCAGGACGAAGGCTGCTGATGCCCGTGAGTGTTATCTTATTGTCTGTTTTAGAGACACCTGTTTCCTTTAATGGCAATTTCATTTCACTGACAGAAGCGAAAGGGTCGGATGTCGCATAAAGTTCAGCAGGCAAGAAATTGAAGATCTTGTCGCTTGTAAAGTTGCAATAGACAGGAATCTCCACCTCATCCGTCAAGCGTTGCTTTTCGCTGACACGAATTACCCGCGGGCGAGATATAACAAAATCGGGAAGAGCAGTCGTTCCCTCGTAGTCGGCAGCACTACCAATACGAACCGCCTGCAAGTCGATATCGGGCAGTTGGACTTCTCCCGAAACAGGTTCAGTACAAATCTCGGCAGTTTGTGCAGTAGGATTACCCTCGTCATCCAAAATGAGACCCGTTCCCGCAATGGGAAAAGCCGTAAACATAAGGATACGCATATCCTTATCGGCAGACAAGTACACGTCCATGCTTTGGACATTATCCGTCAGGATACGCGCCGTACGCAGATCTACCAAAAGAGCCTTTTGAGCGGCAGTTGCCGTACCGAGCCTCTCTGATTCGATAGCAGTCCTTATCTCACTATAGGTTGCCTGATATATTGCGGGATTGTCGTCTATATATGCCGGAGTTCCCCACAGGAAATCGGCATTGCATATAACACGTTTCTTGGTGACACCCGAAGCATCACCTGTTATATAGAGCCTCTCCACTGCAAAACTAAGCAGACGGTTACCACAATGGTCAATGGTATTGCCATTTCGTATTTTCTCTTGGTTTACCGTCATATACATAGAACCCTCTATCTGCAATTCAGTACGCAGTCCACATGCGGCTGAGCGCAGTTGAGAAGGGTCGGTAGCCACATAGCCCGTATAGTACCTATCAGGGACAAGATTTGCTCTTGTAGCAATATACAAGACCCACACACCATTTTCTTTCACAAAGCCAATTGCGGGCGTATTCCCTTCTTCGGACGCATAGGCATCAAAGGCAGCCTCTGTAGTGTAAATTAAGTTTGCGGAAATGGTTTCCTCATTGGGAATCGGGATTTCACCATAGAAGTCGGAAGCAGTGGATTGTTTGCCATAATAGTTCATATCCATGGTAATTCCTTTATCGTCCGCCCACTGATAATAGATGTAGTCCACATCGGCAATATTCTGGTCATCGAGCGTTACACGCATATAGGTAACCAATTCATCACCCGTCGGATCAACACAGACAGGGTTGGACGCCTGCAGAGAATGGACAGGCGGCTTGGAAGCGAAGATCTGAAAATCATCAAAGATGAAGTCGTTTCCGCCCGAATTATCGGCTTTGTTCGTAATAACAAGATGATAGGAATCATATTCCTGCTTCAACTCAACCGGCACAACTATACGCAGCCATTGACCCGCTGTGGTAATAATACCTGTAGCATACGTCAGAATAGGTTCCATTACACCATCTTTCTTTCCCGACAAAGCAAAGTCGAATTGAGGTTGCGTACCAGTACTTTGCACTGCAGCAAAGTAAGCAGAGAAATACATTACCGCACCCGGGCAAAGATCGGCTTCCACATCAATAGTAAAACACACGCCAGGCTCCTGTGCACCATCCACATAGAGGAAGTAACCATCCTTTGCATCTTCAACGGTTCCTTTGGAACCATGGTTATACACACCATGCAAGAACCATTGGGAACTCAACGCATCGGTAGAGTTGAGCAAAGCATAGTCCGACCAATAGGGATCATACGTTCCAGAATTCTTATCATATATCAACCGCTTATCCTTCAGCGTGCGGTAATAGAATCCATAGGTTGACTCTTTCCACTTGAGAGGGACGGAAGAATAGGTCGGAGCAGTAGTACCGGGCGGGTTGTCGTTGAATGTCTCCTCATAGAGCAAATCCAGCCCTGTTAATTGCGTTGCTTCCGTTGGTGAAACAGTAGGTCCGTACTTGGCAGGAGATACAAACTGAATGGTAAACTTGGCAATGTAGTAGTAGGTATAGCCACTCCACCAGTCCCCCGTTTGTGCCACCAGCGTATAGGTGACAGTTTGCGGAGTGGCAGGGGCATTTATCGTAAGGAACTGATTGCTCGTAACCGTCATATTGGAACTACTGCCATTGACATACCATAACCACGAGTTCAGTTTCTGCGGTGAGGAGGCATTGCAGTAATAGTTCTGATAGGTTCCTCCGTCGTTGAACTGATAGGCGGGACCTATACTCAAAGTTGCCCCAACGGGAGCCATCAAAGTATATTCTTCCAGATACTCACCCGTATAACGATCAGGTGCCGTGGTACTTTTGTACTTATCAACCTCTGCAGCCATCTCGGAAGCAGGGCGGATGTCAAAAAGCACACGTTGTGCCAACGTGGGTTCCGTAATGGTCAGATTGGTGTTATCTACTATATAATCGGTATAATTCGTTTGTTCACACGCAATCACCTGAGCCGTACCATCAAATGTATAAGTGGGGGCATCGCCATCGTGACTGGTAACAACTTGACCACAATCCGTGGAATAAGTAGCGGCAGAAGACGAGACGGAAGGAAACGAAAGAGCAGACGGTACTCCCGACATCTCATCTTCATAGAGAAACCAACGACGATAGGCATGACGGGAAGTGTTCGCCGGAGGTGTAAGTTTAACTGCGGAACCGGTTGTAAGATAGACCACTTGCGTTTGTTCGTGAACTCCCTGCAGCCCCTTATCCGTATATGCTCGCCCGGATTCACCTTTGGAGTGAACCAATGCATAATCGGCCGCATGGAGAGGAACCATACCGCACACCATTAAGATGACAGACACAAAAAGAAGACGCTTAAAGTATGTACCTTCCCTTACAATCATAGACAATTATACCCAATCAATACCTAATATACCAACGTAATGCACTATACCGACCAATTACCGGCAGAAAGTTTTCCAACACGAACTCTCTATGTATATACCTAAACGCAGAGGATGGAAAAACTCTCTTGAAAACGAGTAACCTCGCATCATCCCCTGCTCTCTCAAAAGAAGTCCCTATCCCTCCAAAGCAAGTGTCTCCTTTGCGCAATAACAACGCACACGATGGGGGGGGGTAAAATACTACATATCAGTGAATTAGCGACAGCCACTTTCATGAACACCCACTATACATTACATAATTCGCTGCAAAGGTAGTTCTTTTTCATCAATAGACAAAGTGCTATAAAGATTTTCTGCTGCCTTTGGAAAAATTTCAGTTTAGTCGTCACGGAATGATCTTGTCAGGTAATAACTATTTCGTTACAAAAACTGGAAATTTCCTTATCTAATTTAAGGCGGAGAATTTAAGGAACGAGTCTAACCTTCTGGTTTCTTGATAAGAGATGGATGAGGTGTGCTTCAGGAGTCGTTCAGATCGGCTTGAGAGGTCGTAAGTTTTATTTAATCCACAGAATCAATCCAAAAGAGAAATATGTAATCGTAAAAATAGGAGAAAAGAGTACTATAACCCTATAACCAGTTTACGGAATTAGATTCACATATTCCACTCGTTGTTTGAAGTATACGAATACATGGACATTATTGTTAATTTGATGTTTTTTGCATAACCAAAGAAAAATCATCGACAGAGTGTCTGGCATTGCCAAAAATCATCTCACCCAGATGTCGGCAGAGATAAAACTCGCTGCACTCAAAAAGTATCACTATTTTATCTCACTCTATGATACGATATTTTATGGTAACAAACACAAAAGTAAGAAAAGAAAGAGAAAGGAATGAAGTGAAGGCAAGATAAGATAAGATAAAATAAAGCGGAGTAAAGTGAAATGAAAGTAAGTATGATATAATAGTATAGTGATGAGGGGGAAACACAAAAAAGGAGTCTCAAGATTACTCTCAAGACTCCTAAAATTGGCGGCTACCTACTCTCCCACAACACGCAGTACCATCGGCGATGCTGAGCTTAACGACCCTGTTCGGAATGGGAAGGGGTGGGACCTCAGCGCTATAGCC
>JBNMIS010000058.1:0-12131 GCA_050873385.1 Bacteroidales bacterium | reverse complement strand
GGGTAGTAGGGTTCCATGCCTTGCTGCCACTCTGTGGAATACTCGCGGGAGATGACCGTTTTCGGACAAGCGTCCACCGCTGCACCGAACATCTCGAAATGCTTGTGCTCAATGATACGTGTGTAAGGAACAGCCGCATCGGTGTAGTTGATGACGGCATTGCCTTGATAGTTGGGCGTGTCCAAGACCTCGGTCTCGAAATGCACGGTACGGTACTCCAAATGCCCGAGGCGGTAACCGAAATACTCGTCTATTGAACCCGTATAGACTACCTTTTCGGCAAGGGCGTTGAACTCTGCCTTGTGGGCAAGGTAGTCGGTGTTGAGGCGCGTGTCGCACCCTGCCAACAGTTTGTCAATGAGTAAATTATAACCGCCGATGGGTATGCCTTGATACGGGTCGTTGAAGTAGTTGTTGTCGAAGACCATACGCACGGGCAGGCGGCGGATGATGAAAGCAGGTAACTCCGTGCAGGGACGTCCCCACTGCTTCTCGGTATAGCCCTTGATAAGCCGCTCGTAGATGTCGCGACCGACCAAGGTGAGGGCTTGCTCCTCCAGATTGGCGGGTTCGCGTCCGTCGAGGGCTTGCAGGGCTTCGGCACGCTGTTCGTCTATCTTGTCTTGTGCCTCGGCGGGCGTGATAACACCCCACATCTGAGCAAACGTATTCATATTGAAGGGCAGGTTGTAGAGGTGTCCGCGGTAGTTGGCAACGGGAGAGTTGGTGTAACGGTTGAACTCGACCAGCGAATTGACAAACTGCCATACTGCGCGGTTGTCAGTATGGAAGATATGCGCCCCGTACTTGTGTACGTGAATGCCTTCTACCTCTTCGCAATAGATGTTCCCGCCGAGATGGGAACGGCGGTCGATGACTAACACACGCTTGCCCGCCCGGCGTGCGCGGTAAGCGATAGTGGCTCCGAACAAGCCTGCGCCCACTATGAGATAATCGTATGGTTTCATGCTATATGAGATTGTTTGGAGAGAAGTCCTTTGCTGACCTGACTCCGGAAAAGAAGCAGTATCTTTCCTTTGGCAGGCGTTCCTGTTAGCAGATAGAAGCACCAAAGCAGCAATGTGGCACCCCACTTGATAAATTCCATGAAGAGCCGTCTTGCGTATGCACCTCTCCCGATACACAACGTACGTAAACGTTCGCTTGTTCCTACACCATAACCCAGGCGTTGTATGAAATCCGTAGTGGTACGGTGTGCAGGGATACAATGTTGTACACCGATATTGGGAAAATAGTAAATAGGAATGCCTAAGGCTTGGATGCGTAGGAAAATGTCCTTTTCCTCTCCGCCCGACAGATTCTCCTTGTTCCTGCCCAATGCGGTGTTAAAGACACCCGCTTGCTCGATGGTTCGGCGTGAGATGCCCATATTGGCACCTATGGGGAATTTGCCTTTCGGGAAGATGCGTACATTGCTTCCCATGTCAATGCCGCTCACAAATCCTGTTGCCCAGCGGCTCATCCAGGGAGGTGTCTGTCCTTCAAAGAATGGGGTGATCTTGCCGCCGAAAGCACCTGCTGCGGGATTCTCCCGCAACAATATAAGCAGATTGGGGACATAGTCCGGCCCCACCATGGAGTCATCATCCAGGAACACAAGCCATTCCCCTTTTGCTTCTGTGATGCCGCGGTTGCGGGCAAAGGAAAGTCCTTGTTGTGTTTCCACGATATAGTGGTAATGGCTTGGCGCATAATCCGAAACAAACCGTCTGCATTCGGATGCTGTATTGTCTGTCGAGTTGTTGTCTACCAACACTGTCTCCCAGTCGTCTTGATTGGGATTCGCTGCCAACTGGCGGAGACACCGGTAGATGTACTTGTCGCGGTTATACGTGCAGATGATGAACGATATAGTCATATAGAGTGGGTTGTTGATTGTTGGTATGGGGAGTTTTGTGCTTCCATGACAGTTTGTGCACTGCGCTGTTTCGGGTGATGTCTGTCCACAGGTGTTCCGTGTAAGGGTAATCAAATCGCTTCTGCATAAGGTGGACGTCGGCATTTGCCACGTAGGGCATTTGGGCAAATAGTGCTTGTGCCTCTGCGTTGTGTGTAACGAGCAGGTAGAACAATATGTGGAAGATGAAGTAATCGCGCAATCCTCGTTCTTTTCCCCAGTATGCGTAGAGCAACTCCAACTGACGTTGCAGAAGAGGGTGCCCTTTTTGTCCTGCAATAAGCCAGTTGCTGGTAGCGTGTGGTAAATGTTGCAGTACGGAAACCTGATACATGAATAGTGAAGATTGGGAAATATACTCGGGAAGTTTTCCTGTGAGTAATACCGTGGCGTCAAGCCAAATGCCTCCGTGTTGCACGATAAGAGCGGTACGCAGCACATCGGAGAAATGGGCGAAAGGGATAGTCCCCTCCCTGTAACGCCTTATGATGTGGTCGGGCAATGATACATAGTTGAACAAAGTTTCTGCAGTGAGCAGATGGATGGTATAGTCCGGAGCGTAATGTTCAATGGAAGCGATGCACTTCTTGACGATGTCAGGGGCTTGCTCTTTGCCCTGCAGCCAGCATAGCCAGATAGTCTTTGGTTGTGACTCGTGGGCTTGGGATGCCAGAGGTCTCATGATAATATCCTTGTACCGCCGCCATAGATATCTTTCCGCGCGCTCTGATTGTATGTGCTCAATGGCGGCGCGGTTTCTTGTGAACCATATGGGGCATAAGGCTTTCTTCAGTTCCTGAAAGCAAATGTACAGGCCTTTGCTCTTGAGGATACGGCAATATGTACTCAGTGTCCGCATTTGTGTTAGGATAGATGAAGCAGAGAGAAAACCTCTTTGCATGGATTCTTCGTGAGTGTGTCCCCCCAGAACATCTGGAGAATATCGGAACGTTCTTTCTCGTCAATGGCGTAATCTCCACGGAGGATGGTCTCTTTCAATTCCTCGAAAGAATAAACCCGTTTCCCCGCAATATGTTCCTGAATGGGGAAAATAAACTCTCTGCTCTTGACGTATTCGTCATAATCATAATGAAACAGTATGACTCTTTTCTCAGGCATTAGCAGATAGTCATATAGGATCGACGAATAGTCGGTGATAAGAACATCCGTGAAAGGAAGAATACAATACATGTCCACGTTCCCGCCTAGGAACAGGAGATGGTCATATTGGGTCGTGTTGCTGATTTTCGTGTTGGCATGCGGTTTCATCAGCATACAGGCATTTATGTTTCGTAGGCAATCATTGAGTTTTTGGAAATCAAACCCGTATGCAAAGCAGTCCAATTGGGAATCCCGCCAGGTAGGCATATAGACAAACACTTGATTGTATTGGCTCAAAGATCTGACCAACTGTTGTGTGGTACTGTCTTCATAGCGTTGTACGAATTGGAGAACGTCATCACGGGATATTTGCAGCATCCTGTTCCTGGGACAACCGGTATGTAAACATTGTTTTTTGCTGATACGGAAAGATTTGGAAAAGACATCGTCAAAAAATGAGGTAGTGGATACCATGTAGTCGGGACGACGGAAACAGGCGGGATGGAAGAATACTTCCATGGGCTTTCTTTCCACGTAGCGCTTCGCTAAATCTCCCTGGGTTATGCCGAACTCAATGGCTTTCATAGGAACACCATGCCACAAATTGACAACGGCAGCCCTTCCTGCCAGGCAGAAAAGAATATCAGAGGTATAGGCATTTATAAACCAATACTTGCTTCTGAGAGCATAGTAAATTCCTTTGGGAGAATATATGGTGTACGCCCTGTAACCTGATCGGCGTACGTGTTCAACGGTCTCTTTGTTCGGACTTAACCATATCGATCGGCGATTCGGGAGGTGCTCGTTGGCATATAGGAATAAATATTTGGAATTGTCATTGAATGCGCCTCTATACGAGCCGAACACGAGTATCTTGTCTGTGCGGGGAAACAGATAGGAAATGGGATAAATGAGGTAACAACATAGATACCCCGTGAATTTGACGATGGCTCGTATCATTCTTCTCCTCTGAGTTTATGCAACGTTTCGTTGATTAGTGTGCTGGACGTTCCTTTTGTGTAAGGGAAATATACAACTTTTACGCTTACTTCGGCAAGTTCTGCTTCTATCTTGTTCCATTTGTCGGTGCCCTTCCAATCGTCTCCTACGAACATGACATTGAAATGGTACTTCTTCCACGCAGCCAACTTATCCATGTTCTCTTGGGTAACCACCTCATCCACATAGCGAATGGCACCCACTATCTGTTTGCGCTCCTCAAATGGAATAACGGCGTGTTTGTGCTTGTAACTGACCAACTCGTCGGTGGAAACACCGACAATCAGGTAGTCGCATTGGGCTTTTGCCTTACGCAAAAGGTTGAGATGACCAATATGGAAGAGGTCATAAACGCCTGTGGTATAGCCGATAATCTTGCCGTCCTCGGGTTCATACAGATTGAGGAACTGCTCCAAACAATACAATTGCCACTTTTGGTTGCCTGTGAACTGCGACATATCCAAGTTCTGTTTGAACTCGTGGCGGGTAGGACCCTGCCAATCCTTGAAATATATATCCACGGGACGCGGCATCGGCACCTTGTCGGGAACAGGAATGTCAGGATATTTTTGGTGCATCAGTTCGCGGATAAGGTACTTTGGCTCGCCGTGACGGACACGATATAAGTCCAAAGGTTCTGCCATACGCAGCAGAGCATACGGGTCAGTGTATGGCATATCGGCAGCACCAAAGGCATTGTAGTATGAACTAGATGATTCTATGCTGAATACATCATCCATAAAATGCAGGAAATCAATCTTGTCCCCATTACGATAACGCTCATACAGATACGACATATCCTCGGGCTCATTGAGTACACAAGCAGGGTCTAAGAACGTATAACGTCGTTGGAAATCCGCTAAAGACCAATCTTGCGATAGGAGTTGATCCATACCTCCAAAGAGCAGGTCGCTGCTTTCGCCAACAATCAGGCGTGTGATACCGTCTGCTTTTGCTTGAAGGGCAGCCTGATAGAGTTGCGGTTCAATGGAATGCACAGGAGCATTCTTAGCACGCATTACAATAGTGAGGTACTTGGTAACGGTTTGCCAGTCAATATCTACATAGTGGAGCGTGAGCCCATAGTAGTTGGCATAGTATTCTGCGCGTGATAGTTCTTCCTTTTGGAACTCACCGCCCAAGAAACGGAACGTGTAGGCATCGCAGCCACGCATATAAGATGCCAAGATAGCAGAATCCATACCACCGGATAGGCAGATGCCTAACTTCTCGCCTCTGAGAGAATCGAAGACCTTTTGAATGGCAGCATCGATGTCTGCTGCCGTGTGAACATAAGTCAGTTTGTCCGCTGCGGGGGCGGGGATATTGTGATGTTGCAATCCCTCATAGAAATCCATACCATCCCGCTCAATATATCGAAAGGCGAGATATGAACTCATGCAAAAGTTTTTGTTGTTCATATTGTGGGTGAGTTTGTATTGTTATTGTGTTTTATAATTGGTCACACAGTGTGTGGCGAATTTATAAGTCTTCTTTGTAAGTTATTTTGCGGTTGGCGGCATCGCCTTGCACGATGTAAATCGGAGTACCAGGCAGGTAGCGGTGGACGATACCGCAGTCGTCGGTGGCTTGCAGGGCGGGGTCTTGCAGGGCTTGGCGGTAGGCTGCGGCTATGGTCTCCAAGCGGAAGGCTTGCGGGGTCTGGGCGCACATCAAGGTGGTACGCGGGGGAATGCTTTGTACCGCTTTGCCGGTGGCGGTCTCCAAAACGGTGTACATAGTGTCTGTGGCGGGGATAGCCACGGTGACCGCCTCGTGGGTCTCCAATGCCTTGCAAACGTCCTCGATGATGCGGGCGTTCACAAACGGGCGGGCGGCATCGTGGAGAAGGATATTTATTACAGGCTTATCATTGGTTGGTTGGAGGATAGGTGCTCCTGCTCTTTGTTCCTCGTTTTGTATTCTTCGTTCAATCTCCCGAATGGCGTTTACGCTCGATTCCCAACGTTCTTTGCCGCCTGCGATGATAAACGACACTTTCTTCCAGCCGTTGCGGAGCAGCATTGCTTCCGCATACGCGATATAATCGGGGTGCATGACGATGCCTATCCCGTCAATGCACGCCGCCTGCTCAAACGCCTCGACCGAGTGTTCCAATATACTTCGCCCGTCTGCCAACGGCAGCAACTGCTTGGGCAGCCCGCCTCCCATACGGCTGCCTGTTCCCCCTGCTAATATGACGGCAATGTTGGTCATAGTTTGTCTTGTTGCAGTGTTTGATATATCATTAGCCCTTTGACTGTCAGCAGATACTTTTGACGCGGGTGTTTGGGAGAATTGGGATATAGCAAATGTACATACCCATCGCGCATGGCAGGGGTTAAACTGTAATCTTCAAAATTGGCTCTGTCCTTCAACCCTAACATTTGCATCAATTCCCGTTTGGAGACCTGCTGCTCACCAATCGCCTTTACCAACCGAAGCACAGGTTCACTCAGTAGAGCAAGTATGTTTTCGCTACTTGAGGGGGTACTTGAGGGGGTACTTGAGGGGGACTGCTGCAACTCTGCAGGTGGATTGATGAGCATATAGCGATTCTTCAGTTCATTGTGCTCCCCAAGAAGCAGGTTCCTAAAGAAATTTTCTAAAAAGTGATAGTCATAATCTACCCCTTTGGTAGCATTTTTATAATTGGCTCGCACCAAGGCATTGCGGAAATACCACGAATTGTCTGCAAATAGATTATTGTCAATATCGAATCCGATAGACCGCAAATACAAAATGGTGAAAACGGCAGTTGTGCGGGTATTCCCCTCACCGAAAGCATGTATCTGCCATAGTCCCGCCGTGAAACGTGCAATATGGGCAATGATTTCGTCTTGCGACAATCCCTTGTAACTGAATGCCCGTTCCTGCTCAAGGTCATATTCTATGGCAGAGCGTATATCCATATAATTCAGGTAACTGACCGTGTCACCTCTAAGTACCCATTCTTTCTTTGTGATGTTGTAGTCGCGTATGCGTCCTGCAAACTTGTACACGCCTGTGAATAGATGTTTGTGTATAGCCAAATAGCCTTGCAAAGTAAAACCTACCGTATTGCTTTCCAGCAGTTCCGTAATCTTTGCAGCTACGGAATCGGCTTCAAATTGCTCATCGTCATCGGCTGTACGCGTGGTCTTCGATTGATAGTAGGAGTGTACCAATCGTTGTGCGTCTTTGATGCTGATATTCCCCTTGATATGCCGTTTGGCAGTGTCGCGGAGATATTGCGAAGGCTTCAGCCCGTCCACGTCTTGCAGACCGATGGCAATAGCCCACGCCTCCGCTTTCTCGCGTTGCGAGGGTTCGCCCTGCTGTATGTAGTAGTCAAATTCGGTCATATCAAGATAATGGCTGGTAGTGCCAACTTATTCCTTTGGCGTAAAAGCGCTCCAACCTTGTGCTTTGAGCGCGAGTTCTTCTCCGTTGCGTCCCACGAGGTTCATGCCATATTCGGGTTTGGTAATATGTCCGATGATATAAAGGTCGTCAATAGGGATAAGTTTCTCATAGTCATTGATGTCGCAGGTGAAGAGCAGTTCGTAGTCCTCGCCGCCGTTGAGAGCGCAGGTCACGATGTTAAGGTTCATTTCTTCTGCCAATGCCGCTGCTTGATAGTCAATCGGCAACTTGTCTTCATAAACGGCGCAACCGACACCCGATTGGTGGCATATGTGCATCAGTTCCGACGATAATCCGTCTGATATATCCATCATGGCAGTTGGTTTCACTCCTGCTTTGCGAAGGGCTTCTATGATGTCGCGGCGTGCTTCGGGCTTGAGTTGCCGTTCCAGCAGGTATTCGCGTCCTTCGAAGGCGGGGGTGGCTTTGTCGTTGGCTTGCATCACGATGCGCTCGCGCTCCAAGAGTTGCAGACCCATGTAGGCGGTGCCCAAGTTTCCCGATACGCAGATGAGATTGTTCGGTTTTGCACCGTTGCGATAGACAATATCCTCTTCGGCTGCCGTACCGAGGCAGGTGATGGAAATGGTCAATCCTGTCATCGAAGCACAGGTGTCTCCTCCTACTAAATCAACTCCGTATCGCTCACAGGCAAGACGGATGCCCGCATAGAGTTCTTCCAGATCTTCTACTGCGAAACGTTTGCTTATACCCAGAGACACTGTTATCTGTGTAGGAGTCCCGTTCATGGCATAGATGTCCGAGAAATTGACTACTGCGGCTTTGTAGCCGAGGTGCTTCAGGGGTACATATTCCAGGTTGAAATGAATACCTTCCAGTAGCATGTCGGTGGTCATCAGTACCCGTTTGTCGCCGAAGTTCATCACGGCGGCATCATCTCCTGTTCCTTTGAGGGTTGAGGGCTGTTTTGGAACTATTTTTTCGGTAAGATGTTTGATGAGTCCGAACTCACCCATTGTTGAAATCTCTGTACGTGCCATAGTAGTCGTTGTCTTTTGTTTACAGCATTCTTGCTCGCAAAGTTATGAAAAATAATGATGTTCCGCAAGTGGATGTGGTATAATGATGAAGTGCTATATGAATCAGTGTCTTATGTCTGTTCGCGCATCCCTGTCAAAGTCTGTTTTCTGTTTGCTGAAAGAAAAAAGATGATTGTCTGCTTGTGAGAATGAAAATAAAGTGGTACCTTTGCAGCCGCAATTGAGAAATCGTTGCATGTTGGTGCCATAGCTCAGTTGGTAGAGCAAAGGACTGAAAATCCTTGTGTCACTGGTTCGATTCCCGTTGGCACCACAGAAGAGAGACATATAAAGTGTCTCTCTTTTTTGTTATGTCTGTATCCCGGTTGCGTATCTATTGCGTCTGCAACAGATAGTTTAGTTGTACATGATAACAACAGCATCGGCGCGATGTGAAACGTCACGCTTGCAAATGTGTATTGTAAAAAAAAAGGAAAAAGTGTTCTTTCGAGCCGTTTGTGCTCTGCAGGATGTTTTCAAATGTGTTGCCTAACCAGGACTCGAACCCAGACAGACAGAACCAGAATCTGTAGTGCTACCATTACACCATTAGGCAATATCGCTGTCGCAAAAGACGTCGCTTGCCGACGGACCTTTCTGCAAAAGCGACTGCAAAGGTAATGCTTCTTTGGAAATCCTCCAAATGTTTTTGTGAAAAAAATAGTGAATTTACAATAGAGCGGCGGTGCGAAGGGCTTGTAAGGCCGATTGTAAACGCATTTCATTGTGTCCTCTGACGATGGCGTATGGGATATGGTATCGTTCAAGTTCCTGCTGGTATTGGTTCGTCAGTTCCTGTCGTAAGTCGGGGTTTTCTCGCAGAGGGTCATACACAAAAGGAAGGTCGCAGTCGCATAGCAAGGCAAAATGAATAGGATAGTGTGCCAGCATCTCTGTGAGAAACGGAGGGCACTTCCCGTATTTGTGCATAAACCATACTTTTGTAATGATCAGTTCCGTGTCAAAAAACACCAGGTCGGTGGAGTAGGGGTCGGTGAGTTGTTCACATTGTTTGTGGGCTATGTGGACAACATCTTCATAGGTATAAGGGCGTGTCAGGGAACCTACGTAGTCGCGGGCGTATTCGGCTACGTAGGTCCCTTTGAGTTCCTGTGCAAGGGCTGTGCCGAGAGTGGACTTTCCGCAAGATTCTGCCCCGAGTATCCCTATGCGGATAGGTCTCATTGTACAATCAGTTTGAGTGTCTCGTTTGTTTCTGTCCTGACGATATAAACGCCGTTGCTCCATTGCGTGGTGTCGAGGTCTTCGTCTGTTGTGTGAAGCAATGCGCCCGATGCGGAATAGACACTCAGTCTGATGCTTCGCGGGTTGAAGAGTATGCCGTTCTCCCAATGGAACATATCTGGCAATGGAATGTCTGTGACGGCAGTCCCTGTTTCCGTGACGGATATTGGGCATAGCACCATTCCGTTGTAATTATAGGCAATGGCTGCAACGTCATAATGTGTCCCTGTTGTCACGGTCGGAAGCGAACCGAATAATGCGTATAGTGGCGTGGGGATGCCTCCTGTAAGGCATTTCCCGTCTTCCGTGAAAGTAGTGTTGCGGACGATTATATAGCGGCAGGCGTCCTCCTCGCTGAGGGCAGCTGATAGTTCGGCGGGTTGGCACGTCTCGCCTTTGCGTGAGGTGAACGCTGCGGAGAGATTCAGACTCGGGTTGCCGTAGTAGTTCTGTACTTTGCCCGTAACTCCCTGCAGGCGGTATCCGTTTTCTATGCCTTTCCCGTATAGGTTGCTGCCGTCGAAGATAAGTATGGAGCCGGTGTTGTCTTCTGCGAAGATATATTTGTCATACTTTTTGGTTACCACCACTTCTCCCAGCCAACAAGTTGTCAGGTCTTGTAGTTCTTTTGCCTGTGCAATTGTGAGCAGTTGTTCCACACGGAGCAGAATGGGTACTTCTGAAGTGGTTGAACCGCTTTGGAGTACAATGGTGTCACGATAGATGCCTGTCTCGGATGCTTTGTAGGAGATGGCGAGTTGCTCGCCGTCTCGGTCAAGCGCGGTTTTGTCAAGCGTGAATATCGAACCGTCTTTCAGGGAGGCGCTGATGTCTTCTTTCAGGTTGATGGCGTTGATTTCTATCGTGGTGTTTCCGCTCACAGTTTCTTGGGTAAGCAACGCTGTACCGAAATTGACAAAAGCCGGCTGTATGTAGGGCTCGTTATCCGCGGGGAGAGCAATCCTGCGATAGATGGATACTGCCGTCTGTGAAAGTGTAGGGTAGCAGGCGAAGATAGGAGTTCCCCCGTTGTAGTTGAATTGCAGCAGATTGCTGCGTGAAGAACCTTGGTTGAGCAGGGTGGCGTTTCCGTCTTCGCTCAGGGTAATGGTCCAGTAGCCGAAACGCCCGTAAGAAGGACTGTCTGCCAAGTCCCATGCCGTGAGGTAGTTGTTGTTGCCTTTGTTCGGATTGCCGCCGCTGGCCACGATATACCAGTCCGTATAGTCTTGCAGCATATAGGAAACCGCTCCCTCCTCATTGCTCTCGGTATGGAGGGTATAGACCGCATCGGCTATTTCGTCCACTGTGTTGCGGTCCTCGGAGTACGTGGCACGGAGGGCATGGATGTTGTTGCGGCTGACGGCATCGTTGAACACGCCCATCACGTAGTTCTGGGCAGCGGAAGATATGCCTATCATCACTTCGTCGCCGTCGTTGAGTTGGTTGGTGTTGGTCACGAGTTGGAAAGTGGTTCTGCTGATGCCGCCCACCGAAGGACTCGCGTTGGAAGCCTTGATGGTCAGTTGGTGGATATAGATGCTGTTTTCCGTGCAGTTTGCTTTGATGCGGATTTTCCCGGTCTGTGGTGAGGGAATTTCTATTTCCGTTTCTCTGTTGATGCTTCCGTTGTCGGACGGTGATTCTATGTTGTTCACTATGGAATCATTGTCCCCTATCCATACAACGATATTCCCTTTGCCGGTCTTGTTGTTGGTGCAGTAGTTGAGCACTATTTTGCGCACGTCGGTGAATGTTACGACAGATTGGGCGGATGCACCCGTTCCTTTCTTTGTCACCTGTATGCCTCTCGATGCGATGCCTTGTGGGGTTTCGTAGCCGGTTTGGAAACTCTGTCCGTCTTTCAGGGATTCCCAGCCGTCTGTCTTGCCGTCCGTCTGAACGGTTCCTACTTTCGAACTCCAGTCTTTTGCCGTAAAAGTGTAGGTTGTTTGGGCTGCATGGAGAGTAATGGATAAGCAGCCGATAAGAAGTGATAGTAATTGTCTTTTCATAGTATGTTATGTTGTCAATAGTGGACGGCAAAGGTAATGGATTATTTGCGGTTATGCAAATAGGGGTCAACTCGCCCGTGCCATGTCTTTCCTGTTTGGCTCTTTCGTCCAATCAGACCGGTTCTCTCATAACACGGATTCTGATCCTGTGTCTGTATTAAATTATAACATACCCGTTGGCGGAATTAATCTGAAAAGTTACTGACATGCTGGTACTCGTTTCTCAGATTAATTCCGTCGACGGGTACGAAAGAAATTGCCTACTCTCGTGCATCCACGGCAAGACGGACAGCCAAACGGTGGTGCCTGTCGGCACAGTTGGCATCATTGAAATTTACCTGCGTATAACCTTCGGAACTGAACTCGGGGAAGTCTTCATCTATGTACGGATAATTGAATACGACATGC
>JBNMIS010000057.1:0-12583 GCA_050873385.1 Bacteroidales bacterium | reverse complement strand
GCTCCGAGAATCTCAATCAAGAACGGCGACTTGAAACCGATGTTCATGGGTGTGCCTTTGTAGTCGCAAGTGATTGTTTCTTCCGCTGACGTGGAGAAATCGATGTCCTGCGATGAGATATGTATCTTGTCGGTTTCGATAGATAACTTGATCAATCCGGTTCCCTGGTTGGAGAATATAGCCACACGTTTGGCGGCATTGAGCAATGTGATACGATCGACGGTCAGTTTGTTCTGGTTGTTTTGCGGAATGACGGCATTATAGTTTGGGAACCGTCCCTCGATGAGCCGGCAAACCACGATGGTCTCTCCGAACGTGAACCGGACATTCTTTTCGTTCACAGTCACCTGTACTTCATTTTCTTCTTTTGCCAGGAGTGTACGCAACAGCAGAGCCGGCTTTTTTGGCAAGATGAAATTGCAAGGTGCATCAACATGGATGTTTGCATTGATATAGCGTACGAGGCGGTGTGCATCGGTAGCCACAACGGTTGAACGTTCGGTGGTGAGGTCGAAATAGATACCATTCATGACCGGGCGCAATTCGTCGTCTCCCGTGCAGAAAACTGTTTTGTTGAGTGCAGCGAGCAAGACAGAAGCGTCCAACGTGAAAGTTTTGCTGTTTTCGGAGTCGGACGGCATCTCGGGATAATCGTTGCCGTTAACCCCTACGAAACTGTAGTTACCATTGTTGCTATAGATGTTAAGCCCGAAGTTCTGGTCGTTGATATCGAACGTCAGAGCCTGATCGGGCAGTTCTTTGAGTGTCTCAAGCAACAGACGCGCTCCAAACCCGACACGTCCTGCACCCTCTGCATTCTCTACTTCGATGCTTGTCCGCAATGTTGTTTCGCTGTCGGAAGCGGTCAATGTCAGTCGGTTGCCCTCTAATTCGAACAATACAGACTCAAGGATAGTAAGACTACTCTTAGCGGCTACCACTCGCGTGAGTGCCTGCATACATGCAAGCAACTTGTTACTTGATACGGAAAATTTCATATTGGTATAGTGTTTTGTTTTTGTATATTTGTCAGTTACGCGGGCGATGCATAACATTCACGTATTGCACCCCACTTTGCAAATGTACAACATTTGTTCCAATATGGCAAGCGGGAAACAAATTATTTGTGAAATCAGAGGGGGCAGGTTCCCCAAAGTTCTCCGCAGGAGAGGAATCACTTCCCCAGACCTCCTCAAAGAGGGGGATCATTTTCCATTTTATGAATTCGCGTTTTTGGATAAGCATCATCTCAACGAGGGGTGCTCCAGGGGTCGATGAGGTCGGCTTGACGGGCGGTATGGCACTCGGCAAGATATTATAGAACCGAGGTCGGAAGAAAGCGAGAGTCGGGTAACAGAAAGCCGGCCGTGAAAAAAACGTTAACGAGTACATAAAACGGACGGAAGAAGCAACAGGAATGAAGAATGTAGCGTTCCGGTATCTTGCAGTGCGGGAAAATGTTTGTACCTTTGCCGAGTGTGCACCGACAAAACACGTTGCAAGAAAAGGCAACCGAAAGAATGTGCCAGCACAAAGAAAGAGATATGAAAACAAAAACAAAGAAGTATATAACCGGAGCGGTTTCGGCTGTGATACTGTTGTGTGCAGGATTGGCAGCGGAACAGTATTACCGACTGAGCACAAACAATATAGAAAGCAAAGACGGAAAAGAACATCTGCTGTATGTATATCCCAACGCCACTTTGGACAGCGTATTGCAGACTGTGGAGGAAAATTATGACATTGCGACTGTCAGGGTATTGAAATTTCATGCCCGGCTGATGCACTTCCAGCGTCCCCGTACGGGTTGTTACAGAATTCCGATACGGGAAGGAAACTATACTTTTCTGAAACGTCTTCGCGGCGGAGAACAGACACCCGTGGAATTGTCGTTCAACAATATACGGACACGGGAACAGTTGGCACACAGACTGTCGCAGCAGTTACTGACAGACTCGTTGAGTATTATAACCCGACTGGAGAGTGACAGTTTCATGAGTCAGTACGGGCTGAGCAAAGAAACGGCGGTCAGTATGTTTCTACCCAATACTTACGAAGTGTTTTGGACAATCTCTGCCGATCAATTGTTTGCCCGCATGTACCGAGAGTACGAACACTTCTGGACCTCCGCCCGTCTGGAAGCAGCGAAAGCCCTGGGATTGTCTCCTGCAGAGGTGAGCATCATAGCATCCATCATAGAAGAGGAGACAAACAAAAAGGAAGAATATCCTGTCATTGCAGGTCTGTATTTGAACCGTCTGCGTTCGGGTATGCCGTTGCAGGCTTGTCCGACCGTCAAGTTTGCCTTGCAGGATTTCACACTGCGACGAATCTTATACGAACATTTGCAGTATGATTCACCTTACAATACATACAAACACAAGGGGTTGCCTCCCGGCCCTATACGCATACCACGCGCAAGTACGCTTGATGCCGTCCTACACGCTGCGAAACACAATTATCTGTACATGTGTGCAAGTACGGAATTTGACGGTACGCACCACTTTTCCTCGACTTATGCGGAACACGCCCGCTATGCCAGAACCTACCAAGCCATCCTGAACCAAAAGGGTATAGGCACGAAGAAGCAGGTCAGTCGCAAAGAGAATAGAGGTCGCCACGCGGATTGAGCAACATGACGGGCACGGTGCTCCGTTGCAAGACTTTCCGTTCGGGAGGTCCAAAGAAAAGGTCGTCCAACCCATAGTCGCGCGAGGCAGTGAGGATAATCATATCGGCATGCAGTTCACGCTGCCGGTCGCAACTTTCTTCGGTGACGTGAAAAGAATCTTTTTTTGCTATTACGGTTTGGCAAGAGAGATTGAATTTGTCCAGGAGCGTTTCAATCTTCTGCACGTTCCGTAAGGCTTTGGAACCATAGTCTTTGGCTTGCAGAAGGGTTGCCGAAGCCCCTGTCGCACGTGCAAGATGAGCGCATATCTGTCCCTTGTGGACTTCTTCCTCCAACATGGAAACGGGCATGAGAATATGCCGAAGAGAAGGAACAGGGTGCTGTATGTCCGTAAGGAAAAGATACGGGATACGCAGAGTCCGACAAGCGTTGAGATAGTGTTGCAGGACGCGTTTACCGCTATGGCATGCAATGCAGAGGATGTCCACATTGTTTTCTTCGATATACTCGTCGTAGTCGCCTTCAACCGATGTTACGGCGAGGAATTCCTTATTGAGGGTCTGTGCAAGGTATTCGGCATACTGATACCGGATGTCAGCAGTTGCGGTATCGTTGATAAAGAGAAGGTTCATCGTAGTTGTTCACTAAAATACAGTAGACTATCCAGGACGCATGATGTATCAGGGTGGCATATATATATCAAGTCCCGAAGAATCAGTTCGGGGTGTGTGACACCCGTTTCCCAGAAATCGTTGCCTCCTGCCGGCGTGGAGCGCTTATAGAAGTTGAACACTTGTCCTTCCCTATAGGCACGGAACAAAGTGTGCTTGGAGTCGATTTGTGCCAATTCGTTGAGAGAATGTGCATTGCAGCCGACCCATACCCGGGCATCTTTGAAACGGAGGAGTACTTCTTCTTCCGAAAGAGGGAGGCTCTTGCTCTCGGTCCTGTTTTGATAGTAATAGCCGGCACCGGCATCCATGAAGAGCACACCCATGTATGTGTTGCCAGTAGGCATATACCACGTTCCCCGAAAGTCGCTTCCCGTGAGAAGGGTTCGTCTTTCCGGCAGGTGTTCTTTCACGGAGTCAGCCAAATGAAGGTATTGTTTTTCGACTGCACAAAAGATGCTGTCGGCTTCCGTCTCTTTCCCTAACAATGCTCCAAAGAAACGTATCCATTCTGCCCGCGCCAAAGGATGTTGTTCTGTCCACTCATTGATATAGACAGGTGTGATATTGTGACCGGAGAAGGCGTTTTGCAGTTTGTCCATGTCCTGATAGGCCGTCATGAATATTATCTCAGGTCCGGCAAGCATGATACGTTCCACCTGCGGTTGCATGGCATCGCCGATATTGACCCAGCCGGAATGGGGCAGAGGAGTGAATACCAATTCGGGGCTTGCTATCCCCTTAACCAACGGAAGACTATTGAGCGCAGAAAGAAAACCTATTTGTGTGCAGGACGTGGTGGCTACAGACTGCAACGGGACTTGCAACCTGATACCATCGGAGGGCGTGGAGACCGTTGTATCTCTGATGAGGAAAAAACGTTGCATCACGCAACTGTCCTGCCACGGATTGTAAACGACAGCCTCCGTATAACCTTTTTGCGGAGCAAGGGAGAAACCGCGTGCATATCGGTTGCCTGTCTCTATTTGTTTTCTGTCCGGAGTACGGGTGCAGCACAGGATGCACGCGGCAGACAGCAGAAGGGCTGATACTTTAAGGAACGATTTCATTTCAAGGAGACGTTGATTCTTTCTATATAGTTCAACAGTTCTTCGCACCCGGTGTGTTTTTCGGCGGAAGTGATGAAACAGGGAGGCAATTCTTCCCATGTCTGCAGAAGTTGCTGCTTGTATGTCTCAATGTTTTGCTGCAATTGCGTTTTCGTCAGTTTATCGGCTTTGGTGAAAACAATGGCAAACGGAATGCCGTTTTCTCCCAGCCACTGCATAAAAGCGGTGTCAATGGTTTGTGGTTCGTGGCGGGCATCCACCAGAACAAAGAGGGACACCAACTGCGAACGCAGCAAGCAATAGCGTTCAATCATCCGACGCAGATTTTCCCGTTGCGTTTTTCCTGCTTTGGCATATCCATAACCGGGAAGATCGACCAAATGCCATGCTTCGTCAATAAGGAAATGATTGATAAGAAGTGTCTTCCCCGGTTTGGCAGAGGTCTTGGCAAGGTCTTTCTGTCTGCAAAGACTATTGATGAGAGAAGATTTTCCCACATTGCTTCTCCCGATGAAAGCATACTCGGGCAGTGCTGATTCCGGACACCGCATTACATCGGGGCTTGAAATTACAAAAGAGGCTGAATGAATCATACTGAAACGATGGTTAGAGGTTTATGGTCCGTTCCGGAGACAGAAGTACCGGCATCACGGCATGGAACAAAGACGAAAGGTTTCTTTTGACGGTTCCGAGCATTGTCTTTCAATACTCTTTGGGTTGGTTTCGCGAGTCGGTTGAAGACAGATAAATACTGCGACATGATAGTTATTTGTCATTCACTCTTTTTTGCATTGTAGATCAGAGTCCGGTGCAGATACCATGTGTGGCGCTGTCCGCTGCAAAGCCGGTCAAGAAACAATAAGACCTATCCTCTCTTTGCAGTTGTTCCTTCTTTGAGCATAGTCCGTCGTTTGCAAAGAAATACTTCCCAGAAGGTTTAATGCCAGTTCCATACAGCATCGCAGACGGATGTATCATGCAAGTTGCCGTCTGGTACATCTGTGGAAGACAACAACTACTGAAGCAAAACCTTGAGTTCGTTTTCGGAAGGGTTGCGAGCGATGATGGTACCTGCAGAATCAATCAAAACGGTGGTCGGGATAGAAACCACTCCGTAGGTATCAAACGGATTGTAGGGAGCAGAGTCCGTGTCACGGATTTGTTTCCAAGGCAATTGCTCTTTCTCAATGGTTTGTTTCCAAGCATTCAGATCCCTGTCGCAACTTATTCCCAAGACGGACAATCTGCCTTCGGGTAGTCCGGCGTATATGGACTTTAGTTTTGGAAGAAGCCTTCTGCATGGTCCGCACCATGAAGCCCAAAAGTCAACCAATACATAGTCGGTTTGTCCAATCATCGAACTCAACGCAAAAGGCACATCTTGCAAGTCCAATCCCTGAATGTCTTTATACGGACATCCTATGGATGTTTCCTGCTGTGCAACAAACGACTTGTAGCAGGCTGCAATATCTTCCTTTTCTTTCATCTGCTGCGGCATAAGGCTGAACAATGTGTCTTGTTCTTCGCTACTCAGCATATAGAAAATGTCCATAAAGACGGAGTCACTGTACTCTTTTCCCATGTTTTGGCAGAGTAATGTATATGCCTGCTGCTTGAACTCTGTAATCAAAGAATCTTTCTCCTCAAAAGATGTTGCTTCATTGATCTCTGATTCAATCCTGCTATTGAGGGCGGCGTATTGTTTCTTCAAACTGTTTTCCCCGCACGAAACCAACAGCGTTAAAATAGCGAAGAGGAATGGTATAGCCTTTTTCATATAGGTATAGTGCTTATATTGAACTTATTATTCCGTGATGTATCCGTCGGAGAAATGCAGTTGCCTTCCCTGGTATTGCTCCACCCAATGCGAATTGTGGGTTGACATCACGATGGTAGTGCCCGACTGACGAATGCCATACAGCAAATCCATAATTTCTTCCCCTGTTTCAGCGTCTAAATTGCCGGTTGGTTCGTCTGCTAAAATTACTTCGGGCGAATTGAGCAAGGCGCGTGCGATAACGACTCTTTGTTGTTCTCCGCCAGAGAGTTGATGCGGCATTTTATAGCGTTTGTTCTC
This sequence comes from Bacteroidales bacterium, assembly GCA_050873385.1. GTDB lineage: Bacteria > Bacteroidota > Bacteroidia > Bacteroidales > Paludibacteraceae > Colicola. Next base: position 6,133 of record JBNMIS010000057.1, on the reverse strand, counting down.
CATACCGACCTGCTGCAGGATTTCCTCTATATGATTGCACATGATCCGTTTGTCTTTCCAGCCGGTTGCTCTCAGTACAAACAGAAGATTTTCTTCCACAGTACGATCCGTAAGTAGTTGAAAGTCTTGGAATACCACGCCGATTCTCCGTCTGAGATAAGGTATTTGTTTCCGGTGTAGATGCGTCAGGTCGTAGTCCAGGAAGTGCGCTTCTCCTGCAGCGATAGGCAATTCTGCATAAAAAGTCTTCATCAGTGTGGATTTTCCGCAGCCCACCCTTCCTAACAGATAGACGTATTCTCCTCTGTCAATAGTCAGATTCACATCATGTAAGACGACCTGTTCTTGTTGATGTATCTCAACGTTTTTATACTCAATGAGAGGCATTGTCGCTTATTGTAAGTGTGAGTCAATAAGGTTTATCTTGGCTTCAAGGTCGGTGAGTTGTCGATGCAGCCCATCTATCTTCTTCTGCATTTCGTTGAGCAATCCGTTTGATTTCTTCGATTGTGCCGTGAAGAACAATATATTATTCTCTGCAGTCTTGATCTCTTGCTGCAGTGCTTCATATTGTCTAACCAAACGACGACGATCAACCAGCAGGGAGTTGTTGTCTTTTGTCTCCATTTCTTTGCTGAATTCATCAATGCGCCTGTTGCGTTCGTCAATGTGAAGTTGGTCGAATATCCTGTCACATGCTGTGCGGAAACGTTTGTACAACTTGTCTTTGTCCTTGAAAGGTACATGACCTATGGAACCGTAGCGGGCCATCAGTTCTTTCAGACGGGTTAATGTTTCTTCCGTGGATTCTCCTACGGCTATTTCTTCAATCTCCTTCAGAATATCTTGCTTCTTTTGCAGGTTTTCCTTTTCTTCGGTGTGTTGCCCTTGTTCTTCTGCTTTCTTTTGTTCGAAGAAATAATCACATGCCGTGGTGAATCTCTTCCACAGATCGTCAGAATATTTCCTTGCAACAGGTCCAATGGTCTTCCAGTCTTTCTGCAGTTGTACAAAAGTTGCCGTAGCGGTTTTCCATTCCTTGCTGTCCTTCAGTTTTTCTGCCTTTTCCAGCAATTCTTGTTTCTTCTTCAGGTTCTCGTTCAAAGTGTTTCTTACGCCCTTATAGAAAGCCGTCTTGGCAGCAAAGAACGAATTACAGAGTTCCCGGTATTCGTCATAGATTTTCTGGTTTGCTTTCTTTGGGGCAAATCCTATTGTCCGCCATTCGTTTTGCCAGGATAAAATTTTCTCATTGGCATCTTCCCACATTTTGCTTGTTGTGAGTTCGTTGATGTCCAGTTGTCTGATTGTCTCTATGATAGCCTGTTTCTTTTGCAGGTTCTCGTCCTCTTGACGGTGCAGTTGCTCAAAATAATCCTGATGACGCTTGTTTATGATGGTGGATGCTTCTTTGAATCTGTTCCAAAGCGCCTCTCTTTCTTCGCGAGCCACAGGACCGATGTTTGCCCATTGTTCGTGCAGCATCTGTAGTTGCCGGAATGCCTCTACGATGTCGGGCCGTTCCTGCAATGCCTCTGCTTGCTCGCACAATGCGGTCTTGGCTTCTAAGTTTTTCTTGAAGTCATATTCCCGCAACTCGTTGTTTATCTTTACCAGATCATAGAACCGCTCTTGATACAGATTATATTCTTTTGTTAGTGCGGTCGCATCCTGCGGAGGTACGGCGCCGATCGACTTCCATTCCTGCTGCAGTTCTCTCACTTGCTTTATACTGCCGCTCACATCTGCCGTTTCGCTTTCCGAGAGTGTACGCATTTGAGAAATGATATTCTCCTTGCGCAGTTTGTTTTGCTGCATTTCAGCCTCTCTTTTTGCATGCATTTCTGCCTTTTTCTGTTTGTATATTGCCAGCAATTGGCGGAAGTTCTGCTCTATTTCATCCACTACGGGCGCATAATCTTCCAGACTCTCTTTCAGTTCTTCTTTCGCGTCTCGGATGGAGGTCTGTTCTTGGGCGCACAGACGATAGAACTTCACTTTGAGTTGCTCCACTTTTTCTTTTATCTCGTCGGTAGGCTGCTCAAGCAATGCTTTGAGTTGTTCCACAAGTTCCTCTTTGCTTGAGTCTTCTTGTGCTTTTTTTGTTTCGTTTACGTTCTCCTCAGAAACTTGGTTTGTCTGAGGTGCTACCGATGGTTCTTCTTGAACCATTTTGTTTTCTTCCATCATAAATGTGCTGTTCCGCTAATTAGACAATATGCCCTCTGCCGTTGTATAAAACCTGTCTAAACAGATCTCTCCGGCACACTGTCTCATTCGTTTCAACGAGGCTGAAGGAAGCCGGTAATGATGCTTTAACAAGTATTTATAAACCCATAGGTCGCTGCAAAGATACGAAAAACAATTTGCATACAGCAATAGTTTTGCGCGAAAAAGTTTTTTTCCATACCTTTGCATTCGTTATGGATAATTGGACGACTGTTATTAAACCTCGGAATAATCTTTTTGACATCAATTTTCGTGAATTGTGGCAATACCGTGATTTGTGTACGCTCTTTGTCAAGCGCAATATTATCACGCAGTATAAGCAGACAATATTGGGACCGTTGTGGTTCCTGATACAGCCTCTCATGACAACGGTCATGTATATGGTTGTCTTTGGCGGAATAGCAGGGATTTCCACCGACGGTCTTCCTCAGCCTTTGTTCTATTTGGCAGGTATCTGCTTTTGGCAGTATTTTGCTGATTGCCTCACGAAGACAAGCAATACTTTCGTGACGAATGCAAGTATTTTTGGCAAGGTCTATTTCCCGCGCCTGATTGTTCCCCTCTCCGATGTCATCAGCAATCTGGTGCGTTTCCTCATTCAGTTTGGATTGTTCCTCGTTGTGTATGTCTATTACCAGTTGTTCACTCCCGTTGCCATTCACACCAATTGGTATGTTTTGCTGCTGCCTGTGTTGGTGCTTGTCGAGGCGGGATTGGCTTTGGGCTTCGGAATACTCTTTTCCTCGCTTACTACCAAGTATCGCGATTTGCAACTCTTGCTTTCTTTCTTTGTCTCGCTTTGGATGTACGCAACGCCGGTCATCTATCCTCTTTCAACCATTACCAATCCTAAACTGCATTTGCTCATGTCGCTGAATCCTCTTACGGGAATCATTGAGGCTTTCAAGTATGGTATGCTTGGGGTCGGACAGTTTTCTTGGCTGACGTTGGGATATAGTTTCTTGTTTATGGTCGTGTTGCTTACGCTTGGTATAATGGTTTTCAATAAGGTGCAAAGGAGTTTCATGGATACGGTCTGAGAGCCGTTCGCCTTTGCGTAACAAACAAAACAATCGTCCCTCCGCTCTGCAGAGTGGAGGGACGATTGTTTCTTGCAATGTAAGTCTTTTATTTCTGCCGTATGAATATGCTCACGGGTGTTCCGCAGAAGTCCCACCATTCCCGCAACTTGTTCTCGAGAAAGCGCCGATACGGCTCTTTCACATATTGAGGCAGGTTGGCAAAGAATACGAAGGTCGGAATCTGTGTGTTTGGAAGTTGTGTCACATATTTTATCTTGATGTATTTCCCCTTGTTGGCTGGGGGTGGATAATTCTCGATCAAAGGCAGGAATTTCTCATTCAGTTTGGCAGTCGGGACCTTCCGTTGTTTGTTCTCATATACTGCCAGTGCTGTCTCCATCACTTTGTAGATCCGTTGTTTGGTGATAGCAGAAGCAAAGATGATCGGAAAGTCCGTGAAAGGTGCCAGTCTCTCGCGGATAGCAGTCTCAAAGTGTTTGATGTCGGCATTCGTTTTGCTTTCTATCAAGTCCCATTTGTTTACACATACCACAAGTCCCTTCTTGTTTTTCTGGATAATGGAGAATATGTTCAAATCTTGACTTTCAATTCCTCTCGTGGCGTCTATCATCAATATGCATACGTCCGAGTTTTCAATGGCTCGTATGCTGCGGACCACGGAGTAGTATTCCAGGTCTTCGTTCACTTTGGCCTTTTTTCTTATGCCGGCCGTGTCAACCAGATAAAACTCTTTGCCGAACTTGTTATAGCGCGTATAGATGGAGTCTCGTGTCGTGCCGGGAATATCCGTGACGATGGTTCTGTCTTCGCCTATCAATGCGTTGACTATCGACGACTTGCCTGCATTCGGTCGCCCTACAATGGCAAAACGCGGCAGTTCTTCTTCCGTCTCGTCCGGTGTGTCTGGGTTGAAACGCGACACAATCTCGTCCAACAGTTCCCCTGTCCCTAAGCCGTTGATGGCTGATAGGATAAAGGGCTCGCCCAATCCAAGTTTGTAGAACTCCGAAGCACCGTACTGCATGTCAAAAGTGTCCACCTTGTTGGCTGTCAATACCACAGGTTTGCCCGCCTGGCGCAGCAGGTGAGCCACTTCCATGTCGAAGTCTGTAACTCCTTCGTTTACGTCCACTACAAACAGGACGACGTCCGATTCCGAAATGGCGGTGTTCACTTGCCGTTGTATCTCTCCTTCAAACACGTCGTCTGAATTGACAACCCAGCCGCCTGTGTCTATCACGGAAAATTCTTTGCCGTTCCATTCGCTTTTCCCGTACTGACGGTCGCGTGTCGTACCGGCTTGCTCGTTCACGATAGCCCGTCTCGTACGGGTCAACCGGTTGAATAAGGTCGATTTCCCTACGTTGGGACGACCCACTATAGCCAAAATATTCGCCATATGTTTTTTGTTTTGAGTAAATGATTGTTTCGTGTTTCTTCTATTCGCCGCAGCCGTTGGAGCATGAACCGCAGCCTTGTTCTCCGTCGCACCCTCCGCATTGTTTGTCGCCGTTGCAGCCGCAATGGCACCCTCTGTTTCGTATCGCTTTCAGTTCGGCTTCGCTGGCATCGCGTATCTCCAGAATCTTGCCCACGAAATGCAGATTCTCTCCTGCCAACGGGTGATTCAGGTCAATGGTGACTTTGTCGTTTGTGATTTCCACTACCTGTGCGTTCACAATCTGCCCGTCAACCGTTGTCATCGGTACTACATTGCCTACGTACACGCGTTCCTCGTCCAATTTGCCGTCCACTTCGAACAATTCTCTGCCCAAGGTTAAAACTCCTTCCGTGTCATATTCGCCATAGGCATCCTCGCAGGGAATGCGGAAATCGAAACTGTCCCCTGTTTCTTTGCCTGCTAGTCCCTCTTCAAACTTCGGGAGCATCATGTTCTCTCCGTGGCAATATACCAGTGGATGATCTTCCGTGGCACGTTCCATCAGTTCTTCCGTGCCTGCTTTCTGTCCGTCCACGTAAAGGTCATAAATAACCTTCACTACCTTCTCGTTTTCTACCATAATTCTCTGTCTTTTATTGTTATTGTTTCTTTTTCTGCTTACCACCAGTCCACACGCTTGTTCGTGCTTTCTGCGCTCGATTTGTCATACTTCAGGTCTGCCAGCATGCTGGCGTTTACTCCGATGTGGAATGTATAACTCTTGTACGGACCGAAAGGAACCACGCTTGCCGTCATGCTCCAGCAGTGCAGGTCGCGTGTGATGTTGAAGTTCGTATAGGAGAACTGCTTTGCCTTGAAGTCGTACGATGTGGTGGCTGTCACTTTCCAACCCTTTCCGAAACCTATTGAACCTTGAAATGACAGGTTGTGTGTCCATTGCATCTTGTAGTACATCTTCTTGTAGTCGAACACGTTGCTCTCTCCGTAACGTACAGTGTAGTTGATCGAAAGGCTCCAGGGTATCTCGGCCTTCACGTATCCGTTCTCCACCTCGTCATGGCTTTGTTGTTTCTTCCTGCTGTCTGCTGGCTGTTCTTCGGTTCCGTCTCCTTGTTCCGTATTGTCTGAGGTGTCATTCTTGGTCTTTTTGCCGAACCATTTGCGGAATGTGTCGTTGTTGAAAGTGTAACTGAACGAAGTGCTCGTCCCTTTGAAATGGGGAAATCTTCCGTTGCTCCAGTAGAATTTGTTGATACGCACGGGAGTGCCCGATGCGGTGAGTCCGTACATGTAAGGGTCAAACTCGCCCGACAGGTTCAGTGTGTAATTGAGGGGCAACTTCAGCCGCAGTTGCACGCGGAAGTTGCTCACTTTCATGGAATCTGCCAGAAAGTTGTAACTGCCCGAGATGGCGAGATTGTCCACCAGCGAAATCACTTTGTACGGCTCTTTCCCTGTG
>JBNMIS010000056.1:0-12812 GCA_050873385.1 Bacteroidales bacterium | reverse complement strand
TGCAATGCTACGCAACTGATCTTCTTTCTTGAGCATCTCGTTGGCATACTGAGTAAGGATGGCATCGTCCACGCCGGCCAGTCCGTACTGCATAAACTGCATGCGGGTAATTTCCTTGGCATAGGCTTCGATGTCTTCTTTCTCAATCTTAACGGAGAAATGTTCTGCCAATTGATCCACAGCGAGATTCCAACGAAGTTCATTAAGCATGGCGGGATACTCCTCGTCAAGTTTTTCCGGAGTCAGATTGCTGTTGGTTGCAAGAACCCAACGCTTCAAGAAAGCATCTGGGAACGCAATTCCTTCCATCTTCTTGAGGACAGCAGCCTTGGCATCCAGTCCGAACTTGTAGTTGGCATCGTCGGTGAAGTTCTTCTTAATCTCTTCGCGGATACGTGTGCGGAACTCTTCTTCGTTGGCAACGGCATCTTTCCCATATACCTTTGCGAACAACTCGGCATCAACAGGTGCCGGTTCGTGGCGGGTTATTTCGGTTATCTCGAAAGTACAATCGCCTTCATGGTCTTTTACTTCCTCTTTCTTGATACCCAGCATAGAAGCCACTTCCGCTTCGTTGCCGTAAGCCTTCACAGGGTTGAATGTGATGACTTCGCCTTTCTTGGCATTGACAAACAATTCTTTCTGTTTGTCGTCAGCCATATAGCGCGGCGAGAGCACGGCACCATCTTTACGGATTCCTTCTTCCTTTTGTTCGGTAAGGATACCCTTCACCATATCATCGGCTTCCACTTGTTCAGCCGGTACGTAAGAGCCAAAACGAGCGGCATAGGCTTTTACCTGTTCGTCAACCATTTTGTCTTCTACTTCAATGTCGTAGAAAGTGAGTGTATCTTTGCCCGTCAGTGTGGCATCGAAAGCAGGTGCGAGGGCTATATCGAAGGCAAAGTTGAATGTATCGTCGTTGTCCCAATCGATAGCGGGCGTAGCCTCTTCGTTGGGGAGCGGTTCGCCCAAGATGTTCAACTTCTGTTCCTTGATGTAGTTGTAAATGCCATCGTTGATGGCTTTATTCACTTCTTCTCCGAGTACAGCCTTGCCGTACATTTTCTTTACGAGAGATGCCGGTACCATACCGGGACGGAATCCCGGTATATTAGCCTTGTGACGAATGTCCTTCAACTGCTTTGCCACTTTTTCCGTGTAGTCGGCAGGTTCGATAGTAATCGTCAAGGTGGCATTGAGTTGGTCAATGTCTTTCTTTACTACTTGCATGATTCAAATATTTATCAGTTTCTTATTATGTTCAGTCGTTGTCGGCACGCAGTTTCGCGCGTTTGCGTTCCGTTTCGTCCAATATGATTTTCCGGATACGCATGTGGGCAGGTGTAACCTCCACGTACTCGTCTTCCTTGATATATTCCAAAGCCTCTTCGAGTGAGAAGATGACAGGAGGCGGCAATACCGCTTTGTCGTCGGCAGACTTGGAACGCATGTTGGTAAGTTTTTTTGACTTGGTGACATTGATTACGATGTCTCCTTCTTTTGCGTTCTCGCCCACGACCTGTCCGGCATAGACTTCTTCTCCCGGATTGATAAAGAACCGTCCGCGGTCCTGCAGTTTGTCGAGTGCATAGGCGTAGGCTGTTCCGCTTTCCATTGCGATAAGCGAGCCGTTGTTGCGTTTGGTAATCTCACCCTTGTAGGGTTGGAACTCCAAGAACCGGTGTGCCATGATGGCTTCTCCCGCCGATACGTTCATTACATAGGTACGCATTCCGATGATACCGCGTGACGGGATGGTAAACTCAAGTTGTACGCGGTCGTTGACCATCTCCATCTTTGTCATATCGCCCTTGTGGGTAGATACGTATTCGATAATCTTTCCGGAACAGTCTTCGGGTGTGTTGACGGTGAGTTGCTCTACCGGTTCGCACTTCACTCCGTTGATTTCCTTGATGATTACTTGCGGTTGTCCCACTTGCAGTTCGTACCCTTCGCGTCGCATCGTCTCGATAAGCACGGAGAGATGCAGGACACCCCGCCCGAACACATGCCAAGAGTTCTCATCTGTACCCCGTTCCACGCGCAGAGCGAGGTTCTTTTCCAATTCTTTGTTCAGCCGGTCCTGAATATGGCGGCTGGTGACGAATTTGCCGTCCTGTCCGAAGAACGGGGAATCGTTGATAGTGAATACCATTGACATTGTCGGTTCGTCGATGGCAATCGGTTTGAGAGGTTCCGGATTCTCGTAATCACAGATGGTGTCTCCTATCTCAAATCCGTCGATTCCTATCAGGGCACATATGTCTCCGCTCTTTACTTCGTCGGTTTTCACGTGTCCCATTCCCTGGAACGTATGCAACTCCTTTATTTTTGTCTTTACCATTGTGCCGTCTTTCTTAGCCAATGTGACATTCATGCTGTCGCGAAGCGTCCCGCGATGTACGCGTCCGACCGCAATACGTCCGACATAAGGGTTGTAGTCAAGAGAAGTAATCAGCATCTGCGGTGTTCCTTCGAGCATCTGCGGCGCGGGTATGTATTCGATGATAGCATCCATGAGCGCCGTAAGATCGTTGGTTGGTTTGTGCCAATCGGTAGACATCCATCCGTTTTTGGCAGAACCATAGATGGTCTGGAAATCCAGTTGGTCTTCCGTAGCATCCAGATTGACCATAAGGTCGAATACCGCTTCCTGCACCTCGTCGGGACGGCAGTTGAGTTTGTCCACCTTGTTGATGACAACAATAGGTTTGAGATTCATCTGCAGTGCCTTTTGCAAGACGAAGCGTGTTTGCGGCATGGGTCCTTCGAAAGCGTCCACCAAAAGCAGTACGCCGTCCGCCATGTTCAGCACACGCTCCACTTCGCCGCCGAAATCGGCGTGCCCCGGGGTGTCGATGATGTTGATTTTGTATCCTTTATAGTTGATGCTTACATTCTTAGCCAAGATGGTGATACCCCGCTCCCGCTCCAACTCGTTGTTATCCAAGATGAGTTCACCTTTCTGTTCGTTATCCCGAAAGAGGTGAGCGGTGTAGAGCATTTTATCAACCAATGTCGTTTTACCATGGTCGACGTGAGCGATGATAGCGATGTTTCTGATTTTTTGCATATGCGTTATTTCTATATTGTTGGTTTGCAAGAATCTGCAGACCTTTATACTCTCTGCACAGAAAGCGTGCAAAGGTACATAAAAAAAATAACATAATAAAATGGCGGCTTGCCGAACTCCTTTTTGAAAGGGGGATTTTTGTTCATGAGTTTAGAGGTTGACCGGTCTATGCGTGGCTGGAAGTGTGTATGCTATCATTAGCGGGAGCAGATTAACTTATTCCACTTCTTGTCTGAAATGTACGAATATTATGAATGTTGCAATTGTATCTTATGATTAGTTTTTTCTTTTCTTTTGCCTGACCAAAAGAAAAGAAACGAAAAAGACTTCCCCAACTCCCTCCAAGAAGGGCTATATCAGACTTTATTCACAGGCAAACTTCATGTCGGGCATTGCCAAAAACAGGAGTCACCCGGATTTCGGCGGAGACACAACTTGCTACGCTCAGACAGTATCTCCGCCATTCGAAATCCTCACTTCATTTTTGACGCACCGACACAATGCCGGAAAGGGCAGATTCGCTGACCTTTGTACCATAGTATATTTGAGGGACGTCGAGGGTTGGATGACAGTTGTTATAGACATTCTAGTTGTTCGAGAGGTTCTAGGGGCAGATTGGGCATATTGGACCCATGAGACCGATTGGACGAATCGGGCATATCAGCCGGATGAAACAAATGAGGTCATCTCCCGTCCAGAGGTGCTTCAGGCCGGCTTGAGGGGTCGTGATGCATGGTTGCGGAATCCTGCCGGTTTTGCACGGGCTGCGGAAACCGGCAAACAGCGGCAAACGGGTTGTCAGTTGCCGGTAAGCCGTGCCGTGCATGGAAATACAGTTTTTTGCATGTCGTGGGAAGGCAATGTTTTGCCGAATACTGTCAAGCCCTGTGTGCTGTTTCAGCACGACTTTTTCTTGCATGCCGTTTGTAGGTCTGCAGAAAAATACATACCTTTGCCCAATAATGTGTCTTGGCGTGAAACGTCTGTTTATACGCGAAAATACTAAATACGGAATACAAATGAAAAGTAAAGTTATTTCTGTTGCCAATCAGAAGGGTGGTGTAGGCAAAACGACCACCGCCATCAACCTGTCGGCTGCTCTTGCTGCGGAAGGAAAGAAAGTCCTGCTTATTGATGCCGACCCTCAAGCCAATGCTTCTTCGGGTCTTGGCGTGGATGTCCGTTCGCTTCAGGCTACAATCTATGAATGTCTGGTGAACGGGACGGACCCGAAAGAGGCCATTGTGGAAACCAATCAGGAGAACTTGTACTTGCTGCCCTCCCATATAGACCTGATCGGCGCAGAGATTGAGATGATCTCGATAGACGACAGGGAGATCCTTCTGAAAACCATGCTGCAAGGCATACGTGATGCATACGACTATGTGATTATAGACTGCTCTCCCTCGTTAGGTTTGATAACAGTGAACTGCCTGACAGCGAGCGATTCCGTGATTATTCCGGTGCAGTGCGAGTATTTTGCACTGGAAGGTATTTCGAAATTGCTCAATACGATAAAAATCATCAAGTCGAAGTTGAATCCGTCGTTACAGATAGAAGGTTTTCTTCTGACGATGTATGACAACCGTTTGCGCTTGTCGAATCAGGTGTATGAAGAAGTCAAACGCCATTTCGGCACATTGGTATTCAATACCGTCATAGCCCGGAATGTCCGTTTGAGCGAGGCTCCAAGCCACGGGTTGTCGGTATTGACTTATGATTCGACTTCGAAGGGTGCGCAGAACTATGCCGATTTGGCGAAAGAACTCATAGCACGAAATTAATCGACAAAGAGAATATGAAGGTGAAGAATACAGGTTTGGGCAGAGGTCTTGATGCACTGATAGATACGACCCATGTGAACACCAACGGGTCGTCGTCTATCAACGAGGTGGCTCTGAATGAGATAAAAGCGAATCCGAACCAGCCTCGAAGGAACTTCGACGAAGAGGCGCTGGAAGAGTTGGCGGCCTCGATTCGGGAATTGGGTGTAATCTCTCCCATTACGCTAAGAAAGAACGGTGACGGCGATTATCTGATCATAGCGGGAGAGCGTCGTTACAGAGCTGCCAAGATGGCAGGTCTGGAGACGATACCCGCTTATATCCGTACTGCCAAAGACGAGCAGGTGATGGAGATGGCTCTCATAGAGAATATCCAACGCGAGGATCTGGATGCCATAGAGATAGCCCTTGCCTATCAACGTCTGATGGATGATTACAGTCTGACACAGGAACGCATGTCGGAGCGTGTGGGAAAGAAACGCGCCACCGTTGCCAACTATCTCCGTCTGCTCAGACTGCCCGCAGAGGTGCAGATGGGCATCAAGGAGAAGAAGATAGATATGGGTCATGCCCGTGCTATCCTTGCCGTGAAGCAACCTGCGGATCAGATAACTCTCTATAAACGTATTTTGCAAGAAGGTCTGAGCGTCAGACAAGTGGAAAAGATTGCGGGCGGACAAGAGGAGCAAAAGCCGGCGCACAAAAAAACTGCCTCTCTGAATATACCGGAACTGGATACTCTGCAGCAGGAGTTGGCTTCGTTTTTCGGAGTGAAAGTGAAGATGTCGTGCAATGAGCATGGCAAGGGGAAGATAGCCATCCCGTTCAACAGCGATGAAGAACTGCAACGGATTATGCAGAAATTAGACACCCGCCGTTGAAGAGGAGCATAGGCATATTATCAGGGTTGTTGATCGGGTTGCTGTTTTGCATGAGTGCTTCGGCGCAACCTGACATATCTTCTGCTACGGGACCGGCAAAGGAAGAGACGGTGGAGAGTCATTTTATTGAAGTGGATACGATTCCTTCCAATCCTGCGGAGGCAGAAGCGGAGACCGTGCAGTGGAAACCGGACCCTTTGCGTGCCGTATGGATGGGTGTGATTCTGCCCGGGTATGGTCAGATATACAACCGTTCTTACTGGAAACTGCCCATCGTATATGGCGGATTCATGGGATGTGCCTATGCCATCAGTTGGAACAACCGTCTGTATACAGACTACAAACAGGCATACAGGGATATCCTGACAGACACGGACGGCACAAAGACCTCCTATATAGATATTTTGCCGGACGGGTATACGATAGAGATGATGGGCGGGAAGAGCAATTATACGAATGTCCTGAAGAACAAACAGAATACATACCGCCGTTATCGGGATTTGTCAATCGTAGCGACCGTATTGGTTTATGCATTGTCTCTGATAGACGCCTATGTGGATGCCCAGTTGTTTGACTTTGATATATCCACGGATCTTTCGATGACGGTGGAACCGCAATTGTATTACGATTTCCAGAACAACAGGTCAACGGAAGTGAAACTTGCAATCAGTTTTTAATGAAGAACAGACGGCTCATATTGTTGCTCGGTTTTTTGTTGAGTATATCTTGCTTTACCGTTGCTTCCGCAGCAGATGCAGACACGTTGCAAGTATATGAACCGACGGAACTGGATTTGCGTTTACTGGATTACACGCTGTCGTGGGTTGATACGAGTGCTTGTACGGAGGGTTATGTGATTGCCGATTTGCCGGACTCGGTGTATATAGAACGTCTGTGCGCATTGCCCTGCATAGTGGAGATGTCGTACAATGCCGTAGTGAAGAGTTTCATTGAGGCATATCTGCACCGAAGCAAGAAACAGGTGGCAAGAATGCGCCGTCTTGCCGATACATACTTTCCGATGTTTGAGTATGCGCTTGTGCGGTATGGTCTTCCATTGGAACTGAAGTATCTTCCGATCATAGAGTCGGGGCTGAATGTGCATGCCCGTTCGCATGCGGGGGCGGCAGGACTATGGCAATTCATGCCACAGACGGCAAAGAACAGCGGCTTGGAGGTGAACTCGTTGGTGGATGAACGGTTGGACCCCTACAAATCGACCGATGCCGCATGTAGATTCTTGAAGGGTCTGTATGCTCTTTACGATGACTGGAATTTGGCAATAGCCGCCTATAATTGTGGTCCGGGCAATGTGAACAAGGCTATTCACCGTGCGGGCGGCCGTCGTGATTTCTGGCAGATATACAATTTCCTGCCGAGAGAGACCCGGTCGTATCTTCCGATCTTTGTGGCGGCGAATTATGTGTTTACCTATGCGGACGAGCATAACATCTGTCCTGCGGAGCCCATATTGCCGGTTGCGACAGACACGGTTATAGTGACGAAACGTCTCCATCTCCAACAAGTGGCTGAGAAGTTGAATATACCACTGGGTACACTGAGGAAATTGAACCCTCAGTATACGATGGATATTCTTCCCGGCGGGAAAGGTTACAGTCTGTGTGTTCCCGTGGAAAAAACAGGAGCATATATCTGCAACGAAGACAGCATACTGTCTTACAAGCGGGACAGCCTGATAGAACAACGCCGTGCAAGCATAGATCTGGCACAACGCACCTCCCAGAATGGCGGTTATACAGTCAACGGGGTGACTTATTATAAGATAAAGAAAGGTGATACCCTGTCGGGTATAGCAAAGAAGTTCCATTGTTCCGTAGCACAATTGCAGCGCTGGAACGGACTAAAGGGCTCTTCGATTAGAGAGGGGAAAACCCTGAAGATATTGCGTTGACAGGCATGGAGAAAGTTTATTATTCCATCAAGGAAGTGAGTGAGATAAGCGGTCTGCCATTTTCTACTCTTCGATATTGGGAACAGATATTCCCGATGTTGCGTCCTCACCGGAATCAGGGAATGACACGCTTCTACACAAAAAGCGATCTTGAGTTGATTGTCAAGATCAAGTTTTTGCGTGATGAACAACATTTGTCGGTTGCAGCCATCAAGAAACGTCTGAAAGTGGGGGATGATACTATAGAGCGCCGTATGCAATTGACGGAATTACTGAAGCGGATACGTGAGGAATTGGTGGCGATACGTGCCAATATATGAGAACATCCCAGACAGAATAAAACAGAAAATATAATTGTACTGTGCATAGTATGAAAGCGAATATTAAACGTTGGATTCCTAATTTGATTATAGCAGGTATTTTTGTACTTGCTGCAGCGATTTATTTTTGGCCTGCTTTGCAAGGCAAGGTCGTTTATGGAGGTGACGATATCAATGGTACGGCGGCAGTTCACGAGAGTTCGGAGTATCATAAGACCACAGGTGACTATACCTTTTGGACAGAGGCGATGTTCTCCGGTATGCCAAATTACCAAGTAGGTGGCAACGGCGGTTTTATGGTTGATAAGATACTCCGTCCCGTCCGTAAAGTGTTAGGTCTGGGGGCATGGGGCGACCATAAGCCGTTCTTTGTATTTCTTTTCTATCTGTGTGCGTTCTTTTTGCTTTTCCGCTCGTTCAAGATTGATAAATGGCTGAGTATGGCAGGGGCGTTTGCATTATCCTTATCAAGTTATTTCTTTGTTATTATTGCTGCGACTCACAATGCCAAATGCTATTCAATCACATGGATGACGCTGGTTGTCATCGGTTTTATCCTTACCTATCGCAAGCAATATGGATGGGGTGCGCTTCTCGTAATGTTCTTCACTTATGTCGGTTTCTTTCTTCACCCGCAGATGTCCTATTACATATGCATGATGATCGGTGTTTTCTTCTTTGCCGAACTCGCCATTGCTGCCAAATCAAAGGAATGGAAACATTTTGGCATAGCGACAGCCGTCTTTTTCGTTTCCTTTGCGGTGGGCATGGGTATGGGGAGTGCCAATGTATTTGTGAATCAGGAGTACGCTGCCGAGACTATGCGTGGAGGGCACTCTGATCTTGCCAAAGACTCGGACTCTTCCAATAAGACGAAGGGCTTGGACTTGGATTATGCCACAGCGTGGAGTTATGGTATCAATGAGACCATGACATTTCTCATCCCCAATTACATGGGCGGAGCCAGTGGTTACAATCTCGGTAATGGCTCCCAATTGGAGCAAGACCTCAAGAAAATGGGTATTCCTGCCCATCAGGCCAAGCAGTTTTGCCAATCGGTCCCCACTTATTGGGGAGAGAAAGCCTTTACCAGTGGTCCCGTCTATATGGGGGCTATTGTCTGTTTCCTGTTTCTGTTGGGATTGTTGATTGTCAGTGGACCATACAAATGGGCATTGCTTGTTGCCACTCTTTTCTCGGTATTTCTTGCATGGGGGCATAACTTTATGCCGCTTACGGAATTGTTCTTCAAATACTTCCCCGTATATAACAAGTTCCGTGCTGTGGAGAGTATTTTGATTGTCGCGGAGATTGCTATGCCTTTGCTCGGTTTCCTGTCGTTGAAGGCAATCAGCGATGGCAATCTCTCGTGGAGGCGTCTGCGTAATAGCATCTGTATCGCCGGTGGGGTTACGGGTGGTATATGCCTTATGGTGGCATTGTTTAGTGGTAGCATTGATGTCGCTTCTTCTTATGATGCCCAATGGAAGTCGCAGGTCGGACAACAGATATACGATGCTATTCTCCACCAACGCACTGCCATGATCAGGAATGACGCATGGCGTTCCCTGCTCTTTGTTCTGCTCGCTATGTGCGTAGTTTTTGCTTATGCCTATGTGCGCTATAGCAAGAAGCAGGTCCGCAATCTCAACCTCTATTGTGGGCTGCTCCTTACGATACTTGTAGTCGCAGACATGTGGGCGGTGGATAAACGCTTTTGCAACGACAGCATCTTCGTTTCGTCCAAAGACCGCGAAAAGGCGTTCAAGATAATGCCTTACGAAGAACAACTCTTGCAGGACACAACCCATTTCCGTGTCCTCAATCTCGCTACCAATACTTTTAACGAAGCCCGAACATCCTATTATCTCAAGTCTATCGGTGGATATTCGGCGGCGAAACTGCGTCGTTATCAAGACCTTATTGACGTGCATATTGCCCCTGAGATGAACCCGCTTATGCAGGCTGTCTCGCAGACCAACGGCTTCCTGCGGCCTTGCAATGCAGATAGCATCTTCCCTGTGCTCAATATGCTGAACATGAAGTATGCTATCGTGCCGCTCCAAAACGGGCAGCAAGTCCCTGTACTGAACCCCTATGCAATGGGTAACTGTTGGTTTGTGAACGGTTTGCAAGTCGTAGATAATGCCAATGATGAGATTGCCGCACTTGGTAAAATCAATCTTCATAACACGGCTGTAGTGGATCGAGGGTTCGCAGACAGATTGGATATCAATAAACCTGACATCGCTCCTCTCATGGCGTATGATGAAGACAAGATATTGCTTACCGGTTATAAACCAAATCGTTTGGAGTATCTCGCACAGAATGAGCAGAATAGGATAGCCGTCTTCTCCGAGATCTATTATCCGCATGGTTGGAAACTTTATATCTTGGATAAGGATGGCAACTGCGATGTAGAACTGCCTCTCGCACGGGTGAACTATATGCTTCGCGCAGCTGTTATACCTGCGGGTACTCATCGTTTGGCAATGGTCTTCAGCCCGGATAGTGTCCGTAATGGCAACATCCTGTCCATGGCGTGCTTTGCTGTCTTTGTCTTGTCGTTGTGTGGCATGGTAGGATGGAAAATAAGAGGAAGAAAACATCGTGAGAATGACGTCAGGGAAAAACTCTCGTAATAAAAGTATTGCAGCAACCGCCGGCATAGATGGTAGATAATGAGCATGACGCATACAAAAAAGAATATCCGTATTAAGTTCGTGGATTTCCAGCCGAATTACGATTATAGAAAGAATTTTATCTATAAATGGTTGGTGAGTCACGACTACGATGTTTGCGTGACAGAACATCCCGACTATTTGGTTTTCAGTGTATTTGGGGATGACAATCTGCAATATAACGATTGCGTCAAACTGTTCTACACGGGCGAATGCCAAACGCCCGATTTCAATCTGTGCGACTATGCCATAGGGTTCGACTATTTGGATTTTGGCGATCGCTACTTGCGCTATCCGCTCTATTTCTTGTACGAAGATGCTTATGCCAAGATGATAAATAGGCACACTTTGTCTTCGGAGAACGGCGGAGAGATTGCCGGGGAGAAAAAGGGGTTTTGTGCATTTGTCTGCTCCAATCATCGCGGTTCGGAGCAGAGAATTGCTTTCTTCGAAAAGTTGAATGCACAGCGACATGTCGATTCAGGAGGAAAACTGTTGAACAATGTGGGGAATCCTGTAAAAGACAAACTGGAGTTTCAAGCCGCCCATCGTTTCTCTATGGCTTTTGAAAACACCTCTTGTCCGGGCTATACCACCGAAAAGATTGTGGAGTCCTTTGCATCTGGGACAATCCCTGTGTATTATGGAGATCCGTGTATCGTACGCGAGTTTAATCCGAAGGCGTTTGTTAATTGTGCCGATTATGCCACTTTCGATGACGTTATAGCACGTGTGCTGGAGATTGACGATACGCCGGATTTGTATCGGAAGTATTTGCAAGAACCTCCCTTGAATGATATGCGCTTGAAGGAGAAAGCCGATGGAAGATTGGATGCTTTCCTGACGAATATCTTTCAGCAGGACAAGACCGAGGCGAAGCGTTTCAACCGCAATTATTGGGGGAAACGCCTTTTGCAGGAACGGTTGAGACAACAGAAAGCCTATCGGAGAAGTTGGTATTACCGCTTCTCACAGTTCTATGTCCGGCATGTTTACGCTGTCAGCCGAAAGAATCCGCTTCTCTGGAAACTTACCAAGTGCTTGATGCGTATAACGACTTGATAAAGACACTGTTCCCGATAATGGATAAATACATAAGGACGGGTCTGTCTCATTCGGGGCAGACCCGTCCTTGGGAAATGATAATGGTGTCGCTGTTAGTTTTTAGCCTTGAAGGTACGTGAGAACACTTCTATGTTTTCGTTGTTCTCCTGGCGGTTTACAACAACGGTTACGCCGCTGATGTCCCATACGGAACAATAGTCATCCTTTGCCTCTATTTGATTCATGGCTTTGTCTACAGCCTTGGCAATGTTCTTGTCGCATGCCTTTTGTTCGCCGTTGTAGATGAAATAGGTGTTTTGTTTGTCGGCGCGGATTGCTCCCAGTGCTTCCACGGCTTTCATGATATCTTCTTGCGCATACATCACATAAGAGTTGGAAGCGGCATTGAACTCTGCGGTTGTAACATCATAGAGATGATCTCCTTCGTTTCTTTCTCCGCAACTGACCATTGCGAACGAGCAGAACAATGCTGTGCAGCAGAGTACTGCCAATTTTGTTAGTTGTTTCATAATGTTGTTGTTTGGTTGTTTGTTATGTGCTTGGCTTTGCGCGGAGCGAGTAGGGGTGTCATCTTGCTCCCTTCGGCAAAAACGGCGGCGAAGATACATATATTTTCCTATTTGTGCAAAAGAAATGTGAGGTGGGATGCTTTTTCCCGTTGTGTACACGGTCGCACTTGTACGCAACAATAACTGGCTTCTACGACCCCTCATCGGGACCTCATCGACTCCTGAGGTCAACCGGTAGCACAACTGGTGCATGTGCGGACTCTGTTCTGTAGAGGAGGCGTTGTGCAGGTTACTGTATTTCTGCTTCCAAGGCGCGGGCGATGATGTCGTCCATATCGTAGTATTTGTATTCGGCAAGGCGGCCGCCGAAGAGAACGTTCTTCTCTTGTGCGGCAAGGTCGGCATATTGCTTGTAGAGCAGGCTGTTGCGCTCATCATTGACAGGGTAGTAGGGTTCCATGCCTTGCTGCCACTCTGTGGAATACTCGCGGGAGATGACCGTTTTCGGACAAGCGTCCACCGCTGCACCGAACATCTCGAAATGCTTGTGCTCAATGATACGTGTGTAAGGAACAGCCGCATCG
>JBNMIS010000055.1:0-13201 GCA_050873385.1 Bacteroidales bacterium | reverse complement strand
TTGCGGCATAATGGCGATGTCCTGCCGTCCGCGGATAGAGGCAGGGTAGGTTTCTTCCACTACGCAGTCCTGCGCCTGCACCACCATGGTCTTGTTGTGCGCCACTTGTTCTTCTTGTCCTTGTCCGCCCTTGTGGCACGCACTCAATGCGCCCGCCAACAGGGCAATACAGATAAATACCTTTCTATTCATATTCTTTGTTTTGTTTAATGCCAAAATTAATGGTCAATTATATGGCTAATTATATGTTAATAACCCGAAAATGCCTGCAAAGGTACGGCTTTTCCCGTTTTGTTGATTTGACAAAAGTCAAAAACGTCAGTGCCGTATGCGGCTCAGTGTCTCCTGCGAGATACCGAGATAGGAGGCAATGTATTGCAGCGGTGCACGCTGTACCACGGCGGGTTCGGTCTCTTGCAGTTCGTGGTAGCGCTCGGCGGCATTCAGCACTTGGAACGAGTAGATGCGGTTGTTGAGCACGATACAATACTCTTCCGCCATCTTGCGGTTGATGGTGTTGATGCACTCGTACAGCCGGCATAGTTCCTGCATATCGCGGTTGGTGATGTAGAGGAAACGGCAGTCTTCGATACACTCCACCGTCTCGCACGAGGGCTGGTCGTTGTAGAGCGACGAGATAGACGCAGCAAAGTCGCACTCGCCTGCAAACCAGATGGTTACTTGCTTGTTGCCGTGCTGGTAGTAGGAGCGCACCATCCCTTGCTCCACAAGGAAACAACTGCTCGCCACCTGCCCCGTGTGGATGATCGTCTGCCCTTTGGCGCGTTGCAAAGTCTGCACACGGCTCCGCAAGTCCGCCTCTGCTTCGGCGGTTAGCGTTCCGTACCGCCGCATAAAATCTATATACAGGTCTGTATTCATTGTCTTTTTATATGTTAGCCCCTCCTTTGGAGGGGGTGGGGAGGTCGTAGTTCGGTCTTCACACAAAAAGAAGCCCATCTATGGGTATAGATAGGCTTCTGTACATGTTCGCTTTTTACCACGACTATAGCCACGAACAATCGCTCACGCGGACGGACGGGCTACTAACTCTCTCTTCAAGAGTCATTTCCATGCACCTATTTCATTCGATGTCTTATGTCTCCTCCCCCTCAATCCTCACTTCTTTCCCCTTCTTATCTCCTCCCGAAATCGGGTACAAAATTACTGCTTTTTTGCGACCTGCCCCAATCTCTATCCCCGAAAAATGCCCACAAAATTCAAATTGCAAACTCTCATTTAGCAAAATGGCACTCACCTCCCCGTCAAAGATTCTATGATTATAAATAGTTATAAATGCCCGTCATCGCCGAGAGAATACCGAGTGAAATCCGAGAGAATAGCGGGCGCTAACGACGAAAGAAAACTGTAATGGGTAAAATCGTATAACACATATCACATGTTTGGTCAAATCGCAACTTCTTACTCCATAAACCCCCAATAAATCGAACATCGTCAATTTGGCATCATATAATATAAATTGTTTTGGTGCTTTTTTGCCTGCTCTCTTGTGATTCTGCATTTTTTGCTGTATCTTCGCACGCTTAAAGTGCCGCAATCCCGTGTATAGTTCGCGAGGCGCGGTACAGAGGACAATACTAAATCCATTGGGGACCATGAAGAAAGTCATCATCGGCATATTACTAATCCTGTCCGTACCGCTCTACGCCTTGCACGTCGAATGTGTAGGCAAGGCTGTACAGTTGCTCAACGAGGGTGACACGCTCTTGCTGTTCGCCTCCGACCCTGAACTCAAAACCACAGGCGGGCTTGGCGCAATCGATTGGTATCGCCTGCCCGACACCATCACGCCCGTGCAGAGCGGCACCGACTACCTCTACCCCGAGCATGGCGCAGGCTATATGCTCAAGTTGCCCGATACTCGCGAAATCTTTTGGGTCTTCGACTACGATAGCCTACGCCCGCAAATAACGGACATCAGCGCGGATTTGCAGTGCAACGAGACGCGGTTGACGCTTACCGGCACAGTCCCTGCAATGACCTACCGCCGCCCCAACGGGCTCTCGCGCACGTACGCGCGTACGTGCCTTATATCTTATCGCGATGCGGCGTGGGATGATTCCAACGAGGCTTGGGCAGATTCCATTGCCACCGATGAACAGCACTTCAAGACGTCTATGACCGTCGGCGCACCTGCCGTGCAAACCGACTTTGCCATCTACGACCTCCTCGCGCAGCAGTTGGACTTGGCTTCGGATACACTCTATTCACCTGTATATGAACCCATTGCATTAAAAGCGCACCCCGTCACCATCACCACCACGCGCGGTCTGAAAGGCGAGTTGAGCAATGAGGTCAACCGCCCCTACGACAAAGGCGACATTCTCAGTATGTCGGCGCCTTTGGAGGTGCAGTTCCGCGCCAACGGACTCAATGCCGAGTACTACCAGTGGCGTATCTACAAGGGCTCGTCGCTGCTTGTCAAGCGTGCCGATGCCGAACACCGCTACACCTTCTCCGAACCGGGCAGTTATCGTGCCGTGGTGGATGTCAGCAACACGCATTGTACCTTAGACTCGGTGGAGTTCACCATCTCCATCAGCGAGTCTATGTTGTTGGTGCCGAATGTGTTTACCCCCAACGGCGACGGCAAGAACGACGAGTTCCGCGTGCTATACCGCTCCATACGGGAATTCCATTGCTGGGTATATAACCGCTGGGGCAAGTTGGTCTATGAATGGACAGACCCTGCCAAGGGGTGGGACGGTACGATCAACGGTCGCCCTGCCGCCGAGGGGGCTTATTTCTATGTCATCCGCGCCTTGGGTACCGACGCCGCACCCAATGCGCAATACACATCCAAAATCAAATACACCAAGGCGAAGAACAACGCCTCCGATGCCGCCATCGGCGTCTATCAACTATCCGGCGACATCAACCTGATACGGGGAAAATAAAACTAACATATATATGAAAAAACTACTGATTACTATGGCTATTGCCACATCGACTATGGCGGCTATGGCTGCCACGTCTGCCAACGCAGACAACCCGTTCTTCCACGAGAAAGAATGGAAGACACCGCACGGCACGTATCCTTTCGACGAGATCCGCCCCGAGCACTATATGCCCGCTTTCGAGGAGGGTATGCGTCAGGGACTGGCTGAGATTGACGCTATCGTGAACAACCCTGCCGAACCGACCTACAAGAACACGATTGAGGCCTACGAGAAATCGGGGCACTTGCTCTCGCTTGTGGCAGGTTGCTTCTACAACCTCACCAACTCGGATACCAACGAGACCCTCGACAGCATTGAGACCGCGCTGACCCCGAAGATGTCGGAGTACTCGTCCTCGATCCGTCTGAACGAAGGGCTTTTCAAACGTATCAAAGCCGTTTACGACCAGAAAGACAAACTGAAACTCACCAAGGAGCAAGCCAAACTATTAGACGACATCTACGAGTCGTTTGCCAACAACGGCGCGAACCTCAGCGCGGAGGACAAGCAGATCTACCGCGAGTTGTCGTCCAAACTGAGCCAACTGACTCTGCGCTACGGACAGAACGTACTCCGTGCCACCAATGCATGGTCGATGCTGCTGACGGACGAGTCGCTGCTCGCCGGTCTGAACGACGACACCAAGGCGATCCTGCGCGATAATGCCGAGAAGAAAGGTTTGCAGGGCTGGTTGCTCAACCTGAAGCCGACGACGTATATCCCCGTAATGCAAGACCTTGACAACCGCGACATCCGTCGTGAGTTGTACACCGCATACAACAGCCGTTGCATCGGCGGCGAGTACGACAACACGCAGGTGATCATCGACATTGTCAATACGCGTCTGGCTTTGGCTAACCTGTTCGGCAAGCAGACCTACGCCGAGAAATCGCTCCACAAGACGATGGCGGAGACCCCCGAAAAGGTCTATCAGTTGCTCGACCAACTGCGTGACAATTATATGCCCGCAGCCCGTGCCGAGGTGGAAGAACTTCAGCAGTTTGCTACCGCACACGGTTTCTACGCCACTATCCAGCCGTGGGACTGGTCGTACTATTCCAAGAAACTGAAGAACGAGAAATATGCCATCTCGGACGACGACCTACGCCCGTATTTCGAGAAAGATGCGGTGATACAAGGTGTCTTCGGTTTGGCAAAGCGTCTATACGGCGTTACCTTCAAAGAGAACAAGAATATCCCCGTTTACAACCCCGAGGTTACGGCATACGAGGTGTTTGACGAGAAAGGCAAATATCTGGCGGTTTACTATGCCGACTTCCACCCGCGGGACGGCAAGCGCGGCGGCGCATGGATGAACGACTTCCAGCCGCAGTACCGCGACGGAAAGACCGACCACCGTCCGCATATCGTGAATGTGATGAACTTCACCCGCCCCACTGCCGACAAACCCGCTTTGTTCACCTACGACGAGGTGGAGACATTCCTCCACGAGTTCGGACACGGCTTGCACGGTATGCTCACCCGCTGCCAGTACTCGGCTCTGTCGGGTACCAGTGTGCTACGCGACTTTGTAGAGTTGCCTTCGCAGTTCAACGAGAATTTCCTCGGCGAGAAAGAGTTTCTCGATACCTTTGCAAAGCACTACCAGACAGGCGAGAAGATGCCGCAGGAACTGATCGACAAGATCAAGGCTTCCAACAACTACCACGCGGCTTATGCGTGTGTGCGCCAACTCTCGTTCGGCTACCTCGATATGGCTTGGCATACGCTGACCGAGCCGTTTGCCGTACCTGCCGACCTCACTACCGAAGAGGCGGTTATCAAATTCGGCAACGACGCTATGGAGCAAGTGCGCGTAGTGCCCAACGTACCGGGGACACAGATGGAAACCGCGTTCACGCACATCTTCTCGGGCGGATATGCTGCAGGCTACTACAGTTACAAATGGTCGGAGTTGCTCGATGCAGACGCATTCTCGGTATTCAAGGCGGCTGCCGAGAAGAAAGGCGGCACGATCTTCGACAAGAAGTCGGCAGACCTCTTCCGCAAGAACATTCTGGAGCGCGGCGGCACGGAACCCGCTATGGACTTGTACAAACGTTTCCGCGGCGGCGAACCTACCATCAACGCCCTCCTCGAGCGCGACGGTATCAAAACAATTATTTTACACCAGTAATTAACAAGGCTGTCATGGTACTTGATTCGTGCTATGACAGCCTTGTCATCTTATACAATAACCATTAAATTCAGTATTATGGAAAAGCCTTATGTAGTAGGTATAGATATGGGCGGTACGAATACCGTCTTTGGTATAGTGGATGCACGTGGGCATGTGATTGCACGATCTTCTATCAGAACCCAGCAGTATGCAGACATAAAAGACTACATCAATGCCCTGCACGAAGAGATGATGAAGATTATAGAAGCCGTTGGCGGCATCAATCTGATACGTGGAATCGGAGTAGGTGCGCCGAATGCCAATTACTATACCGGTAACATTGAGCACGCCGCCAATTTACCATGGAAGGGTATTGTTCCTTTCGCCCAAATGCTCACTGAGAAATTCGGTATTCCCGCCTGCATTACGAACGACGCCAATGCGGCAGCAATGGGCGAGATGACATACGGAGCCGCTCGCGGAATGAAGAACTTCATCATGATAACGCTGGGTACAGGTGTCGGTTCGGGCATTGTGATAGACGGTAAGGTGGTGTACGGTCATGACGGTTTTGCGGGTGAACTTGGCCATACGACAGTAGTCCGCCAGAACGGTCGTCTGTGCGGTTGCGGCAAACACGGTTGTCTGGAGGCTTATGCTTCCGCCAACGGTGTGGCACGGACCGCCAGAGAGATACTGGAAACTACCGACAGAGACAGCCTGTTGCGCAAACTGGATATAGACACCATAACCTCGAAAGACGTGTATGACGCCGCAGTGGAGGGCGATGCCGTAGCGAAAGATATCTTTGAGTTTACGGGACGCATGTTAGGCGAGAAGTTTGCAGACTTTATAGCGTTTTCTGCACCGGAAGCGATTATTATGTTCGGCGGTTTGACAAAAGCCGGCAGTTTTATTATGGATCCCGTACGGAAATATATGGATCTGAACGTGATGCCGCAATGGAGCGGGAAAGTGAAACTTATGTTCTCTGATTTGAAAGAGTCGGACGCAGCCGTGTTAGGCGCATCGGCTTTGGCTTGGGAACTATAAGCCTATGCGTTTGCGTATCTGCTATCAGTTTCCAACGTGGTTGCAGCGTCTCTACAGAGGGGTGACATGGCGAATGAAAGAGTCGTCGAAAGTTATCTATTTAACTTTCGATGACTCTTGTATTCCTGAGGTTACTCCCGAAATTCTTTCTCTGTTGCGGAGGTGGGGGGCGAAGGCAACATTCTTCTGTGTGGGCGACAATGTTCGCAAGTACCCTGAGTTATGCCGACAGATTGCAAATGACGGACATAGCATAGGTAACCATACATATCACCATGTGGCAGGATTGCGTTGCCCAACGGATGTTTACATGCAAGAAACTAAACGTACAGACGAGTTGATAGACCAGATACTGGAAGATTGCGGCAAAGAACGCAGTGTGCGTTTGTTCCGTCCACCCTACGGAAGAATGCGCTTTTCCCAATGCAGGGGCATAGGCAGGACGCACAAAATCGTATTATGGGATATTCTCACCCATGATTACAACAAGAAATACACTCCCAAAGAAATCTTATATGCCATTGAGAATTATTCCCGTCCGGGTTCTGTAGTCGTTTTTCACGATTCGCTGAAATCGAAAGAAAACATGCTGCAAGTGTTGCCCAACGCCTTGCGATGGTGGCATGACAACGGCTATGAAGTGAAAGCCATGTAAACTACCGGCAAACATTCAACCCGCATGTGAATACAAGGACACAACGCCTTTCGTGCTCCAAGAGGACACGGAAGGCGTTTTCTAATTAAGAGCAATGAGCAAAATGGAGAGTGCGGATGTGGCAAGCAATACACTATCGAACCTATCCAAGAAGCCTCCATGTCCGGGCAGCACATTTCCGGAATCTTTTATTCCAAGTGTCCGTTTCAGAAGACTCTCCATCAGATCACCCAACGTTCCGAATACGATAATCACAGCCGTTAGCAAGAAAGCCTGCCAAAGAGGGTAGGAAAGGTTGGTCAGATGGAACGGATCCGCGAAAAGGACATAGCCCGCAACCAATCCGAAAAGGAGACCTCCTGCAAACCCTTCCCATGATTTTCCGGGAGATACCCGTGGTATCATCTTGTGTTTCCCTAACAAAGACCCTACGCAGTAGGCTCCCGAATCGTTGATCCATATTACAATAAACAGCGAAAGGATCAGCATATTGGATTGACTCATCAAGATATTCATCAGTGCAAAGGGCAACGCGACGAACACTTGCCCCATAAGGAGATTGCCCCAAGCCTCTATCGGATTGGTTTGCGGCTGAAACAACTCTGCTATCAGCAAAAGAAGCAGCAATGCCGCATAGGCAGTGAGAATCCAAATAGCCCCGGGAAAAACCGTCACGTTGCTGAGGCATGCCCAACTCCAAAAACCTACGTGCAATATGGCTGTCAGTGCCATCGCTCCGAGCGTTTGCCAATGGGAAGTATGGGTAATCCTATGGAACTCCTGCACACTGAATACACTGAGCAAGAGAAAGATTATTCCAAAGCAGTAGGGAGTGTAGCACAGGCAGGCTACAACGATGATTGCAACATAGATTGCTCCAAAGACAGTCCGTTTGATGAGATTGTTCATGTCCGTAGTTGTTCGTTTTTCGGTGTAAACAAAGTAAAAACACATGGTGCGCAATGCACCATGCAAAGGTATGTTTTTTTTTGCGAATAACCAATTTGTTTGCGATACTATCAGAGCAACTGCAGCGATGGGTGATAGAGATTAGAGATTAGAGATTAGATGTTAGATGTTAGATGTTAGATGTTAGAGGAGGGTACGGATATCGTCTTTAAGAGATACTAACACGTTAAACAGAAGATGGGGGGGTAGAAATCCTAGAAGTTCGAGAGGTTCCAGGGAGTTGGCTAGTTTTTTCTTTTCTTTTCTTTTGCCTGACCAAAGGAAAAGAAACCAAAGAGACTCCTCCAATCCCCTACTGAGGGGGCTATATCAGACTTTATTCACAGGCAAACTTCATGTCGGGCGGAGACAGAAACAGGGGTTACTCCATTTTTGACGCACCGACACAATGCCGGAAGGAACAGACCCGCTGACCCTCGTGCCGGCGTTGGATGATAGTTTTTCTATATATTCTAGTTATTCGAGAAGTTCCAGGGAGTTTGGACAGTTCTTTCCAATCCCCCAAGTACTACCAATTTATGATGCGGTTATCCTGCATGGAAAAGAACCGGTTTGCGGGTCTGCATAAAAAATCGTAACTTTGCACGTTTTACAGAAATTGAATAGCAATACAATAGCAATACAATAGCAATACGACAGGGTTATGTTTGATAATTTATCAGAGCGTCTGGAACGCTCGTTCAAGATTCTAAAAGGCGAAGGCCGCATTACGGAAATCAATGTAGCGGAGACCGTAAAGGATATCCGCAAAGCCTTGCTTGAAGCCGATGTCAACTACAAGACGGCAAAGATTTTCACGGACAAAGTGAAAGAGAAAGCCCTGGGACAGGACGTACTGAAAGCGGTCCGTCCCGGGCAGATGCTGGTGAAAATCACGCATGACGAGTTGGTGGAACTGATGGGCAGCACCGATGCAGAAATCAACCTGAAGGGTAAACCTGCAGTAGTACTGCTCTCGGGTCTGCAAGGTTCCGGCAAGACCACTTTTGCAGGCAAGTTGGCCAATTGGCTCAAACAGAAGCAGGGCAAGAAAGTGATGCTTGTGGCGTGTGACGTGTATCGTCCTGCCGCCATAGAGCAGTTGCGTGTATTGGGCGAGCAACTCGGGATAGACGTATTTACAGAAGCGGAAGAGACGAACCCCGTCAAGAAAGCACAGAAGGCTATAGAGAAGGCAAGGGTGTATGGATATGACGCGGTGATTGTGGATACGGCAGGCCGGTTGGCCGTGGACGAGCAGATGATGCAAGAGATTGCCACCCTGAAAGAAACGCTGAAACCTCAGGAGACATTGTTCGTGGTGGATTCGATGACGGGTCAGGACGCCGTGAACACAGCCAAAGAGTTCAATGACCGGATAGACTTTGACGGTGTCGTATTGACAAAATTGGACGGTGATGCCCGTGGCGGTGCGGCGTTGTCGATCCGCTCGGTTGTGGAGAAACCTATCAAGTTTATCTCCACCGGCGAAAAGATGGACGCGATAGACGTGTTCCACCCCTCGCGTATGGCGGACAGAATACTAGGAATGGGCGATGTGGTCAGTTTTGTGGAGCGTGCACAGGAGCAGTATGACGAAGAAGAAGCCCGCCGGATAGCCAAGAAAATCGCCAAGAACCAGTTTGACTTCAACGACTTTCTCTCGCAGTTGCAGCAAATAAAGAAGATGGGCAACATGAAAGACCTTATGGGAATGATTCCCGGTATGGACAAGGCTTTGCGGGGAGTGGAGGTGTCGGACGATGCATTCAAGCCTATAGAAGCCATCATCGGTTCGATGACGCCGGAAGAACGTGCCAATCCGAGTTTGCTCAACGGATCACGCAAACAGCGTATAACAAAGGGAAGCGGCACCTCCATCGTGGAACTGAACCGTTTCCTGAAGCAGTTTGACCAAGCAAGCAAGATGATGCGTATGATGAGCAAACAACGCGGAAAAATGCACCGGTAAATGGTATTGATAGACGGAAAACATATCGCACAGACGATTCGTACGGAACTGCGTGAGGAGGTCCGGTCGATTGTAGCCCAGGGAAAGCGTGCTCCGCATTTGGCTGTGGTGATTGTAGGTGATAATCCTGCCTCGGTGACCTACGTCAACAACAAACTGAAAGCGTGTGCGGAAGCGGGTTTTGACGCCACCAAGATAGCGTTGCCTGCCGATACGACCGAAGATAGACTGCTTGCCGTGGTGGACAGTCTGAACAAGGATGCCGCAATAGACGGTTTTATTGTCCAATTGCCATTGCCCTGCGGCATGGATGAGCAGCGCATCACCTCTGCCATTGACTGGCGCAAGGATGTGGACGGTCTTCATCCTGAGAATTTAGGGCGGACTGCATTGGGGCTTCCGAGCATAGTATCCGCAACGCCCAAGGGAATCAGAGAGTTGCTTCTGCGTTATCAGATAGAGACGGACGGACGGCATGTGGTCATCATAGGGAGAAGCAACATCGTGGGCAAGCCCATGGCCATGCTCCTGATGCAAAAGCAGGCGGGAGGCAATGCGACCGTGACACTATGTCATTCGCATACCAAGCATCTGAAGGAGATATGCCTTACGGCAGATATTATCATTGTGGCAGCGGGTCATCCCGGTTTGCTGACGGAAGACATGGTGAGAGAGGGGGCAACCGTGATAGACGTGGGTATCAGTCGTGTGGAGGACGAGACTTGTGCGCGCGGGTACCGAATCTGCGGCGATGTGGATTTTCAACATGTCGCACCCAAGTGCGCTTATATTTCTCCCGTGCCGGGTGGTGTCGGTCCGATGACTATTGTTTCTCTTCTGCAAAACACGTTGCAGGCATATAAAAGCAGATAATATGGATATACTGGACAAGATAGAAGGGCTGGAGGGAAAGTTTCATGAAGTGAGTCTTCTCATTACGGATCCCGCCGTGATAGCCGACCAAGCACGCTATGTGCGCCTAAACAGAGAGTATCATGACTTGGAACGCGTTTTGAGTTCGGCGGAGAGATACAAGAAAGCCCTTCATGATCTGGAGGAAGCAAAGCAGATATTCTTCAATGAGCCGGACCCCGAACTCAAGGAAATGGCGCGTGCAGAGATTGACGAGATAGAGCCGAAGATCCCAGCACTGGAGGAGGAGGTGAAACTGATGCTCCTGCCACAGGATCCGGAAGACAGCAAAAACGTCGTGATGGAAATACGCGGCGGAACGGGCGGCGACGAGGCAGCCTTGTTTGCAGGCGATCTTTTCCGCATGTACACCAAGTACTTTGAACTGCACGGCTTCAAATATACGGTATCTTCGTTCTCCGAAGGGGCTGTGGGAGGATATAAAGAAATCATTTTCAACGTCACGGGACAGAATGTATATGGTACGCTCAAATACGAGAGCGGGGTGCACCGTGTACAACGTGTGCCTGCCACCGAGACCCAAGGGCGTGTGCATACGTCGGCAGCCACGGTGGCTGTACTTCCCGAGGCCGACGAGTTTGAAGTTCATATCAACGAGGGCGAGATAAAATGGGAGACATTCCGTTCGGGCGGTGCCGGCGGACAGAATGTGAACAAGGTGGAATCGGGTGTGCGCTTGCGTTACAACTGGAAGAACCCTAACACGGGAGAGGTGCAAGAGATTCTTATAGAATGTACGGAAACACGTGACCAGCCAAAGAACAAGGAACGTGCTCTTTCGCGTCTTCGTACGCAGATATACGACAAGGAACATCAGAAATACATTGACGATATCGCCGCAAGACGCAAGACCATGGTTTCCACGGGAGACCGAAGTGCCAAGATACGCACTTACAACTATCCGCAAGGACGCATTACCGACCACCGTATCGGCTATACGGTGTATAATCTGGCAGCCTTCATGGACGGCGATATACAAGGCGTGATAGACGCCCTGCAGGTGGCAGAAAATGCAGAACGCATGAAAGAAAGCGAATTATAAACGGCAGAAATGCCAGTATACTATACGAGTAATCAAACTGTTGATATCATGGAAGACGAAAGAAGAGAAAACCGCGGGGCAGCGGGTATTACATTGCTGACAGGTCTTATTATCGGTTTGGTAATGGGGTATATAGTCGGTATAAAAGGCTATATACGCGTAGAAAATGAGAACGATTTGCCTCAAGCAACCGTATCGGAGACTCCTGTGGACGTGACGGAACCGGCAAACGGTGAATCCAAGACAAAGAATGAACCGGCTCCCATTGTTGAAAAAACAACCAAAAAGACTGCAACGGGCAAGAGCGTGACACCGGCAAAAGAGGGTTCCCGTACAACTTCCACTTCATCAAAACAAACTCGGGAACGAAAAGAGGCAGGCTCCACTCAAAAGAAAGGAAACCATACAGGGCAGACAATCACTTTCCAAGCACCGATAGTTGCACAGTCCCAATCAGGACAAAAGCCAACCACTTCCACACAAGAAACGCAGGAGGGGACTGACAAAAATGCCGTTACATTGGCTTCCTATTCCCATGACTGGGTTCAACCGAATGCACAAGTATCGCTGAAGAACAATACGGACAGGGATATTGTTTCGGTTACGGGGCGCATGATTTACTATGATATGTCAGGGAACATGCTTGACTATCAGGATTTCACAGAACGAGTCCACATTGATGCCGGTATGACGAAACGTTTTGCACTGCGCGGGTATAATAATGAGGAGCATTATGCTTATTACAAAAGTCAAACTATTCCCGGTGAAGAATATAAAAAATACAAGGTGAAGTTTCAACTCAAATCGTACAAGATGACTCCAAAATCGGGAGAGGAATCTACAGATGCCACACAAAAACCGAACACGAGTACCAATGAGAAAGGAGTGACGATGGTTTCCTATTCCCATGACTGGGTGAAACAGAATGCACAAGTATCGCTGAAGAACAACACCAATCGGGATATTGTTTCGATTACGGGGCGTATGATATACTATGATATGTCGGGGAAGATGCTTGACTATCAGGATTTCACGAAGCGTGTAGATATAGAAACCGGCATGACAAAGCGTTTAGAACTGCGTGGATATAACAATGAGGAGCATTATGCTTACTACAAAAGTCAAACTATTCCCGGTGAAGAATATAAGAAATACAAAGTAAAGTTTCAACTCAAGTCGTTTACTTATAAGTGATTTTGTGGGGCGAGGATTGGTCAGATTGGACTAATGGGTCAAATGGGTAATGTTATGATAGACGTTCTAGTAGTTCGAGATGTTCTAGGGATTGAGCCGGTTTGTTTTTAACATCTCGTTGAGGGGGCAAGTCATTTGGAATTTTACAATTTACGATGTACCATTTTCATCTCATTGGCTCCTCGTTCAGGTCTCGATAAGGGGTCGTGGAAATGGACAAGTCGGGAACTTGCGATTTGCCAAAAGAAAGGGAAGTGTTTGCCTGTAGGCTGCACCAAGTTTCGTTGCTCAACGGATTATATATAGCAAAAGAATGTGAGTTCGA
>JBNMIS010000054.1:0-13766 GCA_050873385.1 Bacteroidales bacterium | reverse complement strand
TCCTTGATAGCCGCAACAATCTTGCCCAACATCGCGGGGCGACCGATACCTGCCATATCCTTGAGGCAGATTTCCTGCGCGCCGCCCTCGATGAGTTGCTCGGCAAGGTTGATGTAATACTCTACGGTATGCACCTTGGAATAGGTGATACACATCGTGGCTTGGGCTGTCATACCAGCCTCTTTCGCCCATTTGATAGACGGGATGATATTGCGGGGGTCGTTGAGACCGCAGAAAATACGGGTGATGTCGGTGCCTTGCGCGTGCTTTACCTTGTACATCAGTTGGCGCACATCGGCAGGCACAGGGTTCATACGGAGGGCGTTCAGGCCGCGGTCAAGCATGTGGGTCTTGATACCGACCTCGTTGAAGGGCTTGGTAAATGTGCGAACCGCCAGGTTGGGGTTCTCGCCATAAAGAAGGTTCACTTGCTCACTGGCACCGCCGTTGGTCTCGACACGGTCGAAACAGCCCATATCGATGATGACGGGTGCAATCTTTGCCAACTGGTCTTTGCGGGGAACGTACTTGCCGCTGGACTGCCACATATCGCGGTAAACCAACGAGAATTGAATTTCTTTCTTCATATACAGATGTCTTTTGTTTGCGTAATAACTATTCCTTTGGCGACAAAGGTACAAAGAAAATGCAGTGTTTGCAATAATGATATAAAGAAAAGAAACCATCTCCGCCCATTTCCGAGACGCAGGAAAGGTTGGTTTATAGGTTATGGTTATTGAACATTCAAAGAAGTCCATAGGTGGAGGAAATTTGCATTAACCCGTGTCAGAATCAGGTGTATCGACACAATGCCGGAAATTACTGACAATGCCAGAAGAAACAGACACGCTGAACCGTATGTTTTAGGCGAATACCTCCAAGGAGTATTTTATAGATATTCTAGTTATTCGAGACATTCCAGGAGTTTAGGCAGTTCTTTCCTTTTTGTATAAGCGGGAGGAAAGAAACCAAGGGGACTCCACTACCCTACAGAGGGGCACATTTGCCATTTAACGGATTGGCAATCGGGACTCATCATCTTTTCAGCAGGGGACGTTAAGGGGTGCTTGAGGTCGGCTTGAGGGGTCGGAGAATTCCCGTTGGAGATTCTACAAGTTCGGGCAAATACAAAGCCCCATATTGAAAGTCTGTACCAAAAATAACAGGGCACAATAGTCAGAGACTATCTAACAAGATATAAAGAATATCAAAAAAATAAATTCGACACTTTAGTTGCAAACAACTTTCTACATTCTGTATACCTTTCATAGATATCAATCAGGAGATTGTCTGATAAACATAGACAGTCTCCTGATTGATATCAGATTTCCTTTTTTTATAACTATAAGGAAGAATAAAGTGAAGTATGATTTATCTTATTTACTTCACTATGACCGGTATATGATACAACTCTTCCATTTTTTCATCTTCCATTGTGACAAAGGTAATATCATCTATCAAATCATACGGTACACTCACAGGACCATCTGCAAGTTGTTCTGTTAGCAGTTTTCCCATTTGTCTTGCTTGGGCTACCTCGTTGCGTTTTGTCTTAGACATCTGTACAGATTCCGATTTGGGCAAACGCAACGATTCTACCAATGTCTGTTGTATATCGTCAGTTATCCCCTCCATAACGGCATTTCCCACCATTTCGATTGTCCCAATCTCTTTGCGGCAGATATTCTGAACAAGTGTCCGGAATCGTTTAATAATTTCTTCTACTGTATCGGATGTATCGGACGGGGTCATTATTATTTGGGCATTATTATGTTTCATGCCTTGTTGCAATCTCTCGATAACTGCCAACACATCCGTTACATCATCCGGTGAGACAGACGGAAACAATTCTGAACTTTGGAGTAACAGTCGAAGTGTCATGATATCTTGATTACATTGTGTTTCAACCTTTGAGGCGTCCTGTATCGTGGTACATTCTTCTCCGCTAAAACTGAATGAAATATACCGTCGGAACATATCTTCCACTTTTTCCTGCATCCTCTTCTGCTGTTCCAATTTGTATTTCAGTCCTTCATAGTAGGCATTCTCTTGCTGGCGTTTATCATTCTGATTTTCGACTGCCATTGTCAGTTGATAAAACACCAATACATTCAAACCCGAAAAAACTGCAGAAAAGATACTGATAATAAATGCCCAATACCCAATGGACCATCTTTCACTATTCGGATTGTTGTGGACGAAGAACAGGATAACACCTACTATCATAACAATTATCAAAAGCCACAAAGCAACCATTGTCAGGTTGCGAGATTTATTCTTTTTCATTGCACTGTACGTTTATAGGTTGGATGGAAGAATTCAATAATACGCTTATACTTTCTGATGGTAACCAAATATTGTTCCATCATATTCTTTATAGTACCGTTCGGGATATTTGCCATTTGTTGTTCGGTCATATTTTTCAATATAACAGAAAAAATCCTATACGCTAATTTCCAATTCCTTTTTACACGACCATTTCCAGAAAACAATATGATACCCGCACCCATTGCACTATTTATTTCAGCAACCTCCCTGCACTGCTCCAGTTCATCAAGGTATTCATAACCAGTGGCATTTGCTTCGGAATCATCCATTGCCAAGAGTATAGGCATTATTTCAAATCGAGCGGGTCGGAATCCCTCATCCGCCAAATCAGCCAATACTTCCCAAGCATGGTCAAACAGAGGATCTGAAGTATTGAGCATATGCAAAGAATTAAGCAAGAATACACTATACGAATACTGCTTCGGCAGACCATAGTACCTTGCCTGGTCTTCCAACAATTTCAATTCCTCAATGTCTGTTATCTGATTTTTTTGAAAAGCCACACCCATTGCGACAGAGTACAAGGCATACACGTTTCCGTTTTCGGCGGCTTTCAAAAACAGCGGATATGCTTTCTCTTCGTCTTTTGGAATATCCATAGCCCCTAATGTGTAAAGTGTTGCCAAGGCTGCCAATGTGGTTGTATCCTCGTGTTCCGCCCCTTCTTTTAGCATATCTTTTACAGGCATTGTTTGAGATAAATACATGGCTATGTAAGCAGAGGCGGCATAACACCCCAGTTGTTCCGCCTGTTTCCATTCTTCAAGAAATAACATATCCCGTTTGGCTAACTTCAAGACCCCTATATTGCATAAGCATGTAGTCTGCAACTCGTCCGCTTGGACCGAACTGAACAACTCTATCGCTTTGTCAATATCCTGCTGTACACCCTTTCCGCGTGCATACAGATATGCCATACGGTAATTAGCAGCATCGACAATCTCAGGGTCTTTGACCTCTGCATCTGTAATCAACTGCAAGTAGTGAAAACACAAATCGTAGTTCTTATTGTAGCAATAATATCCTTCGGCTAATTGTAATGCAGCCTTTCCATTACCTGCTTCTGCAGCCTGTACCAAACGGGGGATATCAAAGAACTGTTGATACTGCTCCGATACTTGCATCTTCTCATATTCCATTTTTTCCATTTTGATATGTTTATATGTTTTGGTTTATTATGGTTGCTTTAAGTGATTTACTCTGTTACTGCTGCTATTACATCCAACACCATCTTTGCCGCCAACCGGTCTGCTCTGTTGCGTGCAGAACAAATGGTGTCATTCAACAGTATGGGCATGACCCGCTGCATGATAATTTCACCCGAGTCCACCACTTCAGACAATCTATGGACGGTTACTCCTCCCTTACGTTCCCCACGAGCGAACATCTCTTGCCAAGGGTTCAGCCCCGCATACTCAGGGAGCAAAGACGGATGGATATTCACTGCAAGGATGCCTGCTTTCGCCCATTCCGAGAGAAGGTTTTGCGAGACAATCCACGGGCAGCGGTAAGTGATGATATACCTGTATTGTTCCCAAGATGTACATCTCTTTGCCATTGCGGGGCTGATGACGGCAGTGTCGTAGTGCGTCCGCAGGGTTTGTGCGACTGCACTCTCCGAATCAATGGTTATCAGGAGTATAGACATGGTAGTGTCTGTGATTTATCTGCTCGACTTCTTGCACCACCTGGTTGTATTCCTCGTCTGTCAGTTTCGAGACATTGACTATCGGACAATTCTGCTGCAAGAAGCGCACAGGGTTATCAATCACTCCTGCGGCTACAGCCCGTTTGTACAACCTTGAGCCCGGAAATGCGATAATCATATCCACATACATCCGGTAATGCGGGTGGGTGCGGAACCATTGTAGCGAGCGGTGTACCGTATCCCAGTTATCCTCGGAGTCGCCGAGAATGATGCCGGTTCTGAAATTCAGGTTTGCCTGCTTCAGTTTGTACAGTGCCAGTTCGACCTGTTCAATCGTGATGCCTTTGTGCATACTTTTCAGAATCTCGTTGCAAGCACTCTCCACCCCGACAAAGATATAGCGGCAGCGTGTTCCGCGCAGCATATCAATCAGTTCGTCGTTCACATTGTCAATGCGCAGTTGGACAGACCAGTCAAAGTCGTACCGTTCCACCCGTTTGCAGAACTCGCGTACACGCTCGTTGTCGGTGGCGAACAACTCCTCGCGCAGGGCGATGTAGGAGATAGAATAGTGGCTGACCAGCCAGTCTATTTCCGCAAATACAGAGTCTAAAGAACGTTGGCGATACGTAGAGCCTGACGGGTGGAAACAGAAGGTGCAATTGTACTTGCAGGAGCGGCCACCGATGACGCTGACTTGCGAGTACTTCTTGTTTTCATCGCTCAAATCGGGGTTCTCCACCAGATATTCGCCATAGTTAAACCCTTCATAGTCCGGAATTGGCAGAGAATCCAAGTCTGCGATTTCTTTTCGCCGGCAGGTTTGTATCAATTCATCGCCATTTCTGTAGATTACGCCGTGTATATGCTGTATATCGGACGGCTGCTTCATTTGCAGCAACTCCAGCATCGTCAGTTCTCCTTCACCCACCACTCCATAGTCCGCTTCGGGGAAGGCTTGAGGGGTCGGAGAATTCCCGTTGGAGATTCTACAAGTTCGGGCAAATACAAAGCCCCATATTGAAAGTCTGTACCAAAAATAACAGGGCACAATAGTAAGGGGCTGTCTGACAAGAATATTCCAGACTTTGAGAATTGAAGTTTAATACATTTATTTCCCAACCAAAAGAAAAACAACGAGTCGAACTCAAAGAGACAGAACAATAAAGGGTTGTCCGCACTTGCCAGACAGCCTCAAAAATAATGTTGTTTCAACGCGAGGGCATAGCCAGTTCGCATCGCATTGCATAAAGTATCACACCATGTAAAGTCTTGCTATATAAACTCTTGCCATATAGAATCCTGTTGTATAAAACCTTGTACCTTCTTAGTCGCGACGTGTAATTGGGATATCAGTAATAACAAGCGTTTCCGCTTTGCACATTTCTCTATAAGGTTGTTCATATATTTCGATGGTAACATTTGTTAATTGTGTTGCATATTCATCTAATCCACTGAAAGAGATACGACATTTAACCGAAGTTCCTGCGGGGACACTGCAACACTTTTGGGTAGTACCGCCAAAAACAACCGGTGCAATATATTTGTATGTTGTATAACAATTACCCTCGTCATCATAAAGACGAACCCTAGTATCGCCATTATAGATAGTGTATTGTATTTCCGTATTTGATAAATTCGATATCAGAAAATCTATATATCCAGAAGTTCCTGTTGCTACACAGCGTTTGAAAGTAATATTGGTTTTTTGAGAAGAATACGTCACTTTCACTTGTGCGGTTGCCAAAAGGCAGAACAGCGACATGGCTGTCAGAAGAATGCTTTTTTTCATATACGTTTTGTTTTTATGGTTTGTATGTCATTTCTTACATATTATCCAATGCCTGTTGGGCTTTGCGGTCGCCTGCGGCAGCGGCTTTGCGATACCATTCCTCGGCAAGGTCGCGGTTCTTGGCAGTGCCTCGTCCGCCACGGTACATCTCCGCCAGTTCACGATACGCCTTGGTATAGCCACCTTCGGCGGAAGCCTTCATGTACAGGAAAGCCGAGTTGATATTCTTCGACACACCATCGCCTGACTGATAACACTTCGCCACTTTGAACATCGCAGTAGCATCACCGGCATCCGCCGCAGTCTTGTAGCCCGTAAACGGATTCGTTTTCGGCGGCTGCACAGGTTGTATTGCTTCCGTTGTCTGTTTGGCGACGGTTTGTTCTACAGGCTGAGCTGGTTTCGTCTTGCGGGATGTCTTGACAGATTGTGTTCTTGCATGATCAACCTTTTGTTTGACTGGTTGTGTATTTTCCACTTTTGTGACTTCCGCTATCGGTTTGTCGTTCTTCCTGACAGGTCGGAAAACAAGAAACAATGCGACGCCTGCAATTGCCACAACGAACCACACCCATTTTCTTGAACCCTTGGGAGGTTCGACAACTATCGGGCGACGACTGCCATCAATAGCACCTATTCCTTTCCGATCGTCTGCAGAATGTGTACCGTACAGAGCCGGTTGCGGTTCTGCTGCAGCGGGTGCCGGTTGCACCTGCTGCTGTGCACGCTGTGCCTGCTGTAAAGCGGCAGCCGTCTGAGGGTCCACATTCGGCGGCAGGGGTGCACCTCCACCCATAATAATAAAGGTATTGGTTACAGTCTGGTTGGTATTGTTCACCGTCTGCGAGTTGTCGATATTGTGCGTGGACTTATCCTCGCTATGATGTTGCGACACATCCACATTGCCATGCGCCATCACCGATTCGGGAGCGGCTGCAGGTTGCTTGGCAGCAGAAGCGTTATTCGTTGCGGTAGCAGGAGCGGCAGGTGCAGAGGCTGTCATATTTTCTGCCATCATAGCAGTATATTCCGCATCTGTCAGTTCATAATCACAATTAGCACAATGGCGTTCACCAACATTCATCGGTGCGCTACATTCTGGACATTTGTAGTCAGACATATCCGTTCTTTTTATAATAGTTACAAGTTATTCTTTGCATACAATGGATTGTACACATATATAGTGTGCACGTTCTTCCATATTCCCGACAATGACCACTTCTTTGTCGTCAAACTCTTTGAAACAATCATCATTTGCGGGGTATACGCCCTCGCGATAGAGCGTATATTCTTCGCCCGAAGGCAGTACAAAGCGGGCATAATCGCCTTCCGACTTGCTACCTACTGCCATACGCCGGATATGCACCATTCCTGTCAGTTCTTCCATATCAACTTTGTTTTGTGCCACATTCAGGGCAATGTTTACTATCTGCGGGTATGTGCGCCCCGCATTGGTTGCAGTACTTCATCGGTGTACGCGGAGCGGATGCAGGTTGCGAAGCCGGCGATTGGGGAGCGCGTGCTCCTGCCATAGTCTGGAGCAGACTCATCATCTGGTCGTTCTGCACCTGCTGCTGCTGGCGCAAGCGTTCAGACCACTCACGCTCGGTCTCATTCTTTGTACGTGCCATTTCCAGTTCGTGCTGATTGGCGGCACTCTCCATTGCCATAAACTGCTCGAACTGTTGTTGGCGCCGTTGCGCTTTGGCATCTTCTTCACGCTGTTGCTGTTCAAAGGCGAAGTCTGCTTCTTTGCGGCGGCGTTCCAAGTCGGCATCCTGTTCTATGCGCTTGTAGTCAATCTCACGCATCAGTCCCGTCTTGCGAATCTCTGCCATAGCGGCATCTTCTTCCTCTTGTGTGCGTGCTTCACGCAGACGCCGTTCACTCTCCAGCAGCAGTTTGAACTTATCCAATTCATCCTGACGCAACAGGTCATCCTTGTTTATCTTATCCAGTTCTCTCTGCAACTCGACGCCCGTACGTGCCTCGTGCAACTGCTGTGCGTTCTGCACTTCCGCCAAGCGGTTTTTGAAGTCATTGGTACGCCGCAGGTAGTCCATCTCCTGTTCGCTCAGGTACATCTCGCTGCTCAACTGACGGAAACGCTCCAAGTCTTCGCTGACCGCAGATATTTCCACTATACGTGCAATGGACAACCCAAAGTATTGGTTGACAGCATCTGCGTTCAGTTCGTCTTTCAGTTTCCTGCGCAGGTCATCGGGAACCTTGTTGCCATCCCACTCCGTATCCTCCATACAGCCTTGCAATCGTGCACGGACGATGTCACTGAGTTCGTCCACAATCTGCGTGGTAGTCAGTTCCGCCTTATCTGTCAGCCAATGCTGCAAGAAATGCTCCTTGTCTGCTATCTGGAAATAGGCGTTGACTCCTACCTGTACTGTCAGGTAGCGGGTCTTGAGTTCCATTGGTCGGAACGTCTTGTAGTCGTCAAGAGAGGCTTGCTTGGCACCTATGAGCAAGGGGAATGCCTTATCCACCAGTATGGCGATGTTGAAAGAAGAGCCTTTCTGCACGTGCTCCAGCAGGGATTTCTCCTCTGCATCGGTCAGTTCTTTTTTGCTGAACAGTCCCTTGACGATATTCCATGCGCGCTTGATTGGAGCGTCGTCCTTATCCGACTTTGCCTGTTTGAAATCATAGGTACCGCCATTCAGCGTCAGTACCGTCTTTCCATTGACACGCACATACGCCGTTGTACCCTCGGAGATAATAACTCCGCGTACATCTTTGAATTGCGCCAAGTCTTGTGACTTAATGACCCGCGCCACCTGTCCGGGTTGTATATCCCAATATATACGCCTGTTGGTAGTCTGCGCCAGGTCCCCCAACTGCTGTTCTCTTTTGTCTTCCGCAGTTGCGGTTTGCTGCGCATTATTGTTCTCCTCGTTTACAGGGGCGGCCGGTTCCTGCGCGACTTTCTCTCCGCAATATATGCAAAACTTAGCGCCTTCCTTGAGAGGCATTCCGCATTTAGGACATTCCATAATTGATAGTGTATTAGTTGGTAAACAGTTTTGTTGATGTTATTGTTTTTATTATTCCGTCTTCGGATGCCGAGACGCGTGTTTCATTACACAACCCATCGGAGGCAGGCTGCGAGAAAGTGAAGCACAATTCCCGTCGTCCGTCGGCATAGGTAAAGCGGCTGATAATAGAGGGTTCGCGCGCAGGGATACCATACTGTTCGTAAAGGTTTGCGGCTATAGACGCCGAGATGTCCATAATGTTTTTATCGACCGCACTCCGAACCTGCGCCAACAGACTTTGCTGCCTGGTGACGGACTTCCGGGAGATCACTTCTTCGTGAACCACTCCCACTTTCCCGCCATGCCTGAGAAGAGCGGACTTATCCGCCGTGTAGTTGGTTTGGGAATAACCTCCTATATGCACAAGCGGGTCGCCATAGAGATTGAACTCACCGACAGTGAGCGCATGCACTACATCTCCGGGCGATGCCTGCCAGGTCTCCGCACGTGCAGCAAAGAACGCCGCACCTGCCGTATAACCGTTGAGCATGGCACGATTGAAAGCCTGTGCCAGAATATCCGACGTGGAGAGCCGGCACAGACCATCGGAACGGTCGACAGCACCATAAGCCACACGGGACGAACCCACGTAGGTGAGCGTTTTGCCTGCCAATGCCGAGAGCAGGGTACTTTTCCGTTTGGGATAGCGGATAAAGCGCCCGCCGTAGCAAGCCTGCGTAAAGAATATATTGGGTCTTTCCGCACGTGCTATCAAGAGAGGGGACATACCTTCAGCCCAACCCTCTCCGTGCAATCCCTCCCCGAAGAAGCCCTCGCTATGCATAGCACTGCTGCCATGCATATTGAAGAAATAATAGTTTGCCTGTTCATTGAAAGCATGTACATTCTGTCTGCCTGTCCGGGAGTCGAAAGCCACATGGGGAGTCAGAAAAACACGCTTTCGGGCAATTATCTCCGCAGGCAGGTTATCGCCGTAGTCAGGATAGAGTCCCGCCTGATTCAAATCCTCCGTAATGGACAGGGTTACCTGCTGCCAATGCGGGTCGCACTGCGAATAGGCAGTATCGACAGGAACCGCTGCCCCTTGTTCCAACACACGCGAAAGATAGTCCGTCAGGTCGGAGAAACATCCGTCGTCAGCAAGAGGGAGACGCCCCACATAGAAGAGGGCATCGTAGGAAAAGAGTTCCTGCGACAATAGTTTTGCCGCCATTTCGTCTCCATAGGGATAGGCGTAGAGCAAATCGGTATCGAAGTCGCGGTCGTTGTCATTACTGAAAAAATGGGGAAGACAAGGCATGGGGACATCGTCGTCACCACCGATAATGAACAGATAATCGGACTCGGGTTGTCCGCTACGCACTTCCGCATCGTGCGCATCTTTCAGAACGGCTGCATAATCCGCCCATGTATCGGCACTACCCAGCGACACATGTTTATGCCCTCCCCAGAAACTCTTTGCCTGATATGTGTAATCCCCTGCATCCAACAAAACATACCGGACGCCCAAATGCCTCATACCCTGAATATACCCGTGCAATGCATCCTGTATATTTTCTTTGCGGACATGTAGACGTCTTGACAGCGATTGTATGTTCGTCAGGATGAATCCACGTGCGACAATGTCCGGTTCATCGGAGACTGTCCCTGCATTATCTACACAGGGAATATTGTTTGTTGCCGTTTCTACGACTTGCAGCTGAGTTACTTTTGTGCCACATTCGGGGCAGAAAAGCGCCTCATTGTCTAACTTGGTACCACATTCAGGACAAAACATTGCTCATATCGGTTTTGAGTGTCGTTGTACAGACATAAAAAAACGTGGATTCCGACTGCTGTCGTTCCACGAATTGAGGCTGTCGCATTGCCTGTAGAAATAGAACCGACAACGCGAAGCCCACGCCAATATAAGACAATAAACACCCGTAACCGTACCCTATAACAA
Source organism: Bacteroidales bacterium (assembly GCA_050873385.1). GTDB lineage: Bacteria > Bacteroidota > Bacteroidia > Bacteroidales > Paludibacteraceae > Colicola. The sequence goes on along the minus strand of JBNMIS010000054.1, from coordinate 3,042 downwards.
AGGCACACGGGATGATGCAACACACACCATTCCCCCACAGGTGGAATATACTTATACTCCGAGGACATCTACCGTTGCTAAGTCTGATTTCTACGTGAAACTGCGACATTTCAATCCGTCAGAACAGAGCGTCAATAAACGCCTTTATTATGTACTGCAAAGTCCATTCAGAGACTTTGGTGGCATGAATTTCCTGCCTGCGGCAAGAAACTATCCCCACCCGCTCACCTCTGCGTGAACTTCACGTTGCAAATATATATATATTTTCACACACTTACAAATTCCGGTTGATAAATCGTCAATTTGCCGGTTGTGCAAATTAAAACAGAACGTTTTTTCCCATTCATATCCCGTTGAGGGGTGCTTGAGGTCGGCTTGAGGGGTCGTAGGAGCCCCCTTGACAAGACACTGAATACGGCAAAAGAACCGGCATCGGAATGCTTCACAGAAAAGAGAGGCAAGTCACTACAAAGAAAGCAGCATATATCCGGCAAGAAACAAAAATACTCCCTCGTTTGAAAACAAACAAGGGAGTATCGGTATTGCCATGCATCAAGACAGATTCACGTCCGGAAAGAGAATTGCCGGTCTTGGAAAATCTGATAGCCGACGTCACAATTGATGCAGTTATGCGGCTGGCAATAGTTCTGATAGAGATGAATTAGCGATTGCGTATCAGCAGCCGATTCAATAGTCTGTCCCAGCAACTTCCACTGACGAATGATATGATTGTTCTCGGGAGGAATCTGTGCCATCATGGAATAAACCTGCTGCGCCGAGACCTCATCATGGTGTGCCAATGCGAACGTATATTTATAGGGAAGAACCGTGTTAATCAACAAGATATCTATGCTACTTCTACCCAACTTCGGTTCTTCGGGAAAAGCGAAAAACGATGCGCACTCGCTGACAGACGAAGCATCCATAAGGTTAGAGAAGAGGAATTCGGACTTATATATCAGTTGTGCGAACTGGCGAATGCGCACATCGGGAAAAGCCTGCGGGCGCATTCGTGCATATTTCCACAACCCAGCCTCAACAGGAACCAGATTGAATTTCTTCTGCAGGAAACAATACTCACGGAGCAATGCTTTCTTTTCGGCGGTATCTGCCGTTTCGTCCGTAAGCAAACCCGATTGCCCCAGGAGAATTGCCGTGAGTTGGAAGAGGCTGTTCCGATGTTTTTGCAGACACGACAACGGAGTGTGCATTGCCAACAACTCGAAAGGAACGCCATTGGTATGAAACCCGAAATTGTGTGCAAGTGTGATATAGAATGCATGTTCCCAACTGCCTTTCGTTATGGCAAGCAGACTGCATATAGCCTGCCTTTTACACTCCAGACGCTTGAACAGCAATGCCTGTCTCCATCCCTGCGTCAGCAAAAGCGGATCGGAGAGAAGACGTTTGTTACACTCTATGACCGAATCGGCAGTATCCATGCGCCGAGCCGCCTCAATGACCTCCGTGAGATAGTCCCTGTCATCGGGATATTGCAAAACACATTGCTCAATCTCGTCCCCACGGGAGTTATAGACACGCTTATCGACATTCCGTACGATATGCAAGACAACGGAATCATAAGCGGAATCGGTATGATGCCGGTGGCGATACCAATCGGACGAATTGACATGAATCTCCACATTCCCCACCCACTCACGACCATTGATACAGACATGTGCATTGAGGAAATCGGGACCCGCATCCAAATTGTGTTGCCCCACGGAAAGGATGTCTATACGTTCTCCATACGTGGTGACCTGTGAGAAGCCCGCCCACAGACAATGCTGCCATATATAGTGCATTACGATTTCGGGCATATCCCGCTTAACAGATGTGTTTTGCATAAAAGAAGAGGTATCAGATTACATGGTCGATCCATGATGAATTGAAGAGACAGAAAGAAAAAACAATAGCAAGGCATACACAAAGACACCTTGCTATTGCAGTCATTTCCATTGCAATTTACTGAAGCAAAGAAGCGAACTGCATATAGGTTTGATAGTATTGTTCAAACAAATCCATCTCGCCTTGCTGCTGCCAACTTTGCAAACAATAGCCCAGCACAGCCGCCTGGTGTTGCAAGGTATTGATAACATACTGCCGATCGGACTTATCCAGCGAAGCACCCCATGACATATACTCTGCACAATTGTCGGCAACAACCTTCATCATACGGTCTGCCGTTTCGTTGTCACCCAAAGCATAGTAATAGTTAGCCATCGTAGCCGAAGTGTAGTCGTATGGGATATTGCATTGCGGCAACATCTCCTCGGCATAGTCGAGCACCTCTTTGGCTTTGTCGTTCTGCCCCTCTTTCAAGAGCGCTTCCGCCAACTGCGCAAACATCATGCGGTGAGTGCGACACATGCGCATACAATTCTCATCGATATAGATACCCTTCTTCGACATATTGCCGTAGCGGAACTTATGCATCATGTTATCATACATCTTCGCAGTATTCACACGCGGCTGTCCATCAGCCGATGCTACCGGTGTGATCTGATAAGCCAAGCCTGTGAGTTCGAAATACTTCTCCATACCTTGATAATAGTCATTGCCCACGGTCACGGCAAAATAGATTGGGCGCTGCCAATGGTTGGTGGAAACCATCTCGAGAACCATCATCTGACTACGCGTAAGACGACGCTGCAGAGGAATATCGATACGGTCAGCCAACTGTTCAGGAGAATAGACACACTGACCATCCTTCGTGAAGACAGAAGACGAGAGAACGTCAGTTGCCTTTATCGGGATATAGAGTTTGTCGGAAGGAATGTAGGATTCACCTTCTCTCTTAGTGCGAGGATCGTCGCTCCTTACGAAACTGAAGGCTGTCTCCACATCAATAGGTCCACCTACCCTATTATCCACTATAGCAATCTCATTCTTCCCCGGCAGGTAATCATCAGGCTCCCAACTGATAGGCAATGCAGAAGACTCATAGTAAGGACGCTTCATCTGCCCGATGTACCAGTCTGTCTGTAAATAAGAAAGGTTGCAGACACGCAAGTCGGTACCAACACCTTCCACTTCCTGATT
>JBNMIS010000053.1:0-13820 GCA_050873385.1 Bacteroidales bacterium | reverse complement strand
TGGAGAGGAGCCAGATATTCCTGCTGTTTCTTCTGTATATCCTGTTGTGCTGTCTGGTAGAAGAGTTGGATACGCTGTTCCATCTCTGCCAACTCCTGCTGACGAAATTCTTTCACTCCATCCGTGAGAGTAGCCTGTTCGGATTGGAAGGCTGCCACCTTTTTATTGAACTCTTCCTGCATATTCGCCAATTGTGTTTCATATTGACCTTGCAAAGTATCCATACGGAGTTTTACTTCGTTCAGTTCGGGCATTTGGCTGAAAAGTTCCTGAGAGTTGATGTAGCCCATCTTCTGGGCACTCAAGGCAAACGGTAATGCTAATGCAAGCATTAAGAATAGTTTTTTCATCGTTCTATGTATTAAGTTATTATTTCGTCATAATGAGCCTGTCTGCTCCATTCAGCGGGCTCCCAGTTTCTGCAGTACCTGGTCGGATATATCCAACTTATTAGACATATATATCAGACTCGGGTCGGCAGAACGGTCTTTTACCACATCATATTTCTTTTCTTGTGCAATTTCCTGGATTGCCGTATAGATTTCATCCTGTATCGGTTTGACGAGGCTCTCTCTCTTCTTAAAGAGTTCTCCGTCCTGACCGAAATACTTGCGTTTCAGTTCCAACGCTTCTTTCTCTTTGTTCAAGATTTCCTCCTCCCGCTGTTTCTTCATCTCTTCAGAAAGGAATATCTGCTCCGTCTGGTAGTTGCCCGTAAGAATCTTGGCCTCCTGCATGAGTGCATCCACTTCCTTTTGCCAGCGTCGGGAAACCAAGGACAATTGTTCGTTAGCGGACTCATACTGAGGCAAGTTTTTGAGGATGTACGTCATATCCACATAAGCGACCTGTACTTTCTGCGCATGCAGCATAGGTACAGCAATCAGGCAGAAGAATACCGAAAGAAAAAAGGTTCGTTTCATAGCACTCAGCAGCGTTGGTTATAATTCTTGTCCCAAAACAAAGTGGAATTGTGATCCTCCCATGCTCCGGTCGCCATTGATGGCATCAAATCCATACCCCCAGTCAATACCCATAAGTCCGAACATAGGCAGATAGATACGGACACCGAGTCCCAAAGACCGTTTCAAGTTGAAAGGATTGTAGTTCTTGATGTCCGCAAAGCAATTACCCGCTTCAGCAAATACCAACGCCCATATAGTGGCATTCTGTTCCAAAGATATAGGATAGCGCAACTCAAAGGTAAACTTGTTGTAGAGATAACCTGCGTTTCGCCCCGTGGCGGGGTCGTAAGGAGTCAAGGCTCCTGACTGATAACCACGCATAGCGACATATTCCGTAGAGTAGGAAGTATAGGAAGTCATACCATCACCACCCATATAGAAGGTTTCGAAAGGAGATTTGGCATTTTGGTTGTAGTGTCCGAGATAACCGAACTCAGCACGTGCCATCAATACCAACTTGGAGTCGTGTGTCAAAGGCGTGAAGACCTTGCCCATGAACTTCCACTTGTGATACTCTATGAGCCGATAGCGTTCCGATTCGGACATAGAAGCATAATCGCGCTTATTGATAAGAGAATAAGGCGGTGTCAGTTTCACCGAGAGACTAAACGAAGAGCCCCGTCTCGTATAAATAGGATTATCAATACTATTGCGCGAAAGGGTCAGTCCCAAAGACAGATTATGGGAAGTTCCGTTGGCAATAAGAAGATACGGCCAATCCTTCATCTTATAGAGTTGGTAAGACAATTCCCCGTAGAAAGTAAAATAGTCATCCGGCCAACGCAGACGCATTCCATATCCGACAGAAGCACCAAAAGTACGCAAATAGCGATCAGGGTCAGACTCTGATGCCGAGATCTGGCTCATATAGTCGGAATAGCCGCTATTATAGTAATAAGAATAGGAATTATACAGGTTTTGATAGGATTCCGTGAACCGTTTGGAATAGCCTGTTTGCGAAGCAAAATAGACACTCGCCGAAAGACTGTTAGGGCGTTTCCCCCCGAGCCAAGGCTCCAAGAAACTGATGCTTGCCGAAGTATAGTAACGACCATTGGTACGGGCATTGATGGAGAAAGTCTGTCCTTCACCCTGCGGCACGATACGATAGGTCTTCGGCTTGAACAGGTTCTGTATAGCGAAATTGGTAAACTTAAGTCCAATGCTTCCCACTATGCCCGTAGCGCCCCAACCAAGCGAGAACTCTATCTGGTCGGAAGACTTTGTTTCCAACTGATACGTGATATCCACCGTTCCATCCTCCGGATTCGGCTGAATGTCGGGAACAAGGTGTTCCTGATCGAAGTGTCCCATCTGCGCCAATTCACGCAAGGAGCGCATAATGTCGGTTTGCGAATACAACTGTCCTGGCTTGGTATAGAGTTCGCGGCGTACCACATGTTCGTACACACGCGTATTACCCATGATGTTGATCTCATTGATAGTAGCAGGTTTTCCCTCATACATCCGCATCTCGAAATCAATGGAATCCCCTTCAATCTTTATTTCGACAGGATCGACATTAAAGAAAAGATAGCCCCTATCGGTATATAGTTTTGCAACGGCATCGTCATCCGTCTGCAAGCGTTCCTGCAGCAATTTGAGGTTATAGGTATCCCCTTTCTTTATGCCCAAAACGGCATCAAGATAATCATAGGGATACAATGTATTCCCCACCCAGTGAATATCCCGCACATAATACTTCTCTCCTTCCGAGACAGTCATATATACATCCACTTTTGCAGGGTCGGCAGGAGACGGGACAACACTGTCCGCCACGATGTAAGCATCGCGATAGCCTAATTCATTGTACTTTTCGATGACTGCCTGTTTATCTTTTTCGAACTCTTCAGTCACAAACTTTTTCGTACGGAAAAAGTTAATGATATTGTTATCATTCGTCTTCTTCATTGCCCTGTTAATCTTGTTATGGGACAATGCATGGTTGCCTGTGATATAGATAGCATTGACCTTCGTCCGAGCCTTTTTGTCCACATTGACGGCAACTTTCACATATCCGGGATGCTCCTCATCAGGAAACTGAAGCACTTGCACCTCTGCATTGTGGAATCCTTTTTCGGCAAAGTATTTTTTTATCACCGTCTTAGCACGATCGATACTATTCGGCGTCAGTTGGTTTCCCTTGGACAATCCCACCTTCACTTCCAAGTCTTCGCGTTCGGATTTCTTAAGTCCGTTATAAGAAAGTTCGGATATACGCGGCCGCTGCTTGAGAACAATGTTGAGCCAAATCTTGGAGCCCTCTATTTTCGTGGCAAGAATCTTGACGTCCGAGAACAGCCCCTGTTTCCAGAACCTGCGTATTGCTTTCGTTATTGCATCCCCCGGCACTTCAATCTTATCTCCGACAGCCAATCCTGAGAAACCAATCAAGACAAAATCTTCGTAACTGTCTGCGCCCGTAACCGCAATATCGGCAATCTCGTAGGTTTTCGCCTGATATGTATATTCTATCTTAGGGACGTCAACGACAACCGAGTCGGTTGTGACCAATCCGGACTTCTGTTGTGCCGACACAACAGCGGACACAGCAACAAACAGAATCAGCAGGTATAGAGTCAGATGTTTCAAAGCAGTGATGAATGTAATTGTTCGGAAGTTTTACCAAAGCGACGTTCCCGCTGCTGATAGTCAACCACAGCACGGCACAACTCCTCTTTTCCAAAATCAGGCCAACAACAGTCGGTAAAATACAGTTCGGTATAAGCCAATTGCCAGAGCAAGAAATTGCTAATTCTCTGCTCGCCGCTTGTCCGAACCAGAAGATCCGGGTCGGGCATATCTTTCGTATTGAGTGCACCGGAGACGACCTGCTCCGTGATATCAGAAGAAGACAAAACACCTCTCTCCACCTGCTCCGCCAAAGAGCGGACAGCCTCCGTAATCTCCCAGCGGGAAGAATAGGAAAGCGCCAAGACCAGAGAAAGTCCCGTATTAGAAGATGTGTCCTCGAGACATTGCTGCAAGGTGTTCCGGCTATGCAGGGGAAGGCGTCCAGTATCCCCTATCGTAAGGAGGCGCACGTTATTTTTGTTGAGAGTCGGAGTTTCCTGCCTTATTGTCTCGACCAGCAATTCCATCAAAGCCTCCACTTCTTCCCGAGGACGGTTCCAATTCTCGGTGGAGAAAGCATAGAGCGTCAACCATTTCACCCCCAACTCCGCACAGACCTCCGTCACATCGCGCACCGACTGCACCCCCTGACGATGCCCATAGATACGCTCCATGCCATGCTGCACCGCCCAACGCCCATTCCCATCCATAATAATGGCAATATGCGCAGGCACGCGAGATTTATCTATCTGTTCTTTCCAATTCACAATTTTCTCTTCCATAAGATTGACAACAAGCGCCCTACCCTCAATAACTGCACGTGCGGCAAGCAGCACGTTCCCTTGCAAATTCAAAAACTATGCCGAGGGTGAGCGACGACGTGAAATCTTTATTCAATATATTACTTCCGTTCAGTTGGTAAGTATTGTTGTAACAGTCTTTATTTTCCAAATTGTCGGCAAAATAGATTTGTTGCTGCCACGCGACATTCAATCCCCAACGAGGCGCAAACTTCCACTTCATACCAAATCCAAACGGGATATAGCCCGTAACCGAAGCAAAACCACTATATACACTCAAACCAATACCGACAAACATATAAGGCGTTACGGGTTTGATACGCGTGTCGTACTGTTTCATGCCCAAACGGAAGAAATTGAACTCAGCCACAGCATCAATGTTCATCAGCATATTCTTTCCCATCAGCGTCTTTCCACCGGCATCCCGCTCTTGCAAAGGAAACTTGATATTATCCGCCTGCCCCTTCACCTGCAACGCCCACCGAGGCGTAAACTTGTAACGGAACTGCGCGCCATAGGCAGGCTGCACATTCTGAAAGATATGCGCCGCAGCATCCCCCACATAATAACCCAATCCACCTTGCACTCCGAATTCACAGAGATAAGCCCGTTCTTCGGCAAACGATGCAGTTATTGATAACAAACTAATTATCAACAAACAAAAACGACCACCAAAGATATTGCCTTTTCCCATTGAACAACATGACTGCTTTTAACTCGCAAAGATACGAAACCTTTCCAATATATGCAAACGGGGAAACAATCAGCAGGGCAAGCACACAAAAACCGCAGCATAGCCATAACAGGGATTAGGGATTAAGAGAACATATAGATGCCGTCCATAAACATACCAGTCTATCAAACACAGGAGGAGTCGTTCATAGAAATCCTAGTTGTTCGAGATATTCTAGAGCATTAGAGATGTTTTTTCTATCGTGGAACCAAAAGGAAAGAAACCAAAGGGACTCCCCTAATCACTCCAGAGGACGGGGAGTTTCCAAAGTTCCCAGTTGTTCGAAAAGTTCCAGAGGATTCATCCATAATCATCTGAACAAGCCTTGAACACTATCCACTTTAATGCGGCTGCCAAGACAAACAACAGAGCAGAGAACACCCAAGCCAATCAAAAGTCTGACAAGGGGTGCATGAGGTCCCGACGAGGGGTCGTCGGCAAGCGCACAAAGACATTGAGAGTTTCACAAGAAAAGCCATACACAGCAACAACCACCCCGCACAGGTTCTTTTTGTGAGATATCCGTCATTTTCACGACAAACAGACATCCCGTTCCGCCGGTCTATTGAAAGAAAAAACCGCCCGACCAACTCACAAAGAACACACAAAGAATATTCAGTCAATCTATAGACTTACAACAAGTTGAAAACAAACAGAATCTCACACAAAAACAAGGAAAATATACAAAAGAAAAGAGCCGCCATGAAGCGACTCTTTGTGATCCATGCAGGATTCAAACCTGCAACCCCCACATCCGTAGTGTGGTACTCTATTCAGTTGAGCTAATGGACCGTAACCCCTCTTCCCGAAAATACTTCCTCTGTGAGACCACAGAATACGACACCTTTTCCGAAAAGCGGTGCAAAGGTACGGCAAGTTTTTGATATACGCAAGAGAAAAACGTATTTTTTTCCGAAAATGCCGGAAGAAACAGACACGCCGACCTGCACATTTTACACTAATTCCGCCAAAGGATTACCTATACTTCTCTTCTTCAGCATCTTCCATGACAGAAAGATAACTATTGTAGCGTGAAAGGGCGATGTCTCCTTTTTCAACGGCTTGCAATACGGCACACCCCGGTTCAATGGTATGTGTACAATCCGAAAAGCGACACAAGCGGCTCACAGGGAAAATCTCCTTAAAATAATGAGACACTTCTTCGCGTTGCATATCCAGAACTCCAAATCCTTTGATCCCCGGAGTATCGATAATCCGTCCGGAGGAAGGCAAATCGTACATTTCGGAAAAAGTGGTGGTATGCATACCCTTGTTATGTGCCGAAGAAATGGATGATGTTCTGGTGATATTTTTTCCGACCAAAGCATTGAGAAGAGTTGATTTGCCGACTCCTGAATTGCCTGAAAGCAAGACGGTTTTGTCCGCAAAAAAATCCTGCAAGAAAGACAAAGTCACCACAGAGGCTGATTCTGACAGAGGAGAGGCTTCCTGCTGTTGCAACTGATTTGCCACCATAAGAAAGACCGGATAACCCAACTGCTCATACAAATGTTTCAGTCCGGAAAGCCGAGTCAATTCGTCTTGCGAGAGCAAATCGACCTTGTTGAAGATAATACAGGCAGGAACACGGTATGCCTCGGCAGTAGCCAGACAACGGTCGATGAAAACAAGGCTTGTGACAGGATGATTGACCGTTGCAACCAATACCAGAAGATCCACATTTGCCGCGATAATATGGGAGTATTTACTCAGGTTGGTGGAACGACGGATGATGTAGTTTTTACGTTCACAGACATCCATAATCCAATTGGTTCCATCGGCTTGCCGTTCGATTTTCACGCGGTCGCCCACTGCGACAGGGTTGGTGGAACGGATACCCTTGATGCGGAAGTTACCCTTGATGAAACAAACGAGAACTTCACCATTACCGGTTTTCACTCCGTACGAATTGCCTGTAGTTTTTACTATAATACCATCTACCCTATCCATCAGAAAGCCTCTTTAACCGTGAGATAAAAATTCCATCCGTCTTTTTTCCATGACGTGTTCACATTGTTCCGTGCCACGTCAAACCGTATATTCACTTTCGACTTGTTGATAGCGCAACGCAAACCGACCCCATAACCAATCTTAGGCATAACCCAAATCCAGTCAGAGAAATTATACACGTCGCCCACTCCTGCGAACACCGTTCCGCTGATTATACGCCAAACAGGGAACCGCAACTCCGCCTGCAGAGCCAAATAAGCATCATCGGAAAACATCCCCCGCCGTACACCCCGCACAAGATCCATACCTCCCAGCACAGCCCTCATCTGATAGGGAACAGCCCGACCAAAGGTCATTTCGGAACGGAACTGATAGGCAAAAACGAGTTGTCTATAAAGCGTCAGATAATGACGAAAGTCGAGACTCAATTTCCCCATCCGATATTGCGGATTAAGAAGGGATTCGTAGTAGGTCAGAACAGCCTTTGCAAAAAGTCCCCCGGAAGGATAGTAGATTTCGTTGCGCGAGTCGTAGGAAGCAATAAAACCGAACCCCATCATCAAGAGTTGTTCATTGAGTCCGTAAACATGATCAAGTCCATAGTCAGAAAGAGGGATACCGGTATGTGCATTGTCATAATACATGACCAGATTGCCCCCTACACTCCAATGGCGGTCGACATAGTATTGCGGCTGCAGCGTGAGATAGGCATTGTCGGAATCGTAGCGGACAGGAGAAGAGAGGAGTTTGTCTTTTTTATTTCCGACGCCATAATAGTAATCGGGAAAATTACGATAGCCGACCCGTGTCCATAGTTGCCACCGATTGTTTCCTCCAAAGAAGACCGTGGAATTGACATTGACATTCCACTGATGATTGAGTGTATAGGCTCCATCGAACCCTATATCGGAGAGTTTGTTCTGCCCTTTCGCCGTAAAATAATAAGCCCCTGCCACTCCGAATGACCAACTCGTTTCGGGGGTCACTGAAATGGAAGGGACCATAAGGAAATGCAAATCGGACACTTTGCTCACAAACCGCTTAAACTTAGAAGGCGGAAGAAGCGTATCCGCCGCTTCCGACTCCTCGACAAGAGGGGAGACGACATCCACATTTTGAGCAAGAGCCACATTGCCCATGCACAAAATGCACAGACAATACAGGAAAGACAGTATGCCTCGCAAGCGAAGAGACACTATCCCAAGCATTTACACCGTCATTATTTCTTTCTCTTTAGAAGCCAAGAGTTCATCGATTTGCTTCACATACTTGTCGTGCAATTTCTGAACTTCGTTTTCAGCATCTTTCTCGGCATCTTCAGGAAGACCTTCTTTGATTTGTTTTTTGAGTTTATCAATAGCGTCACGACGAGCATTGCGCACACTCACTTTGGCATTTTCCGCCTCCATACGGCATTGCTTGACCAACTCGCGACGGCGTTCCTCCGTGAGAGGAGGCATTGAAAGGCGAATAACCTCGCCATTGTTTGACGGAGCCAAACCGATATTGGAATTGATGATAGCCCGCTCAATCTCCGACAGCAACTTCTTTTCCCACGGCTGAATGGTGATAGTACGCGCATCGGGTGTGAGTACGGTAGCGACATTGGCAAGGGGAGTCATTGCCCCATAATATTCCACACGGATAGGGTCCAGGAGACGCGTACTTGCTTTTCCCGCCCTAATGTGTGCCAAGGCATCTTCCAAGAACATCACGGCTGATTGCATGAGTTCTTCACTCTCGCTCTGAATACGTTTTGTTTCTTCTGTCATATATTTATCATTTTAGGGTTTTACCAAAGTTCCTATTTGCTCTCCACGTATTACTCTGAGCAAATTCCCAGGAGTATCCATATCAAAGACATAGATAGGCATTCCGTTCTCTTTGCACAAGGTTGTCGCCGTCAAGTCCATGATACGCAAATTGCGATTGTATATCTCGTCGTAGGTTATCTCCGTGAACTTCGTTGCTGCAGGATCCTTCTCGGGATCGGCTGTATAAATGCCGTCCACGCGGGTGCCCTTAAGCATCATGTCGGCTTCCAACTCAATAGCACGCAGAGCAGAACCCGTGTCGGTGGTAAAATAAGGATTTCCCGTACCTCCCGCCACAATAACAACGTTTCCTTTCTGAAGAAGCCGCATGGCTTTATCTTTGGAGTAGAACTCACCCACCGGTTCCATCCGTACGGAAGTAAGGACACGGACCTTTTGCCCTATAGCCTGCAAAGCAGACGACAGAGCCAGGGAGTTGATCACCGTGGCAAGCATCCCCATCTGATCTCCTTTGACGCGATCAAACCCTTTTTGAGCACCCGACAGACCTCTGAATATATTTCCGCCACCAATGACAATGGCAACTTCCACTCCCGCTTCAGCAATCTCCCTGATTTGCTGTGCATACTGCGAAAGGCGGACAGAGTCGATTCCATATTGCTGGCTTCCCATCAAGGATTCACCAGACAGTTTCAGTAAAACACGTTTATACATACAAAGTACAATTAAGTCGCTTACATTATTTTTCGTCCAATAGATATACCGGAGACGAAATCACCGCTTTACTATTCCGTGTACCACGAAGCGTACATAGCATAATTGTGTGCAATCTTTCTGTTTATCTCGTTGGTTTGCTCAGGATCCGCCTTTTTGATAAACCTGGCAGGTACTCCACCCCATACTTCGTAGGCACCTATTTTAGTACCGCTCAGCACCAATGCCCCAGCCGCCACAATAGCGCCTTCGCCGACTTCAGCATGATCCAACAAAGTGGCTCCCATGCCAATCAACGCATAGTCATGAACCGTTGCGCCATGGATGGTTACATTGTGTCCGACAGACACATAGTCGCCAATCTCGATAGTGCTTTTCTCATAAAGAGTATGGAGAACGGCACCGTCTTGAATATTCACATGGTTACCGATCCGTATGGAATTTACATCCCCCCGCAGGACCGCATTGAACCAAACAGAGCAACCCTCACCGATGACCGTATCACCGATGATGGTTGCATTCTCCGCCAAGAAACAATTGTTTCCTATTACGGGCGTAAAACCACGGACTGCTTTAATCAGAGCCATAATCAGCGTGCGTCAATAATCGCTTTGAAGTCGCCGGCTTTGAGTGATGCCCCGCCAATCAGACCACCATCCACGTCAGGATTAGCAAACAACTCCGCAGCGTTCTTGGCATTGCAACTACCGCCATACAGAATAGTAGTATTCTCTGCTACCTCTTTGCCATACTTTTCTGCGACCAAGCCACGAAGATAGGCATGCATTTCCTGCGCTTGTGCTGGTGTAGCCGTCAAGCCCGTGCCGATAGCCCATACGGGCTCATAAGCAAGCGTTATCTTTCCAAAGTCTTCAGCCGACAGATTGAAGACAGAACCTTCCAACTGAGCCTTTACGACTTCGTTCTGTTTGTTTGCTTCGCGTTCTTCCTTGACCTCACCGATACAGAAGATGACCTTCAGATCGTTCTGCAACGCCAGCAGCACCTTCTCACGAAGAATGTCGTACGTTTCGTGGTAGTAGGCACGACGCTCCGAGTGGCCCAAGATACAATATTCAGCACCGGTCGAGCGAACCATTGCCGCACTGACTTCTCCCGTGTAAGCACCTTTTTCCTTGTCGGCACAGTTCTCCGCAGACAGACGGATACAGGAACCTTTGATCAACTCTGCCACCGTAGCAAGATGAATAAAGGGAGTTCCGATAACCACTTCACATTCCGGATTGGCATTTGCCAACACTTCTTTCAATTCCGTAGCCAAGGCTACACCTTCCTGCAGGGTCTTGTTCATTTTCCAGTTGCCTGCAACCATTTTCTTTCTCATATTCTATACATGTGTGTTTGATTATAAACTATTTACCACGTAAATTATACTTTTTCACGACTGTTCCACCCGACAGAACCACTACACCGGGATTTGCACGAACAATGGTTTTCAGCATTGTACCATCGGCTGTACAGAACGGATAGTGCGCCTGCGTTTCCTCAGCAAAGGTCTCAATCTCGTCGGTACCGGATCCTGTTACGGCTACAAACACATGCCCCGCAGCCTGCGATTCCTCACAGAGCCGGTTAAGTTTGGCAGCCTGTTTACGCGAGGTCTTCTTCAAATCATACATAACAACCATTGTCACCGTATCTTCGGAATAGAGAAGGTCGTCGGTAATATCCTCGAAATCCTCATTACTGATTGCGAAATCGTGTACAGGAGGCTCGTAGCCTTTCTGCAACAACTTGGTATTCTGCCTTACAAACACCCAGGAAGAGTCGTTCTTAGGATAGTTTTGCAGCGTAAACTCCTGCTCCACCCCATCTTTTTCGTACACAAAAGTTGTCTCATACACGTCAGGAGCAGCCCCATCGGGTATTTCCATCAGTTCGATGATATTGTTTCCAACCTTATAGGGACGGAAATCAATCAACGGCAGGCGCAATCTGCAATAAAGCATCATGGCTATCAACAATGCCGCGAACACGGTGAAGATACCTGCTTCCGCTCCTCCCGTAAATGTCTGAGGTATGTATTTTTTCGTCAGGAGCAACAATACCACCAAGGCAAGCAAAACGACATTCTTGGCAAATGTTGCCCAATTGGACAAGACCAAGGCATCTCCGAAGCAGCCACAATCGGACACAGGGTTCTTGATGGCAATATACAGCGTAAGGGGAGTCATAAAACACATCAGCAACAGCGCCAACCAACTTGTCGCCTGCGTCTTGATGTTGAACAGCAGGCTGATGCCCAAAAGGAACTCAAAGACAATCAGCACCCACGCCAAAGGTTCCGCCGCCGGAACAAAGACTGCAAAAAACGAGCCAAACGCCGTCAGATAGTCTTCGATCTTATAGGTTGTCCCTAACGGGTCGACGGCTTTGACAAAGCCCGAGAAGATAAAAACCGCCGCCAGCAACGTTCTTGCCGCAGAGCCCAAGATATGTCCAACTTTTTTCTTTCTCATCCTATCAGTTGTTTTTCTGTTGTTCCTCGCGTTTAATCAGATTGAAGACCGCATAGTTAACCATATCGAAATAGTTACCGTCCGCTCCCTCGGAGACAAGAGTCCGGTTATCGTTTGCCAGAATGGATTTATTGCGCAGAATCTTCGTATAAATCATATCGGTGACAGAGGACTGCATCATATCGCGCCACGCCTCCCCATAATCATGATTTTTGCTCATCATCAGACGCTTCGCTTCCGCAGCAAAGGAATCGTAGTGTTGCAGAGCCTCCGATGCCGACATATCCACCTGATCGGCATAATTGTACTGCAACTGTATCAAACCGACAATAGAATAATTCACTATTGCCACCAACTCTCCATCAATGCTATCACCCACAAGATTTACGCCCGTCGTCTCCAACTCACGAATCCGCTTAATCTTGATAAACAACTGGTCGTTGACCGTCTGCGGACGCATAATCCGCCACGAAGGGCCGTAGTCCTTCATTTTTTTGACAAATATATCGCGGCAGCGCGCCATGACGCCATCATATTGTTCTGCAGTCTTCATACTTTCGGTTTGTTCGTTTTTCATCCTTCCAGTCATCACGGCACAAGCACACGCTGCGTACTGTCGCCCACTCTCAACAGATAGAATCCCTGAGGCAGTGTCTTTTCATAGGAGGTAACACCTATGCTCTCATCCAGCAACCGACCCATTACGTCGTATATAGCGACAGTTGCAGGCAGAACACTTTCCACAGTCAGCCTGCCTTCCACAATTCTGCAAACCACCCCGTCACTCTCAATCCTGTCATCAGAGGTGTTTCCTGAACTTGTTTTCCGGAACAAAGCGATTGACTGCTGACCACTTGAATAGTAACGGAAGCAGTGCGCGGACGTATTGTAACGCAAGGCCGTACCATTGGCAGCCGTGACAGTAGCCGTGCCATTCAGTACGGAAACGGTATTTGCCTGCGGGTCATCATACAGAGTTATATTCCCCTTTGTACTACCCGAACCCATATAATCGCCAGAAGGCAACCGCAATGCGTATCCGCCATCCACGGCAACAATTTCAACCGCCGAAGCATCAATCTCCGAAGTGGCTGCAATGGTATTATCGGTTATCTCCACCTGCTTAGTATTCGGGGTCTTGGTTACAGAACCCGATGCATCCAGACAAACCTTTCCGTCTTCATATACCAACAAGTAGGTTCCCGCATAATCCGCAGGGGCTTTCATCAGTTTCACATAGTCGCCATCGGGTTGTTCCGGCTTATCCCCCTCTTTTGTTGCTTTTCCCGTAACGGTCAGCACAACCGAAGCGAATTCAGAAGAAGCTATTGTCAGTTGCGCAGAATGGGAACCTTCTTCCGCCGGTGTATAAATGACAGCAACAGGTTGCCCCTCCATTGCCTGCGAAGCCGTTACAGAAGCAGGAGATACCGAGAAGAACCTGCTATCGGCACCAGACAAGGTCAGCGAAAGCGTCTGCGTGAGATTGGCACCACGCACCGTTATTGTTTTGGTTGCCGTGTTACCCAACAAGACGCCACCTACGTTCACAGTCTCCCCTTGCGCGGGTTGCGTCAAGCGGGGTTCCGTGGAACACGAGCAACCCGATTGGTCGCCCGAACCGAAGGAAGCATCGTACGACGAAACCACCTGCGACAAGTCGAAACTTTCCCCCTTGTGCGTACCCCAGATATATTCCGCCAAACAGGGATAGTCGATAAAGGGATTACGGTTACCCTGCGTATTCTCTATCCCGTTGTTTCGGTCTCTCTCTTTCTGCGAGACAGGGTCTTCGCGGTGCCACTTCAAAAGCAACGCCACACCATAGG
>JBNMIS010000052.1:0-14122 GCA_050873385.1 Bacteroidales bacterium | reverse complement strand
TAGGCGCGTTGCATCCACGGTTTTGGTCCGTGATTGTTATACGCCGCGCACGGCTTACTCGGCTGTCGTCGATATGGCACCGGTCTCTTTTCAGCATAAACTGAAAAACCTCGACCTGAACAACGACCTGCAGCCGAACCTCGAGTTCGATAGTATCACGTCTTCACAGGTGAAGCAGAGTCTTTTGGACGGAGTTTCACTTACGGAGGGCATGGTGCAGGCGGGAGCCAAAATTATCGACAGGGGGGAGATTGTCACCGAAAACACGGCGCAAATCCTCAATTCCATGCGTATTGCCTACACCGAGGATGGCGATAATCACCGCCAGTCGCTCTTGTCCCGAGTGGGTGATGTTGCGTTGCTCTGCCTCTTTTTGGCAATGCTGGTGGTCTATCTTGGCATGTTCCGTCGCAAGTGGCTGTCCGATTTCAGGACGCTTCTCTTCTTTGCTCTGCTCATCATCTTGATGGTTGGACTCGCTTGCGTCACGCTCGGGTACACCAAGTTTAGTATCTATCTCGTGCCGTTCGCATGGGTTCCCATAATGGTCTGCGTGTTCTACGACTCACGTACAGCCTTTGTTCTCCACCTCGTAACGGTACTTATAGTCTCTCTTGTGGTCCCCGCACCCTTCGATTTCCTTGTTGTTCAACTCACGGTGGGAATGGTGGCAGTCTCAGGTCTTAAGGAAATGACGCAACGTGCCCAATTGGCTCACTCGGCGGGATGGATTTTGTTGACGTATGTCCTCGTCTATACAGCGTTCACTCTTGCCGTTACGGGCGATGCCTCCATGCTCCGTTGGCAGATTTACCTCTGTTTCTTGATTAATGCCTTGCTTGTGATTTTCGCCTATGGACTGGTCTATCTCTGTGAGAAAGTCTTTGGCTTTGTATCCTCCATTACGTTGGTCGAACTGACCAATGTCAATAGCCATCTCATGCTGGAGTTCGCCGAGAAAGCTCCTGGAACTTTCCAGCACTCGCTTCAGGTGAGCAACCTGGCAACCGAGGCGGCGAGAAAGGTTAATGCCAATGCACTGCTTGTCCGTACGGGGGCGTTGTATCATGATATAGGCAAGATGGCAAATCCCCAATACTTTACGGAGAACCAGTTGGATCATGTCAATCCTCTCAAGGATTTGCCGTACGACCAGGCGGCTCAGATTATTATTTCACATGTCTCTGAAGGGGTCCGTATCGCGCAGAAACACAAACTTCCCGCTGCTATCATACGTTTGATTGCTACTCATCATGGAACAAGCCGTACTGGCTATTTCTATAATAGTTATGTCAACGAGCATCCTGGGGAGACAATCGATCCTGCGCCGTTCACCTATCCTGGACCACGGCCTGCTACCAAGGAAGGCGGAATCCTTATGATGGCGGATGCGGTGGAAGCCTGCTCGCGCTCTTTGTCTGAATATACGCCGGAGAGCATATCTGCAATGGTTGAGAAGATCGTCGGAGCCCAGGTGGCTGGCGGACAACTTAAGGAGACTCCTCTAAGTTTCAAAGATGTGGAAGATATCAAAGAGGTCTTCAAGGAGAAACTGACCAACATGTATCATCACCGCATAGCTTATCCCGAATTGAAGAAACAATAGAAACATCATGCCGCAATTTCCTCTCTATCTTGCTCCTATGGAGGACGTGACCGATCCTGCTTTCCGGATGCTTTGTAAACGCTTCGGAGCGGATAAGGTATATACCGAATTCGTCAGTGCAGAGGCTCTGGTCCGTAGCGTGCGCCGTACGGAGCAGAAACTGACTATTCATGATGCCGAACGTCCCGTGGCTATACAGATCTATGGTAGAGATGTCGAGGCAATGGTGCAGGCGGCACGTATTGTGGAAGAAGCACACCCTGATAGTATTGACCTTAACTTCGGTTGTCCTGTCAAGAAAGTGGCAGGAAAAGGCGCGGGGGCAGGGATGTTGCGCGATATACCGAAGATGCTGGAAATAACGCGGGAGGTAGTAAAGGCGGTTTCTCTCCCTGTGTCTGTCAAAACCCGGCTGGGGTGGGATGATAACAGCAAGATTATAGTGGAGTTGGCGGAGCAACTGCAGGATTGTGGCATCTCCGCCCTTACCATACACGGGCGTACGCGCCAGCAGATGTACAGGGGGGATGCCGATTGGGAACTGATTGGCAAGGTGAAAAACAATCCCCGTATGCATATCCCGATTATTGGTAATGGCGATATCACTACGCCGCAGAGAGCAGGGGAATGTTTCTTGCGCTATGGCGTGGATGCCGTGATGATTGGTCGGGCAACGTTTGGTCATCCTTGGATATTCAAGGAAATGAAGCACTATTTGCAAACGGGAGAACTCATGCCTCAGCCGTCCATGCAGTGGCAGGTTGACATACTCAAGGAGCATGTGGACTGCAGTATTGCCTGGTTGGGCGATGAACGGAAAGGAATTGTCCATTCGCGTAGGCATTTTGCAGCATCTCCTGTCTTCAAGGGTTTGCCCGATTTCAAGCAGACCCGCATCCAACTCCTTCGCACGGAGAGCAGAGACGAGTTGTTTTCTTTGATGGACGGGATTGTAGCCCGTTATTCGATAGAGCAGTGAAAAAACATAAGGGCATATTGTTTCTGTTGTTGGTTTGCCTCGCTTTGTGGCAGACTCTTTCCCTTGTGCCTGTTTCCGTACCGGCAGCCGGCGCTGACGGCAGTTCTTCGCTGCCTGCATCTTCTGTCTGCTGTCTTCGGTCCTCGCAGGAAGCCTTGCCTCCTGCACAGATAATGAAGGTCCTGCAATTCAGTCTGCAATGCCCTGTCTGCAAAGTGCATACGTCTTCTTTCTTCTCTGTCTACAGCAATGTGGCGAATGTATGTCTGACTCGCTGTGAAAACTCTTATATAGTGGCGGCAAAAACCTTTTTCTGGGGTTTGCCCGAATATTCTATAGCCTATCTTTTTATTGCTTTTTGGTAAAGAAACTGCTTTGGCTTTCCTGATACTGTAAAGATGTGTCGCCGAGGAAGGGTTAGCCTCTGCAATGCGTCTTTTGCTGGTATATATTCTTTTGACCAAACATTCTTGGCAACCGTGGGGAAGATTCTGCATGGTTGTCAATAAACAAAATAACAATAAAACTTAGTATATGGATACTACAACAACCTTGATTGCAGGGGTCATTGTGTTACTCTGCATTCTGCCTGTATTTTTGATGAACGAATCCCGCCGCCGTCGAGAACGCCGCGGCAAAGCCATTCTCTGTGAGATGGCTGGCAAAGAGAATACAACGCTTGCCGATTGTCGCATTGAACAGCGTTTCCTGATTGGTATCAGTGCTGATAAGAAACTGCTTTTCTTTGCGCGCTTGGGGGAGAAGGGGGAATATTCTCGTTTTGTATTCCCTTTGAAAGACTATGTGCGGTGTGTGGTCGGACACGACGAACACCAGGAGGGACCCAAGTCCGAACGTTGCACGATGATTGACAGGGTTTGGTTGTCTCTTCTTCCTGCTGAACAGGGAAATGAGACGGCAAACCTTGTCTTCTATGATAATAATCTTGATCAGCGTGCCCTTTCCGATGAAATGAAAATTGCGGAAGAGTGGCAGCGTATCATTGGCAATTGTTTGTAAATCGCTGACGTCCGGATATGTCTCATATCCGGACGTCTTCTTTCCTGTTTTTTGCGGACCTTCAATGGATAGAACCTGTTCCTGCATCTGCTGTATCTTCATGCAGGCTTCGGAAGTGTTGGCAAAGAGGATGATGCTGGCGGCGTCGTTGTTGTGTCGGGTTCTTTGCCTGTTGTTCTTCCTTGTCGTTTCCTTGCCGGTCTCTGGGTGAGTTTTCTTCGACCCCTCAAGCACACCTTGTCGACCCTTGGACGGGATGGCGGGTTCTTGGCATGGAAACTTTGTCGATGGAACTTTTCGAACATCTGGAATCTCAGGAAACATCCCTGTGCTGTTTGACGGGTCGGTATGTCTCTGGGACAGCACCTGTATGTCCTTCTAATCTCTAACCCCTGATCTCTAATCTCTGTCACCCGGTTTGCTGTTCCCGAAAATAATCGTACCTTTGCAGTCGGTGGAGTGGGATGACTCCATAACGCTGATTCGAGATTATTGATATTTAGGTATAATGGAACGTGAAAAATTAGAACAACTCATCGACCTGTGGTTTGCAGAGGATATCAGGGACGGGGATCACACCTCGCTTTCTTGTATTCCTGCCGACGCAACGGGTTGCAGTCAACTTGTCATCAAGGAGGATGGTATCCTTGCGGGAGTTGATGTGGCAGAAGTTATATGCCATCGTTTTGATCCGGAATTGCGCATGGAGATTTTCTTGCGCGATGGAGCCGAAGTGCATCGTGGAGATATTGCTTTTCGTGTGTATGGACGCATTCTTTCTCTTTTGCAGGTGGAACGTACCATGCTCAACATTATGCAGCGTATGAGCGGTATCGCTACCACGACCCGTCGCTATGTCCGTCTTTTGGAGGGAACGCATACGCGTGTCTTGGATACGCGTAAAACCACTCCGGGGCTGCGGCTCTTGGAAAAGGAAGCGGTTAAGATAGGAGGAGGCACCAATCATCGTATCGGTCTCTTCGATATGATATTGCTCAAGGATAATCATGTCGATTTCGCAGGTGGAATACCTCAGGCAATTTCCCGTGCCGGAAACTATTGCAAAGAGAAAGGCAAAGACTTGAAGATAGAAATAGAAGTCCGCAATTTCGATGAGATCCGTCAGGTGCTGGAAACGGGAGGGGTCGATCGGATTATGCTGGATAATTTCACTCCCGAAGATACACGTCGTGCGGTGGAGATGATTGGCGGACGCTATGAGACCGAGTCGTCGGGAGGTATAACCATTGACACCATTCGCAGTTATGCGGAATGTGGAGTCGATTTCGTCTCGGTGGGTGCTCTTACCCATTCCGTAAAGAGTCTTGATATGAGTTTCAAAGCAGTTAAATAATAGTAATACAATGAATAGTATCAATCAACGTATTGGTTCGTTGCGTCAGTTGATGCGCGAACACAACTTGCAGGCATATATCGTTCCTGGAACCGATCCGCACGCTTCGGAGTACATGGCGTCCCATTGGATGGAAACAACGTGGCTTTCGGGCTTCAAGGGAGAGACGGGAACGGTGGTGATAACTCTCGAACATGCCTGCCTGTGGACGGATAGCCGTTATTATCTGCAGGCCGAAAAAGAACTTGCAGGCTCGGAAATCGGATTGATGAAAGAGAGTGAGATAGATACACCGTCCATTCCCGAATGGCTCTGTTCTGTTCTTGCACAAGGAAGTAAGGTGGGGGTCAATGCGGAAATGTTCTCGCAGCAAGCCTATGTGGCATTGGCTGGTACATTGCTGGAGAAGCAGATTTCATTGGTTTCTGTGGATCTTTTCCGTCCTTTGTGGGTGGAAAACCGCCCCGCTATTCCCGATTCACCTCTCTATCCTTATTTGCAGGAGTATGCCGGAGAGAGTGTCGAAAGTAAGTTCTTGCGTGTACGTGCGGAGATGCAGCGCTATGGAGCAAATGTACTCGTACTTTCGGCATTGGATGAGATTGCTTGGTTGCTCAATATACGTGGTACCGATGTGGAGTATAACCCCGTAGTGATTTCCTATGTGGTGCTCGAAATGGATAAGTGCACGCTCTTTGTCAATCCCCAAAAGGTAGATGCGGAGGCCGCTGCTTATTTGCAGGAGCATAATATAGCACGTCAGGACTACGATGCGGTGTACGGCTATTTGCATACATTGGCGGATAAAACGGTGCTCTTCGATGGTGCCCGTCTTAACCGTGCCTTGTGGGAGGCTATAGCAAACAATTGCCTTAAGGTGGATAAGCAGTCGCCTGTTCTGCTGCTTAAGAGTAGAAAAAATGCAGTGGAACTGCAAGGCGAGCGTATTGCGATGCGCCGCGATGCCGTGGCTCTCACGCGGTTCTTCATGTGGCTGGAAAAGACGTTCGGAACGCAGACCCTTACGGAATACGGTCTTATGCAGAAACTGCATGAGTTCCGTGCCGGACAAGAGCACTTCGTGGAGGAAAGTTTCTGCACCATTGCGGGTTTCCGGGGCAATGGCGCTATTGTCCACTATCAGGCGACAGCCGGCGATTGTGCCGATGTCGTCGGTAAAGGGGTTCTCCTTTTGGATTCGGGTGGGCAGTATCTGGAAGGAACCACCGACATCACGCGTACTGTCTGGCTGGGGGAGATACCTCAGTCCGGTACTGCCGAGGAGGCTTCTTTCCGCCGCTTCTGCCACGATTTCACACTGGTTCTCAAGGGACATATCGCTTTGGCATGCGCTCGTTTTCCGCGGGGAACGAGAGGCAATCAGGTGGATATTCTGGCCCGTCAGTATCTGTGGCAGGAGGGCTTGTCCTACGGACATGGCACGGGGCACGGAGTAGGGCACTTCCTCGGATGCCACGAAGGACCGCAAAACATTCGTACCGACAACAATCCGACACCCCTTGAGGTGGGGATGATTTGTTCCGATGAACCAGGTCTCTATCGCAGTGGAGAATATGGCATTCGCACCGAGAACCTCATAACGGTAGTACCTGTTCAGAAAACAGGCTTCGGAGAGTTCCTTGGTTTTGAGGTGCTGACGTTGTGTTACTACGATACGCGTCTTGTCGAGAAGGAACTCCTCACACGCAAAGAAATTGCTTGGATTAACGCATACCATCAGCGTGTGCTGCAAGAAATAACACCTCTGCTCACTCCTGAGGAGGCGCAGTGGCTGAAAGCAAAATGTGAAACGATTTAACGGACGATAGTAAGATAGAAAATGAATATAGAAACGACATTGACTCGCCATGTGCAGGAGGCGGTGAAGAACCTCTACGGCATCGAAGTGAACGGACAGCAGGTGCAACTGCAAAAGACCCGTCCAGAGTTCGAGGGCAATCTAACCCTTGTGGTATTTCCTTTCGTGAAGATGGCGCATAAGTCTCCTGAGCAGGTCGGAAAAGATATAGGAAACTATTTGGAAGATAAAGCGCAGGAAGTGGCTAAGTATAACGTGGTGAAAGGTTTCTTGAATCTCACTATAGCGGATGGCTATTGGGTTGGTCAACTCCTTAAGATGTATGCCGATGGCTCTTTTGGCGAAACGCCCGTGACTGGATCTTCGCCGCTGATGATGGTGGAATATAGTTCGCCGAATACCAACAAACCCCTCCACCTCGGGCATGTGCGCAACAATCTGCTTGGCTACTCCATCGCGAAGATTCAGGAGGCTAACGGTTGGAAAGTGGTGAAAACCAATATCGTCAACGACCGCGGTATCCATATCTGCAAGTCAATGTTGGCGTGGTTGAAATTCGGCAACGGCGAGACACCCGAGTCAAGCGGCAAGAAAGGCGACCACCTGATCGGCGACTACTACGTGCGTTTCGACATTGAGTACAAGAAGCAGATCAAGGATTTGATGGCGCAGGGTATGGACGAGGAGACCGCGAAGAAAGAGGCGCCGCTCATCAAGGAGGCGCAGGCGATGCTGCTCAAATGGGAGCAGGGAGACCCCGAAGTGCGTGCGCTTTGGCAGAAAATGAATAGTTGGGTCTATGCCGGTTTCGACGAGACCTACAAGCAGATGGGCGTCGGTTTCGACAAGATTTACTACGAGTCGAACACCTATCTCGAGGGCAAGAAAGAGGTGGAACGCGGTCTGCAGGAGGGTTTGTTCTACCGCCGCGAGGACGGTTCCGTCTGGGCTGACCTCACGCAGAACGGCTTGGACGAAAAACTGCTGCTCCGTTCCGACGGCACCTCGGTCTATATGACGCAAGACATCGGTACTGCCAAACTGCGTTTCCAAGACTATCCCATCGACAAGATGGTCTATGTCGTGGGCAACGAACAGGAGTACCATTTCAAGGTGCTGTCTATCCTCCTCGACCGCCTCGGTTTCCCCTTTGGCAAAGAGTTGGTGCATTTCAGTTACGGTATGGTCGAACTGCCCAACGGCAAGATGAAGAGCCGCGAGGGTACGGTGGTGGATGCCGATGACCTGATGGATCAGATGATCGATGATGCACGCGAGATTTCCAAGGACAAAGTGAATACCCTGCCCGACATCACTGCCGACGAGGCAAACGAGATAGCGCGTATCGTGGGTTTGGGTGCACTCAAGTACTTCATTCTCAAGGTCGATCCGCGCAAGAATATGCTCTTCAACCCCGCCGAGAGTATCGACTTCAACGGCAACACGGGACCGTTTATCCAATATACCTACGCGCGTATCCAGAGTGTCCTGCGCAAGGCGGAAAAAGAAGGTTGTGGCATCAAGAGTGACAATGTCAGCGACTTGAATCATGTAGTCCCTAACGAGAAAGAACTGTCCCTCATTCAGCATTTGGCGGATTTCCCCGCAGCGGTTCGCCAGGCGGGCAACGATTTCTCGCCAGCCGTAATAGCCAACTATGCCTATGAATTGGTAAAGGAATACAATCAGTTCTACCACGACTATAGTATATTGGGCGAAAGTGATGCTTCCGTACGCTGTTTCCGTCTTGTTCTGTCGTCCACGGTGGCACAGGTGATTAAGAAGAGTATGTCTTTGCTGGGTATAGAAGTGCCCGATCGTATGTAGGTTTATGAAGATTGCTTTCACAAAGATGCAGGGAACGGGCAACGATTATATCTATGTCGATGCCTTCCGTTTCCCTGTTGCTCAACCTGAGTCATTGGCAAAACGTCTCAGTGATAGGCATTTCTCTGTGGGAGCCGATGGATTGGTGCTTCTTCTTCCGTCCGGGAGAGCCGACCTTCGTATGCGGATGTTCAATGCAGATGGTTCTGAGGCACAGATGTGTGGCAACGCGGCACGTTGTGTGGCACGCTATGCGGTGGACCATGGCTTGGTTGCCAACGACGATTTCATGTTGGAGACTATGGCTGGAATCAAACGTCTTCACGTGAATCGCAGTAATGGAGAAGTCTCCTCGGTTTGTGTGGATATGGGCGAACCCTTAATGGAAACATTCGGTGCTGATGCAGGTTCTTTGTTGGCGCAAAGCGGTGCTGTTCGGCTCTTTGTCCGTGATTTCACATTGGTCAATATGGGCAATCCGCATGCTGTTTGTTTTGTGGATGATGTGAAAGCGTTTCCGGTGCATCTGCTCGGACCGCAGGTGGAGAATCATCCGCTGTTCCCGATGCGGACCAATGTAGAGTTTGTTGAGGTGGTCAACTCTGAGCATCTCCGTATGCGCGTCTGGGAAAGAGGTACCGGAGAGACATTGGCATGTGGAACGGGGGCTTGTGCCTCTGTCGTGGCTGCCGTGCTGAATGGAAAAGCGCAACGAAGAATATCGCTTCAGGTGCAGGGGGGAGAACTGCAGGTATGGTGGGAACAACAAACCAATCATGTCTTTCTGCAGGGACCTGCTGAATATAGTTTTGAAGGAACCGTACAAATATGAATATAAATGATAATTTCCTGCACTTGCAGCAGAACTATCTCTTCACGGAGATTGCCAACCGCACAAGAAAATATATAGCAGAACACCCGGATAATCAATTGATTAAATTGGGAATAGGGGATGTTACGCGCCCTTTGCCGAAGGCTGTCATTGAGGCAATGCACAAGGCGGTTGACGAACAGGGTGATGCACGCACTTTCCACGGCTATGGTCTGGAAGAGGGATATATGTTCCTCCGGGAAGCGGTTGTCGATAATGAATACGCACCTCTTGGGGTACACTTCTCCGCCTCCGAGATATTCATCTCCGAAGGGGCGGGGAGCGACCTTGGCAATGTCAGTGATATCTTCAATTCCGGCAATCGTGTCGCCATTCAAGACCCATCCTATCCTGCATATATCGATACTACGGTGATGGCGGGTAGGGCTGGCTTGTGTCATGAGGGTCGTTGGTCTGGGATTGTCTATCTTCCTTTGCGTGCGGAGAATAATTTTATTCCGGAACTGCCTGAAACCCACGTGGATATCATATATCTTTGCTATCCTAATAATCCTACGGGTACGGCACTCAATCGTGAACAATTGGCCGAGTGGGTCAACTATGCTCTTCGGCATAATGCGGTCATTATCTACGACGCTGCCTACAAAGCCTTTATTCAGAGCACTGATATACCTGCCAGTATCTATGAAATCTCCGATGCCAAACGGGTCGCCATTGAGATATGCAGTTATAGTAAAACCGCTGGATTCACTGGCATACGTTGCGGTTACACGGTTGTTCCTTATGAATTGAAAGACAGGGTGGGACATTCGCTTAATGCCTTGTGGGACCGTCGCCAATGCACCAAGTATAATGGCACTTCCTACATTTCGCAACGTGCGGCAGAGGCTGTCTATACGCCGCAAGGACGGAAACAGGTCAAGGAGAATATCGACTATTACATGGGCAATGCCCGTATGATTCGTGAGCAACTCGGCAACATCGGCTTGGAGGTTTACGGGGGAGAACATGCGCCGTACATTTGGGTGCGTACGCCCCATGGTATGACCTCTTGGCAGTATTTCGATTTCCTGCTCAACGAGTGCGAAGTCGTTGCAACGCCGGGTGTTGGCTTCGGACCGTCGGGTGAGGGCTATCTCCGGCTTACGGCTTTCGGGACGCATGAACAGACAACTGAGGCTCTTCGCCGTATTGCTCGGCATTCCTGATAGATGCGTTGCTGTCTTGTAGGGGGGCAGTTCGGTCTTTCCGTTGCTTTTTTTATGCCGAATGTGCAGTCGCAACGATGATTGTACGGATATCATTTTCTGTTGCAGTCCTGACGGCATTCCCTTGTCGTTGGGAGTCTGCTTTTGCCCGTTTTCCCATGTGGAGGTAACCTTCGTCATCTTTCATCGGTAACCATAAACTGTCTTTTTCTATTGGTAATATAACCTGTTAACCCTATCTTTGCAGCATCTATAGACGGAGGTAATAATATATAAATCAGAAAATATCATGGAAAAAGATTTGGCTTCTCAAGGCATTGGTTTCCCGAGACCGAGATTGCAACATCAGAGACTGATTATGCAAACTATACATCGGATGTGTGATGAGATAATGGCGATTCCTGGGTGGGAAATATTGCCTGAAGCCACCGTAACCGACAATCCCTATGATCGTTATCCCGACATTGTTGTGTTCGATGAAAACCGGATACCTGTCATGACCTTTGAGTTCTGTCTTCATAAGCAGATTCCGTACAATAAACGCAAGGGGTATATTTTGTTCGAGCGCTTTCCGGAGGCTACATTCTTTATCTATGACTATGAACGCCAAATACTTCTCGGAATGGACAGAGAACATCCACAGTGGGTTGATAATCGGGAGGTTGCCTTGTATTCTCCATATCTTAAATATCCCATTATGGATTACATATTGGGTTCGCATTGGGTGTATTGAGGTCGTTGCTTGTCTGTGCAGATATTTTGCTTGTCTGTCAAAGAGATACTCATTCTCTTTCCTGCCTGTTTTCTTTGCTTGGCTTTGCCGGTCTGTTTCGTTTTTGTGGAGAAGTCTATGAGGTGGCTTCCCTTTACGACCCCTCAACGACCCCTGGACGAGGTCTGAACTGTCTTGCGACGATAGGTCAATGAAACAATTCTGACATCGTCCGTCGCCAAATCCGTTTCAAATCGCATATACGGATAATTTTTTATTTGAGTTTTAGTCTTTAACCATTTGTACACATTGTGAATCGTTCGTACCTTATGCACTGCATAATGATATACAATTATTTCAATGAAACGATGTTTACTCTTTAGCCTGCTGGTGCTGGCAGGCGCAGCCGGCGTGGCAGACATGGTGTTTGCCCAGACAACGGAAGCGCACATGGTGCCCTTCTACGAGGACTTCGAGGGCATACATACGCAAGATGAGGTCATCAGCACATGGGTGCAGCAAAGCGAGAAGAAAAGCGATGCGTGGGTGTTCAACGCGGAAACGGATTACAACCGCGAACCCCATAACGGAAAATGGAATGCCACCTTGCTGTGGGGGAATATCGACTGGCTGTTTACACCCGTTCAATTGGAGACAGGCAAGCCGTACCGCGTTGCCATGTATGCACGTCAGGACGGTACCTATACCAAGGACGCTGTTTTGCAGGTGTATCTATGCGCAGAGGCAGACATGAATGCCCGCAAGACAATGATTACGGAAACCATGTTGACCAACGGCAACTATGAGTACATCAATAAAGACTTCACCGTGGACAGCACCGCTACATACGTATTGGGTATCCGATGGGAGGTAGGTGCCACTCCTATGTATATCTCGCTGGACGACATCTCGTTGGTGGAGTTCAAGAAGTACACCATCAGCGTTACCCCCACCGAGCATTGCACCGTTGTGCTTAATACCGAAGCGACCTATCCGAACTATGCCATAGATGTAAGGGTTACGATGGACAGGGGCTACATCTTGGATTCGTTGACAGCCAATACCACGAATGTATCGTTGAACTGGTACGAGGGTAACTATGCCGATTTCACTATGCCCGGTGAAGACGTGGTGCTGACCCCGCATGTGCGCCCTGCCAAGTCGGGAGTGCTGGATATTATCGATATTCCCGACCATACAACCGTCCGCGCTACTGTGAACGGCGTGGAGACAGCCAACCACAGCACTATCTATGAGGGCGATACGCTGTGCTTTGAGTATATACCCGATGCGGGATATGTGCTAAGCCAATACAACGAGTGTACTACCATTCAATCTTATTTCTTTGTCGATGACACCTGCCATTTAACGGTACGACACATTGACGCAGACTTCATCGGCACAAAGGTACGTGTGGAATGTCCCGACAACACAACGGCTGTGGTGAAATGGAACGACCTCGGTTGCGGGTATGATGTCCTCGTGTCTGACCACAAGATACAGAACTTCCGCTTCCAAAAGGGTATTCACCATACGGCGGACACCACCTATACCGTGGAGGGACTGACCACAGGGCAGACCTACTATGCCTACGTATGCGCACGTGTGCAGGGCGCAGAGGAGGTATGGAACGAAGCGCAGTTTGTGATGGCGCAGAAGCAGGAAAGCGGCGATGGCTGTGTACTGACCATTGATGGCTATGACAGATACGGTGATGGTTGGAACGGCGGCAAACTGCACTTCGTGGAGAACGGAGTAGAGACGGTTATCGCTATGACGGACGGCGGACACGGGACTTTCACCTACACCACCCGTGGCGGCAAGGTGGACATCACTTGGACCAAAGGCGACTATGACGACGAAGTATCGTTCCGTATCACCAACGCCGACGGGGATATCCTGTTGGATATGCAGGAAGGCGATATGACCAACGTACAGGACGGTGTGTTGCTGTGGAACGGCAACCCGTGCAGTCTGTGCCCGACACCCCAAGTGGTGGAGTTCGCTACAGACGGCACCGATATTACTATGCGCTGGCGCAAGACCGATGCTGCGGCATACAATGTGGCATTGTACAACGGTACGGCGACAGACAAGCATTTCGACATGGTTGCCATCCGCACCACCGACACCGTATATACGTTCCACAATATTGACACCTGCCTCTACTATGCGGCTGCCGTGCAGGCGCTGTGCGAAGAGCAGTCCGCATCGACATGGATTATTGCAGGCGAGCATGAACCCAAAGTGCCTGCTGTCATGTCATGGCAGCCCATCACCTTGGACTATCATGCCAAGGGCGACTATATGAGGGACATACGTTCCGATAATTACGGCTATCCGCCTCAAAACAGTTTGTTCTACAGCCTGACCCTGTCCGAGACTACCACCATATCGCTCGCAGGCTCCATAGATGACCACAGAGCGATATTCACTATAAGACCTATCAACGACGAGGGGAACCCGATAAACAGCATATATTGGGAGGATATGGACACTATCACTCTTCAGGCAGGCAAATACGGTATTTCCTGCCGTCATCGTTATGGCGACAAGGGGACCGATTACGATGTGCATATATGCCGCGTCAATCCCGTGCATTACACGCCTATTACGCTGCCCTATCTGTCCGATACGCTGACCAACAGCGAGTGGTACGCAGGTGACGGCAAGACCGGTTTCTATCGTGGCTATGAGTTCTCCCTCACCGAGACGACCCGCTTGGAGATACGTATGGAAACCGATTGGGAGGACGACTATAGCAC
>JBNMIS010000051.1:0-14703 GCA_050873385.1 Bacteroidales bacterium | reverse complement strand
CCCCACATTCCACCCAAGCAAGAGAGTACTCGTGAGCAAATCTTACGGGTACTTCCTTTTTTTATATCAGAACAAGAACGCCCCATGTTCAATGAACTATTTATAGCCAAGCGGTTGTACTATGCCCAGACAGACAAAGACAAAAAAGTGTCTTTGCCTGCCATACGCGTGGCTCTAACCGCAATCATCGTAGGCATGGTGGTAATGATTATCACGATCTTTGTTGCAGTAGGCTTCAAGCAAGAAATCCAGCACAAAGTGGCAGGCTTCGGTTCCCATATCCAAATCGTTAATTTTGACAACAACAATACATACGAAATGCAGCCCATCAGCGTGAGCGATTCGCTGCTGCAAGAAATTGCACTATTGGACGGCGTGGAGTATGTGCAACGTTTTGCCACCAAACCCGGTATGCTCAAGACTGATTCCGCCTTCCAAGGAATCATCTTCAAGGGTATGCCTCTTCCAGACGGAACAAGAGAGGCAGCAAAGAGCGGTTGGACGTTTTTTGAAGAATATCTAACAGCAGGCCATCTCCCTGAACAGAAAAATGAAGTAATAATCTCCAACACCATGTCAAAACTGCTGAATTTAGGCGTAGGAGATTCATTTTATGCCTATTTCATAGAGAAACAGATACGTTCCAGAAAACTTCAAGTTGCAGGACTCTATAACACCAATTTCAGCGATTATGACAAGAGTTTTGTCATAGGAGACATACGCCAAGTGCAAATACTGAACAATTGGGAAGAAAATCAAGTATCGGGCATAGATATCCAGATAGACGATTTCAGCCAACTGGGAAAGACCAGCGATGAAGTATGGACGAAAACCGCCAACAAGGCAGACGAAAACGGTGATTTCCTATACACACAGAATATCGTGGATACCAACCCGAACATTTTTTCGTGGCTTGAACTGCTTAACGTAAATGTCGTCGTCATCATCATACTGATGCTCTGCGTAGCGGGTTTCAATATCATATCGGGCTTGCTGATCCTTATTCTTGATGCCGTACAATTCATAGGCATCTTAAAAGCACTCGGTGCAGACAACGGGTATATACGCCGTATATTCCTATGCAGAGCCGGTTTTTTGATACTCAACGGAATGGTATGGGGCAATGTGGCAGGTCTGTTGCTCTGCGCAATACAATACTTCTTCCACATTGTTCCGCTGGATCCCGCCGCCTATTATGTAAACTATGTTCCGATAACCTTCCACTGGAGTTGGTGGTTTGCACTAAATGCAGGAACCTTTGCCATATCAATGCTAATCCTGCTGGCCCCCTCAGCCATCATAACCCGTATATCACCCGCCAAGGTGATGCACTTTGAATAACAGTTCATCATGCAGTTTTCCACACCTGTCAGCATCCCCCACACAAAAAGAGAGATAACCTATCAGAACAAGATTCTATTGATAGGTTCGTGTTTTGCCGACAACCTAACCAGGCATCTACAGGCATCGTTTTTTCAAGCAACAAGCAACCCTTTCGGCGTACTGTACAACCCCATGAGCATTGCACGATGCCTGCAATTGCTACAACAAACGCATGATACATCCGCCAAAGAAGTAGCAGCCAAACTCCCTATCATACAGCAAGACGGTTTGTTTCACTGCATGACCCACCATGGTTGCTATTCGTCAGCAAACAAAGACATTCTGACAGAAAAGACAGAGAAAAGTCTCCAAGACGGTGCAGAACAACTGGCACAAGCCGATACACTAATACTCACCTTCGGAACGGCTTGGGTATATGAACAAGATGGACAGATTGTCGGGAATTGCCATAAACTGCCGGCCTCATTGTTTCACAGACGCTGCCTGACAACGGAGGAAACGGTTACAACTTATCAACAGATTGCGCAACTTCCCTTATTGAAACAGAAACAAGTAATTTTCACAGTCTCACCCATTCGGCACCTGAATGACGGCTTACACGGCAATCAGTTGAGCAAAAGCATATTATTATTGGCAGCAGACCAACTGACAGGAAACCTGACAACGCAAAAAAACGATACGGGAGAGACTATCGGGAAGAATGACTGGTCCTATTTTCCTTCTTATGAAATAATGCTTGACGAACTACGCGACTACCGCTACTATGCAGATGACATGATGCATCCAAGTTCAAAAGCAGTGGAATATATCTGGGAACGTTTCAGCGAGACCTATTTTTCGCCCCAGACAAGGGAAGAAATGAAGTCCCTGCAACGCCTTTACAGCAGTCTGCACCACATTCCTTTGCATCCGGATACAGATGCCTACAAGAAGTTCTCGGAACAACTTTCGGAACAACTGAGACATTGGCAAGAAAAGTATCCGTGGATACAAGGCAATAAATAATCCGTGCCAAATCGCGGAAATCCGCAGGCTCCATATTGTCGCAGTAAATTGTCGTTTAGAGCATTACCTATTGCATATTTGAGAGAATCTCCGTATCTTTGCCTACTTTTCTTAAACTGCATTGCTATATGAGAGAATTTGAAATCAAAGCAAAGGTAAAATCTTACCAAGCAGACGAACTCCCTGAAGAATACAAACTATTGGTAACCAAAGCGAAAGAAAGTACAGAGAACACATATAGCCCATATTCCCATTTTGCTGTGGGCGCAGCCGTTCTTCTGGAAAACGGTGAGATACTGTGTGGTGCCAACCAAGAAAACGCCGCCTATCCGAGCGGCTTGTGCGCAGAAAGGACCGTGCTTTTTTATGCCAATGCGAGCCATCCGAAGACGCCCGTGAAAGCCCTTGCCATTGCAGGATTTACGAACGGGCAATTTACACAGAAACCGGTTTCTCCATGCGGTGCATGCAGACAAGTGATGGCCGAGACAGAGCATATGTGGGGCAAGCCGCTGATAATCTTGTTATATGGGACCGAGGAGACTTATCTGGTAGAGGGAGTGGAAAGTCTGCTTCCGTTCTCTTTTGTCAGTGACAATCTGCAAGGATAAGCACTATTCCGTGAAGAAACTACACCTTAACATAAAGAAACTAGATCTCTACATTCTCAAGAATTTCTTAGGGTTATTCTTGATGACTTTCATGATATGCATCTTCATTCTGCTTATGCAGTTCCTGTGGATGCACGTGAAAGATCTGGTAGGAAAAGGCGTCGGCATCTCCGTATTGGCAGAATTTTTCGTCTATTCCACCATTTCCGTTGTTCCTCTGGCTCTTCCCCTCGCCATACTGCTTGCCTCTCTGATGACTTTCGGCAACATGGGGGAGAAGTTTGAACTGACCGCAATGAAATCGGCAGGCATATCACTATTCCGCATTATGCGCCCCCTGACGATTTGCATTGCATTCATTTGCGTGGGGGCATTTTTCTTTTCCAACTATGTAATGCCCAAGTCACAGGTGAAGTTGTGGACACTTATCTTCTCCTTGCGCCAGAAGTCACCAGAACTGGAAATTCCGGCAGGGGAGTTTTATGACGGCATCAACGGATACAATATATACGTCAGACACAAAGATACCAAAACGGGACTATTGAAAGACCTGATGATTTACGACTTCAGCAACGGCTTCAAGAACACCAAAGTGATGGTGGCAGATTCCGGCAGGCTCTATTTCACGGCAGACAACAAGTACTTGATGCTATGTCTTTATCATGGGGAATCGTTTGAAAATCTGACACAACAACAAAGTTCCATATCTGACAAAGACCGAGTTCCGTATCGCAGAGAGACATTTACGCGCAAACAGCTACTCATTGATTTTGATTCAGAGTTCAGCCGATATGATGAATCAGTATTACGCGATCAACACGTATCGAAAAATGTGGGTGAACTGGTACATTCCATAGATTCCGTCAGACTTATTGCGCACAGCCGTTCCCGCGGACAGAGCCGTGAGATGGTGAACAACCGATATTTTGGCAGAGAGAGAGTAAGCGAACGGCAACTGACACAAATAACCAAAGAAGAACAACAGGCACACGATATTGAATCATTACGCGCTACACTGCCTCAATTAGGCAAAGAAAGAGCCGCCACCATCGCATACGAAAAGGCAAGGGCGGCAAGCGACCAAGTTGAATACAACGCACTTCTTTTGGATGATTCACAACGCTATATCCGCAAACATGCCATCGAACTACATCGGAAGTTCACACTTTCTTTTGCCTGTCTGATATTCTTTTTCATTGGTGCACCACTGGGGGCTATCATACGAAAAGGAGGATTGGGCGCGCCTGTAGTTATATCGGTTGTCATGTTTATTATTTACTACCTCATTGACAACACAGGATATAAAATGGCACGCGAAGGTTTTTGGCCTGTTTGGGCTGGCATTTGGCTAAGTAGCAGTATATTGTTGCCCATTGGAATATTTCTCACATACAAAGCCGCAACCGATTCTTCTCTACTCAATCCCGATGCCTGGCTAAAGCAGTTGGAGAAATTGAAACAATCTATCACTTACTGCATTCAACGACTCCATAAACAAGTCGCGAAAAAAACGCATTAGTACTTTTGCCGTTTCTTATAAAAAGTGTAACTTTGCAGTCAATGCTTAGGTTATAAAAGGTCATAAAAGTGATTGGCAATGAAGGAAAGCGATCTTACACCTCAAGAAGAAATAGTCATACAGCAGGAGTTTGAGGCTCTGTTGGATGACTATCGGCATACTCTTCACCGCCAAAAGATAGAACTCATCACCAAAGCCTTTCATTTTGCGAAACAAGCCCATCGGGGTATTCGGCGCCGTTCAGGAGAACCGTACATACTCCACCCTCTTGCCGTTGCTCGCATCGTCGTCAAAGAAATAGGATTGGGCAGTACTTCCATTTGTGCAGCCTTGCTTCATGATGTAGTAGAGGACACGGAATATACCAAAGAAGATATCGAGAACTTGTTCGGTGCGAAGATTGCGGACATTGTTGACGGACTGACTAAGATATCCGGAGGCGTATTTGGCGAGCAGGCATCCGTTCAAGCAGAAAATTTCCGCAAGTTGCTGCTTACTATGTCCGAAGACATTCGCGTGATCTTAATCAAGATTGCCGACCGTCTTCACAATATGCGTACTCTGGAGTTCCAACCTGTAGAGAAACAGTATAAAATAGCAGGTGAAACGCAATACATCTACGCCCCGTTGGCTTTGCGTTTGGGGTTGTTCCCTATTAAAACAGAGTTGGAAAACCTCAGTTTCAAGTATGAACATCCGGAAGTATATGCTGATATTGAACAAAAACTGCAACAGATCAATGGAGAGCAGATGGAGTTCTTTGAGACCTTTGCAGCCCCCATACGCGAGAAGTTGGAGAATATGGGGTATGAGTTCAACATCAGTGCACGCATAAAGTCTGTTTACTCCATTTGGAAGAAGATGCAGACAAAAAACATCCCCTTCGAAGATGTTTACGATCTGTTGGCTGTGCGCATTGTTTTCACTCCTAACACGACAATGAGTGAGAAAGACCAATGTTGGATGATTTATTCTGCCCTTACGGAGATTTATAAGCCTCATCCTGAGCGCATCCGGGATTGGATTTCCACACCGAAAGCCAATGGTTACGAAGCCTTACATGTCACTGTCATGGGACCGAACGGACAATGGGTGGAAGTGCAGATTCGCACGGTGAGAATGCATGATATTGCAGAGAAAGGTTTAGCGGCACATTGGAAATACAAGTTGGGAGAGTCTGATGAATCGGAATTAGACAAATGGCTTAAAACAATTAAAGAATTGTTGCAGCATCCCGAACCCAATGCCATTGATTTCTTGGACACGTTCAAACTCAATCTCTTCGCCTCTGAGATATTCGTCTTCACTCCTAAAGGAGAAATAAAGACCTTGCCGCAAGGTTCCACGGCCTTGGACTTTGCTTTTATGCTCCATACTGAGTTGGGATTGCATTGCATGGGGGCTAAAGTCAATCATAAGTTAGAGGCTCTCAGTTATACTTTGCAGGGAGGTGACCAAGTGGAGGTTATAACGTCCAACACACAGCATCCGCAGGAAGAGTGGCTGCAATATGCAATCACAGCAAAGGCGCAGACTGCCATCAAAAACTACTTCCGTCGTCTGCAGGCACAGGAAGTACAGCAGGGAGAATTGCTTTTCAGACAAGCGCTTTCCAAATTGGCTCTTGACAACCAATATAATACGGTCTTGCAGCAGATGATGAAACATTATCACGTCCAGCAACCCGTACAACTCATGCTGCAAATCAATAAGGGCATCATCGACCTCTCTGAGATGCCAAAAGTACTTCAGCAGAAAAGCAAGTCCGGTTGGTTACGCTATTTCACCAAGTCTGACGATGAAGAGGTTTCCTCCATAGAGAAAAAGAACGATAATCTTCACGATAGTGAAACCGTCAAAAACAAACAGCATCATATCATTCTCACAGAAGAAAACAGAGATACAGAGTACCAACTCTCGCCGTGTTGCAATCCTATTCCGGGCGATGATGTGTTGGGTTATTTGGACGAGCGGGGCATGATCATGATTCATAAGCGCAATTGTCCTTTGGCTGACAGACTCAAATCCAGTTATGGCAACAACTTGTATTCTGCCACTTGGGACATGCACCATGAGCAAACTTTCTTGGAGACGATTGAGATACGTGGCATTGACAAGGTTGGTATGATTATTGAAATTGTGCAGATCATATCCAATACCTTTAGTCTCAATATACACGATATACATTTTACGGCAGAAAGTGGTATCTTCAACGGAACTCTGCAATTGTTTGTACACGATACCGAAGAACTGCAAAAGGTATGCAACACACTGCATAAGATACAGGAGATCAAATCCGTACAACGGATTGAGCATTGACTAATTTGAAAAACAAATAAGGTTATGAAACGAACATTTTTTCTGGGTACACTGCTTTGCATGGCAGTTACTATGATGGCGCAACAGCCGGTCATCACATTCAGCAAAACTGAACACGATTTCGGGAAGATCAACGAGGAAGACGGACGTGTAAGCACCATTTTCGAATTCAAAAACGAAGGAATGGAGCCTTTGGTTCTCAGCAATGTACGTGCTTCCTGCGGTTGTACTACACCCACATGGACACGCACTCCTATCGAACCGGGACAAACGGGAAATATAACTGTAACCTATAACCCTAACGGACGCCCCGGGAAGTTCAGCAAAACCATTACGGTAACCAGCAATGCTGCTACACCTACTTCCAAACTGCGGATCTTTGGTGAAGTCATACCCAAACAGGCAAAACCGGTCAACAGGTACAATGTTACTATGGGAGACTTGAGCCTGAAAACCACGACCATGACTTTCGGCACAATCTACAAGGGCAACAACGTTACACGTTCTCTGGAATATGCCAACCTTACTGATCACGATGTAACAGTAGAGATCTTGCAAAACGACCGCGACCAGATGCTCACACCGGTTCTTTCTCTCAAGACGCTTAAACCGAAAGAAGTCGGAACACTCAATGTGAATTTCGATACCGACAAGTCTAAACTTTGGGGGCCCAACACATTCTATCTCTACATGATGGTCAACGGCAAGCGTATCATTTCCGATGAGTACAAGATCACCCTCTCTGCCGATATTGAAGAAGACTTTGGTCAACTCTCTGTGGAAGAGAAGCAGTCTGCGCCTATCTTCGAAATGCAAAGCCGTGACATCAACTTGGGCTCTGTCAAGGCTGGCGGCAAGTTGTCTCAAAAAGTCTCATTCAAAAACGTGGGTGAACGTCCTTTGGAGATTCGGCATATCACCAACTATAATCCCGAAGTGATACATGCTTCGGCTGCAAGAACAACCGTCAAAGGTGGTAAAACGGGTACTTTCCTCATCGAGGTGTTGCCCAACACGGAAGTGGTTAATCCCGGTATGTATCGCCGCCAAGTGGAAATTCTTACCAACGATCCTAAAAATACAAGAGTACGTCTTACCATTGTTTGGTCTGTCGTAGAATAATTTGTAACAACCAAGGCCGAAAGTGCGGGGAAGTTCTTGCTGAACACCTCAACTTTCGGCTTTTATTCTCATATCTGATTATATGGAACATCACCACCATCCCGAAAACGATGAACAGTACAAAGGACTGACCGTAAATGCAGGCGTTCAGCAGATGCCGAGCGTAAACCCTTATGCTACTTTCCGGCGCCAAAAACGGACGCTGCAAGCCGAAGACTATGTGCGCGGTATCCTGCAGGGCGATGTATCCATCTTAGGTCAGGCGGTTACGCTCGTAGAGAGCAATTTGCCGAGCGATCAGGAGATTGCTCAGAAGGTGATTGAAGCATGCTTGCCTCACGCTGGGAATGCCGTTCGGGTCGGTATCACAGGAGTCCCCGGTGCAGGTAAATCCACTTTCATTGAAGCGTTGGGAACGGAACTTGTCGTTCGGGAAAAACGTTTGGCGGTATTGGCTATCGACCCCAGTTCCGAACGCTCCAAGGGAAGTATCTTGGGAGATAAAACGCGTATGTCGGAACTGTCCACATCGAAGAATGCATTCATTCGTCCTTCTCCCTCTGCGGGCTCGTTGGGCGGCGTTGCACGTAAAACGAGGGAAACCATTGTCCTCTGCGAAGCCGCCGGCTATGATACCATTCTTGTTGAAACAGTGGGTGTCGGGCAGTCCGAAACCGCAGCACATTCCATGGTCGACTTTTTCCTGCTCTTGCAGGTAACGGGCACCGGCGATGAACTGCAGGGAATCAAAAGAGGTATCATGGAGATGGCTGACGGCATTGCTATCAACAAATGCGATGGAAACAACATTGAGAGAGCCATGGTGGCGAAAACACAATTCAAAAACGCTCTCATGCTCTTCCCGCCTACTGAGTCAGGATGGAAACCCACTGCCGTCACCTGTTCTTCGGTCGAAAAAACAGGTATCGATGATGTTTGGAACATGGTGGAAGACTACATCGCCTATACTTTGAAAAGCGGTTATTTCCACTACAAACGCCAGCAACAAGCCAAGTATTGGATGTACGAAACCATCAATGCACAGTTATTGGGCAATTTCTATCAAAATGAGGAGATTGCAAAAAGGCTCAAAGAAGCAGAAGAACAGGTACTGTCCAACAGGATCAGTTCCTTTGTAGCAGCCCATGATTTGCTGACGGAATACTTCCGCAAGAATCAATTGTAGAACTGTTGTCATGCCTCCTCTTGCAGCCTTGTGGGTTTCGTCTCATAAGGCTGTAATTGTTTTTCGTCCGTTCTTCGGGCTCCGATTCTGGCAGTATAAGACGGTCTCATTGTTTTTCTATGCTTTCTGTCCGTAAAACGACTTTTTTCTTCAGCGGTTCAATCCCGCTTGCAAACAATCCGCAAATCGTAAATTGCCAACCAGCCCATTTCTACGACCCCTCAAGCCGACCTCTTCGACTCCTGAATGACATCGTAAATTGCCCGATCGTCAATAAACTCGGCCCATCAACAGGATGTATGTATAGTCCCTTGGATTTCTCGGGCAACTGGAATCTGGAATAATTCGAAGACGGTACTACCGTTCTGAGAAATATTGGGAAATATCAGAGGTCAGTCCGAAGATAATCTTGCCGGCACACAAAAAAACTTGTACCTTTGTGTTTGCTATGGTTAAGCAAAACATACAATCTTCAGCAACATCGCATCGTAACGTCCGGCGCCGTAAAAAGAAACGGAAACAACCTCTTTGGAAGCGCATTTTGCATATCTCGACTGGGATAATCATAACGGTTGTTCTGCTTTGTATCCTGATTGTTACCGGTATGTGGTACTATGGTTGGCTTCCGACTCGGGAAGAACTTCCTCAGTTCCGGCAACATATCGCCAATATCTTCTCGCAAAATCCCAACAGACAACTGCCGGATGCAGAAGTCATCGGCATAGACATCTCACATTATCAATCATATATCGAATGGGACAAGGTGTGCCTGTATCTTGACAGGCAACGCCGTTTACGCAGGGATAGTGTCGCAGGCGGACAACGCAGGGACATCGACTTTGTTGTGGCGAAAGCAACACAAGGTATCAAGTGGCAGGACAATTTCTACTCACGCAACAAGGCGGGGGCGGCAAAAAGGAACATTCTGTTCGGTGCCTACCACTTCTATTCCCCTACTCTCTCCGCCAGGCAGCAGGCACTCAATTACATTCGCACGGCCAACCTGCAAAGAGGCGATATGGTTCCTGTGCTCGATGTGGAGGAATATGGATACGGACTTCCTGAACCCGATTCCGTACTTTGCTGGCTCCGGCAAGTGGAAAAGTACTACGGCGCTAAACCGGTCATCTACACCAACGAGCAGTGCTATCGGTCCTTTTTCCTCAAGCATCAGCCTTTGCTCCGGTATCATTTCTGGATTGCACGCTATGGCGGACTGCAACCCGACAGGATGCATCTGCTCTGGCAATTCACCGAAACGGGTATTGTGGCAGGAATAAGCGGTTATACGGATATCAACATACTGAGAGGTACGAAAGAAGATTTCGTGCAGAAATGCACAATACACTGAGATAATAACAACAGTAACAACAGTAACATCACTAATACAACTTATCTATGAAGCAACTTATCGTAGTAGCAGAAAGCAAAGAGAAACGGATGGCGGAAGAGATGATGCCGGGAATACCTGTCCTCGAATGTGGCGTAGGGGCGTTGAACATAATGCAAAGCCTGCGTGCTGTTCCGCTTGACACGGAGATAATCAATATTGGATATGCAGGTTCTGCCAACTATCCCGTAGGTACACAGGTTGAGGTGGGCGAATGTCGTCTCTATCATCCCAATGTCAACTATCCGGAACCTGTTTTTCATCTGCAAGGAAACACACGTTGTTTCACGAATACTGACTTCGTCTTGCAAAGCAACGAAACAGACTGTGTATTCGATATGGAATTGGCATTTATATGCGCAATGGGATTCCAGCAGGTACGCAGTATCAAAATTGTGAGCGACAATCTCTCGCTCCACCAGTATCACCAGGCAAACTAAATAACATCATCTGATTATATGACACAGAACAATAAACACAAATGGGATTTCCAAAACATTGGAGGGACGACACGCGTTAATATCCATACAGGAGAAGACATTCGCCACTTGGCGGAATTGGACCAAAAGATGTGGACCGTCCTTTCTTGTCCTGTCAATGGCTTGGAAATTGACAGCAAAAGCCTTCAGTACACCGATGCCGATGCGGATGGAAAGATTCATGTAAACGATGTAATAACTACGGCGGACTGGTTGTGCAACGTGTTGAAAGACCCGGAAACGCTGCTT
Organism: Bacteroidales bacterium; assembly: GCA_050873385.1. Lineage (GTDB taxonomy): Bacteria > Bacteroidota > Bacteroidia > Bacteroidales > Paludibacteraceae > Colicola. The sequence goes on along the minus strand of JBNMIS010000051.1, from coordinate 3,479 downwards.
CGTCAGCACGACACACTTCCGTTGGACAATATCAATACCGGAACGGAAGAAGGAAAACATATCTTTCGGTCCGCAAAGCAGATCGCAACAAATCTTGGTAAAAAGGAAGACGTCCTGACCATACAGGATACACAAGACAGCATGGCTGTCTTTGCCACTACTCGGTTCAATGGAGACGGGGTCATCACGGAAAACTCGACCGATGATCCTCAACTGAAAACCGCTATTGCATCCATTCTCTCCGTCACTGGCGGTACCGCCGATCGAAGCGGTGTACAGGGGGTCAATGCAGAGCAAATCAATGGTTTTTATGCCGACTTGCAGGCTTACACACACTGGAAAGAATCTGCCGTGGAACTGCCGTTCGGAGAACACACCGATGCCGTTATGACGGCCTACAAGGCATTGGATGCCAAAGTAAAGGACTTCTTTATTCGTTGTAAATTGGCGGCATTCAGCACCAATAGTGCGGCGGCACTTGATGTACAGGTCTCTCGTATAGAAGCCATAAGCCGTGAAAATCTCACGTCGCAAACCGAAGAAATTGCGTCCTACCCTATCGCACGTATATCTCCTGTCGCCGAAATGGACTTGACAAGCCCCATCAATCCCGCTTGGACACAGCCGTTCGAAATAATTCGCACCAGGGCTCTCCCTGTCGGAACAAAAGTAATGACGGAATCCGACTGGAAGGACATAGGCGACAAACTGGCTCCGTACATCGCTTGGCTCAATGCTAAACAAGGTGGCAGTGTGGAGCCTTTGGGAGAAGAGGCTGTCGGCAAACTATTGGAAGCAGGTGAACAGTCATCTCTTCTCCGGTTGGTCGAGCAGGACAATGCATTGAAAGACGAAGCCGACAACATCAATCAAGTGGACAAACTTCTGCATCTCTGCCGCGACTTTGCAACCATTCTGCGAAACTTCGTCACCCTGCAGGATTTCTACTCCCGCGACAAGGCTACATTGGCGATTTTCCAGGCGGGTACATTGGTGATCGATCAGAGAGCCTGCCACCTCTGTATGCGTGTTGCGGATATGGCTAAACATAATACGCAGGTCGCTGCAAGCGGGATGTATCTTATCTACTGCGATTGCACCACGAAGACCCGCCCCGGAACATTGCAAATCGTCGCTGCCATGACTGTTGGCGACACAGGTGATTTGATGGTTGGCAAGAACGCTGTTTTCTACGACCGCAGCGGATTGGATTGGGATGCGGTCGTCACCAAGATAGTGGAAAACCCTATCAGTATCAGTCAGGCATTTTGGTCGCCCTACCGACGGTTGGGAAATTGGGTGGAAAACCTCATTCAAAAGAATGCTGCTGACAAGGATAGCAAAATCATGGCGGACATGACTAACAAACTGTCGGAAAAGGCAACAACCCCTGCCGATGGAACAACAGCCGCTCCTGCACAATCGTTCGACATAGCCAAGTTCGCCGGTATCTTTGCCGCCTTCGGAATGGCATTGGGCATGATAGGTTCCGCCCTCGCAAGTTTGGCGGCAGGATTCAGCCACCTCGCATGGTGGAAAGACATCCTTGTGATTGTGGCTATCCTCCTCATCATATCCGGACCAAGTATGGTTATGGCTTGGATGAAACTGCGCAAACGCAATATCGCTCCGTTGCTCAATGCCAATGGTTGGGCTGTCAACGCCTCCTCCACGATCAGTATTCCTTTCGGTGCGACACTGACGGATGCGGCGAAGTTCCCAAAACTCAAACTGCAGGACCCCTATGCCAGAAAGGGACTGCCTGTTTGGAAACGTGTATGCATCTCATTGGCTGCCTTGATTGTGGTTATAATAGGATTATGGTTGGGTAATCTTCTTGCATGGGCGAAACTCCCATCACCGCTGTTCTCGAAGAATGAAGCGGCTACAGAATGCGTAGTCACTCCCGAGACATCCGTTTCTCCCGATGAAACCGTAATTATTGGGGCTTCTGCCAGGGATGCGGAGTAATAACATCGGGCAATCGTCAGTCATAGTCCGGTTCCCGCTTTCGCCTTGACTGATAATCAACGAAAGAGGGCCGACCTTCCAAGGTCAGCCCTCTTTCGTTATATACCCCTTTCAAAAGGTTTTCAATTCATTTTCAATTTGTTCTCGCGTCGTTCACAATTTGATTCCGAGTCATCCTCAATTCGTTCTCAATTTGATTTCAAATCACCTTCGGTTCGTCTTCAAATTGTTTTCGATTTTCCTTCAATTCGTTCTCAGTTTGATTTCGATTCGTCTTCAAACCGTTCTCATTTTTTCTTGATTTGTTCCCAAATTGCGATTCTTTTCATCCCGTCCTCCGGTGCTTACATCGCCGAATCGTCGCTATCGGACATTCCTTTTATCTTAATTTGGCACCGAACTTGTCCTCGAACATCTTCTGCAAACGCGACATAATCTGCTCAATCTGCTTGTCTTTCAACGTATTCTCACTATCTTGCAAGATAAAACTCAATGCATACGACTTTTTGCCGGGTTCCAATGTCTTGCCTTCATATACGTCAAACAGATATACATTCTTCAGCAACTTGCGCTCTGTCTCAAATGCAGCCCGCGCCAAATCGGCAAACTCAACCTGCTTGTCCACCAATAGCGCAAAATCACGCTTCACTTCTGGGAACTTCGGAAGGTCCGCAATGAAAGGCTTGTATTGTTTGTTTTGGCGAAGAAGTTGGGTCCAATCCAAGTCGGCATAGTAAACAGGAGTATCTATATCAAACTGTTGCAAAATCTTATGACTGACAATACATATTTCTCCCAACACCTTGCCGTTCTGAGCAATTATTTTCAAGCCGTCACTGTATAAGTCGCTCTGCAGAGATTCATAGGTGCATTTCTCCACGTTCACGCCAAGCCGGCGCAATATATTGTTCACGTATGCGTGCAATTGATAGAAACTCGTCTTTTCTTCCTTGCGCACCCATGTCTGGTTGGTCTTGTTTCCTGTTATCCACAAGCCCAGATGAGGTTCTTCGCTATATGCCGACAACGGTTCTTCGCCATCTTTTATGGCACGTTTGTGGTAGCAGTTGCCGAATTCGTAGAAACACAAGTCGCCCATCTTGCGGTTCATGTTTCGCTGAATGCTCTCCAAACCGCCGTAAAGCAAAGTCTGTCTCATTACTGCCAAATCTTGCGACAATGGATTCATCAACTGCACACAATTCTCCAGTCGGTAAGTTGCTGTCTCGTCGTCATTGGAATAATATTGCACCTTCGTCAGGGAATTATTCAGTATCTCATAAAACCCTTGTGCGGTCAGTTGCTCTGCTATCCTGCGTTGCAAGGCTTGTGCATTGGGTTTTGGAGAATACGACAAACAACTCCGGACCGATTGCGAAATCTCCACATTGTTATAGCCGTAAATGCGCAATACATCTTCCACTACATCGCACTCACGTTGCACATCCACGCGATAGCGGGGAACCAAAAGATGATATACTCCGTTTTCCTTGCTTACGATACGCATT
>JBNMIS010000050.1:0-15060 GCA_050873385.1 Bacteroidales bacterium | reverse complement strand
GTATGACAGTCTTCTATTCACGGGAGAAGACTGCGAACCGTCATTCCTGCTTCATGACGTGGTAATAGGGATCCATTTCCATTGGGAGAGGAAAGAGGAGCAACGCTTTGAAGGCGGACTACAAATTATCGCAGAAGGCGACAAACTGACTGCCGTGAACGTCATCGGAACAGAAGACTATCTGCGAAGTGTCATCTCGAGCGAGATGAGTGCCAGCAGCCACATCGAACTACTGAAAGCACATGCCGTCATTTCGAGGAGTTGGGTACTCCGTCCACTGCTCAATCCACCCGCAGCGTATTCTTCCTGCGGAGAAGACAGCCCGACAAGGCATATCCGCTGGTATGAAAGAGACGCCCATACCCATTTTGATGTATGCGCCGACGACCATTGCCAACGTTACCAAGGTATCACACGACAGACGAGCAAGGCTGTGGACGAGGCCGTACGAGAGACATGGGGAGAGGTACTGACCTACAACGGCAAGATATGCGATGCCCGTTTTTACAAGTCGTGCGGCGGTGCCACAGAGCGGTTTGAGCACTGCTGGGCAGAGGAAGAACATCCGTATTTGCGTCCCATACGAGACGCCAAGACAAGCGTTCTTCCCGACCTGACACAGGAGGAAGAGGCCGAGAAATGGATATTGTCATCCCCCGAAGCCTTCTGCAACACAAAAGACAATGCGATATTATCGCAAGTACTGAACAACTACGACCAAGAGACACAAGACTTCTACCGCTGGCAAGTACACTATACACAGGAGGAACTATCGAAGTTGGTACACGAAAGAAGCGGAATCGACTTCGGAACGATAGAAGATCTGCGCCCCGTGAAACGCGGCGAATCGGGGCGGATTTATGAGTTGGAGATTACAGGAAGCAAACGGCGAATGACCATCGGCAAGGAATTGGAAATACGGAAGTGGCTGTCTCCGTCACACTTATACAGTTCGGCATTCGTGGTACAGAAAGAGACGGACGCAGAAGGCAAGACACAAGGTTTCACGTTGCATGGAGCAGGCTGGGGGCACGGCGCAGGCTTGTGCCAGATAGGCGCCGCCGTCATGGCGACGGAAGGATACAGTTACAAAGAGATACTGGCTCACTATTTCCCCGGAGCGACACTGAAAAAGATATAGGATTCCTATATTCTCTCCATACATGGAGAGGGCGACGCCATGAATCACCACCTGCAGGCAATGAGAATCCGTGAATCACCGTCAATCAGGCGTCAATACCGTGTTGCAAGAAAGTATCCATCAGTGACCATTATTAGTCAGTGGTTACTCCGTCAATGACCACCAATAAGCCGTTATTTCTTTCATTTTTACTCAATTAAGAACCACTAAAAGTCCATATAAAAGAACATTATTTAACACTTTAATTATCTATCAATTACAGTATAGTTGAGTGTTAGTCCCATATTGAACAAACCGAAACGATGCCACAGGAGCAGCCCCTCTGACCTGCAGATTTTGCTATAATGTTTCTGATTATAGACGTTCTATTTGTCCCAGAAGTTCTATGGGGTGAGACTGTCTGTTTATAACATCTCACTCAAGAGACGGACAGGGATTGATGAGGGGTGCTTCAGGGCGGCTTGAGGGGTCGTGGACTTCAAGATACTTTTCCATGGCCAGAAAGGAAATATTATCACTTTCCGAGCCCATTCCAAACCGGCTCCAAAGAACCAAAACAAGAAAGACAGGACAAAATACAGAAGAGCAAAATACGGCAGTAAGGTATCTTCTATTGAGACAAAAAAAAATACCATTCATCCATAGAATACAACTATTGGGGCATTCAAGGAGAGCGTTTCCGGCAGAATATGCCTATATTTGCAGAGAATATGCCTTAATTAACCTCAAGGGATAATACAATGAAAAAGTTTACCACTCTGTTTGCGGCACTATTGTGTGTGGTTCTCACATACGCTGACAGTTATTCCATCCGAATCAACCAGACAAAAGATTACCCTGCCACTCCGGTAGGCGAACAGGATTATGAGGGCAGGACACAGTATGTTGTGGACGGTATTGCCCTTCAGAAGAATGACCTTGTTACAGTGTATGACAACGACAACAGCGTTGCGTTCGTCATTTCCGCACTTGACCCGTACGGGGCAGGCAAGAACTTCACTGCATCGGCAAAAGGTATCACGTGCAATGTGGCGGGTTGCTACTCCATCTACATCAAACTGAAATATCAAGACGATGTTATCTACATAGAGGAAAGCAGCAATTGTTCCTCAACAGGCGGAGAGACCGGAGGCGAGACAGGCGGAGAGGGGGAAGACTCTTCAAGGGATTACCAGACATCAGTTCCTGCAAAGTGCCCGGACGTAATGCTTCAAGGTTTCTATTGGGACTCCTACCAAAACGGGGCATACGGCAGCACAAAATGGACAGAGTTGCTCAAACAAAGCAGCGAGATAGGGACTTATTTTGATTTGGTATGGCTTCCGCCATCGGCAAAAGCAGAAGGCGTAGGTTATCTTCCGAAACAATACTCCAACCAAAACAGCGACTGGGGAACAAAGAACGACTTAGTGGCATTGATCAACGCACTGCACAGTTACAACACGAAAGTGGTAGCGGATATTGTAATCAACCACGTAGGCAACGTATCCAACTGGTGTGACTATTATCCGCTGGACTTCGGCGAATACGGACAGTTCCAACCCGACGGTTCATGGATATGCAAAACGGACGAAGTGAACAGTGCGAACAGCGGAGTCTGCAAAGGTTCGGCGACGGGCAATGCCGACCAGGGGTATAACGGCTATGAAAACTACGGAGACGCCCGCGACTGGGATCACAGCAACCCGAATGTACAAAAAATGGTGAAGGCCTATTTCCAATTCCTCAAGAACGAAATAGGTTACGACGGCTGGCGTTACGACTATGCGCAAGGATTCTTAGGGAAATACATTGCGATGTACAACAGCAGTGCGAAGAACTACTTCTCCGTAACGGAGTTCTACAACGGCGACCCGAACAACCTTGCGAACTATCTTGCCCAGTGCAGCAACAGCACATTGACTTTCGATTTCGCGACCAAGTTCACCGCTTTCAACCAAGGTATTGCATCGGGCGACTACAGCAAATGCAAAGGCTCAGGTCTGTTGGGAACAGGCAAAGGAAAGTATGCCGTCACATTCATTGACAATCATGACACCTTCGGACGAAATACGGATGCAGAGTTCTGCGGCAAAGGTAACGGTCTGAAATATACAGACAAGGTGCTTCAAGCCAATGCCTTCATACTATCGATGCCGGGTGTACCCTGTGTATTCTATCCTCACTGGGTGAAACACAAATCGCATATTGCCGCCATGATACTGGCACGAAAAGCGACAGGCGTTCACAGCGAGAGCAGCGTGAGCGACGAGGCGGGTTCGGGTTACTACAGAGCCACCATCACGGGAACAAACGGAAGCATCAAACTATTCCTTGGTCCGAACAGCGGCTACAACAGCACACCAAGCGGCTACACACTGGCTGACAAGGGGACAAACTATGCCGTATATTACAAGACAAACGGGGCTGTGGCTCCGATATTGACAGTAACGCCAGGGACTACGACTTTCAAAGATGCAGCAGGTATCCAAGTAAGCATGAAGACTGTGGGCGGAACAGGTACGGCTGCCATATACTACACTCTGGACGGCACTGACCCGAAGAGTTCTTCCACGAAGAAGACTTACACTGCACCTATCACCATCAAACAGACCACAACGCTGAAAGCATACGCCGAGGCAGGCGGAAAACAGAGCGCAGTACAGACATTCGAGTACACTTACAAAGAAGCACAGGCAACCCCCATACGCGTACGATTCTGGAAACCTGCATCGTGGAGCGGATGCAGTTTGTATGCATGGAGTACGGATGCAACAGCAAAACAATATCTGGGTGCATGGCCAGGCACGGCACTCTCCGCCGACAACGAAGGCTGGTATTCCTATCAGTTCCCTGCGGAGATAAAGGAGGTGAACTTTATCTTCAACGACGGCAAGGGAAAAGGAGCAATACAGACGGGCGACCTCTACACTGACGAGGATGTATGCTATTCGTGGTCGGGCAGTGCAGAAAAGTTGGAGCCCGAGTGCGAACAGCCTACCGCCGTGGAAAACATAGAACAAGGGACTGCCATTTGTATTTATCCGAACCCAGTGGACAACGTACTGCACTTGCAATCGGAGGCTGCCATTGAGCAAGCGGAGATTTACAGTCTTGCAGGCGAACTTCTGCTTCGAAACACAACCGGAGAGAAAGATATACAGACTGACGGAATGGCATCGGGAATGTATATACTGCGCGCTGAGACAAAAACACAGCACTGCACCATGCTCTTCATCAAGAAATAGAAATACACTGTAATAATACATGAAACGGAACTGGTATATTTTATTCTTTGCACTTGCTCTTGCTGCAAACGACCTAACGGCCCAGGTGACTACCAAACCGATCTTTATCGCCAAGGGCTACAAAGGAGAGATTGTGGTAACCTACAACCCGAAGGAAGGAAACAAGGGAATGGTGAACGCCACGGCATGCTATGCACATACGGGTCTGATCACGGAGAAATCGACATCATCTTCCGACTGGAAGTACGTGGGTACGACATGGCGTGAGAACAATCCGAAATATAAAATGACCAAAGTGGCAGACGGATGGCAACTGACCATACCCAATATATATACGTTTTACGGCTGTCCGGAGACAGAAGAAATAGAACGTATCGCGTTCGTATTCAATGATGGTCCGAACGGAAGTCTGGAGGGGAAGGACAGTCAGGGGAAAGACATCTATGTGGACCTCGTCGAGACAGGGTTGGTGGCAAAGATTGTGAGTCCTTCGGAAGATGACATAATCGTGACGGCAGGAGAGAGTGTCATTTTCGAATGTGTTTCTTCGGAAGAAGCGGACCTCTCGCTGAAAGTCGGGGACACGAAACAAACCTCGACAAAAGGCACCGAATTGTCATTTGAAGTCGCTTTCGAGACAGAGGGAGAATATACGGTTTCTTTTACCGCCACGACAGCAGAGGAAAGCAAGACGGCGACAAGAAGCGTTACCGTGATGGGCAAGACCATTGAGAAAGCGCGTCCGGAAGGAAAGAAAGAAATGGGCATCTATTATGATCCTGACGATGACACGAAAGTGACGCTGTGTACATACGCCGCGAGCAAAACGGCACCCGCCAGAGCGGTGTACGTGACAGGCGACTTCAACGATTGGAAACTTGCCGATGCCATCCCGATGTACAGAGACGGGAACTTCTTTTGGACAGAACTGGACAATCTTGAGCCACAGAAAGAATACGCTTATCAGTACTGTGTAGTCCGATCGGACGGGAAAGTGGTGAAGATATCCGATGCTTACTCCACCAAAGTGCTACACCCCGATGACGCATACGAACCGCGCAAGGTGGACCCGACACTCAAACCCTATCCCAAAGGCGGAGACGGAGGATATGTATCGGTGCTGCAAACAGCCAAGCCAAAATTTGAATGGAGCGAAGAGACCCTCCACTTCAAACGTCCCGACAAGAACAATCTGATCATCTACGAGATGTGGGTGTATGATTACACCATCACGCGCAACATAGAGGGAGTGCGGCAGCGTCTGGACTATCTGGAGAACCTGGGGGTGAATGCCATCGAGTTGATGCCCATCTGCGAGTTTGAAGGGAACTACAACTGGGGCTATTCGCCTACCCATTATTTTGCGCCGGACAAAGCATACGGGACCGAGACGCAGATAAAGAGATTTATAGACGAATGCCACAAGCGCGGCATAGCCGTTATCATGGACATGGTGTTTAACCATGCGACAGGCTTGAATCCACAGAACAAACTGTACCCATACGGTGCAGATCTTGCGCAAAACCCGTGGTTCAACGTGACAGCACCTCATGGTGACAACGTGTTTGAAGACTGGAATCATGACTTCGAGGAGACGAGGAAAATGTTTACCCGATGTCTCAGATACTGGATAGAAGAGTTTCATGTGGACGGTTACCGCATGGATTTGTCGCACGGGTTCTGCGGTCCGACCTGCACCAACAGGATTGCGAACATCAAGCATTACTACACAGAAGGTGTACAGGCAGCATCAGAGGGGGCGTATTTCATTCTGGAACACTGGGGCGACAAGATGCAATCGGAACGACCGGAACTTGTCAAAAACGGAATGCTATGCTGGCAAAACACGAATGACGCCTATTCAAAATCCGCCATGGGGAATTACGGGTCGGCAAATTTTTCGGCTGCAAACCAGGACGGATATGTCAGTTACTGCGAGTCGCACGATGAAGAACGCAATTTCTATATGGCGAAGAAAAACGGTGTGGAGGCCGTCAAGACAGATGAGACCGCCCGTCTATCACGCGTTCCGCTGAACATGGCGTTCAATCTTCTGCTCAATGGGCCCCACATGATCTGGCAGTGGAACGAACTGGGGTTTGACTACAGTATCAACTCCGTGAAGGGGAGCAACAGCATAAACAGCAACAACCGCTGCTCCATCAAAGAACAACCTGAGGCATTGGGCTGGCTACGGGGCGGAATACGCATGGAGCAGTACAAGAAAGCAGCCCAACTGATCCAACTCCGTACAAAGTTAGCCCCCGATATATTCGAGGGTAATCCCACGAGCGTGAACTTAGGAACGGGGGCGGTGAGAAGCATTACCTGGGGAAGCGGCGAGAATACGATTTTCATAGCAGGCAATTTCTCTGCCACCGATGTGAACGTTATGCGCCTACCGGACGGCAGATGGTATGACTATTTCTCGGGAACAGTCCAGCGTGTGGGCACAATCAACCTGATGCCCGGAGAATTGCGCATCTTCACAAGCGAGGCATACCCTCTACCCGATGTTCCGACATACTATGATTTCAGTACGGCAATAACCGACATTCCGGCAGACAACGGCCGCATAAATGCCTATCCTACTCTCACGGACGGCATCGTAAACTTCAGTGAAGAGGCAGATGTCAGAGTGTACAACATAGCGGGACAGACGGTGATGAGTGCCACATCGGTCAGCAGAATAGATCTTACGACCGCGAACAGAGGTATGTATTTGCTCGTTCTGCAAAAAGGGAGAGAACATTCAACCATAAAAATCATAAAGCAATAAGGCTCCGAAGAAGAGAAACACAATTCATCAAAAGAGCCTTATGAAGCAGCAAGTACTGCGAAAGCAAGGAACAAACATCTCATAGAAATTTTGTCAAGAGCCGGTTATCCATTCCCGATAACCGGCTCTGCATTGTATTGACAAGGGTCTGACAAGCATATCACAACAGCAGTGATATATCCCGATGCAGGTTTTCACAGGCTTTTGCCCAATTGTCCGCACCCGGACAATAACCTCAATAACTGAAACGATTACCCGAATCCGGTATTTATACAGTTCAGGGGTTGCGGAGACAAAGAAAACAGCGTATTTTTGCAACGAACTTCCAACTACGACATATTATGCAACACAGATTATCCATTTTCGTTTTACTTATACTATTCATAACATCACCCTGTATGGCACAGAAGAAGATTACCCAAACGGCAGGGCATGACGCTCTCGGGGATTTTGCCCCAGAGTTTGCCCATTTGAATGACGACATTCTCTTTGGAGAAGTCTGGAGCAGGAACGATCTCCTGAGTCTGAGAGACCGCAGTATCGTAACACTGACAGCACTTATCAGCCAGGGCATAACAGATTCCTCGCTGACCTATCACCTGAGAACCGCCAAGTCCAACGGCGTCAGCCGGACAGAGATCGCCGAAATCATCACCCACATTGCCTTCTATGCAGGCTGGCCAAAAGCATGGGCGGCATTCCGCCAAGCCAAAGAGGTATGGAACGAGCCAAAAGAAACCTCCCATGAAAGCCATCACGGATTGCTGTTCCCCATAGGACAGCCCAACGATGCCTATGCAAAATACTTTACAGGGCAATCCTATCTGGCGAATATTGTCACAGAAGGAACGAATGTGAACAACGTAACCTTTGAACCGGGTTGCCGTAATTTTTGGCACATACACCACAATATGCGCCAAATTCTGCTCTGCGTAGGAGGTGAAGGATGGTATCAGGAAGAAAACCAACCTGCACGGCATCTGAAAGCCGGCGATGCAGTGGTTATTCCGGCAGGAGTGAAACACTGGCACGGAGCGACAGAGGACAGTTGGTTCCAGCATCTGGTACTTCACGCACCCATTGACGAGAAGGAAGATACCTACACCACATGGTGTGAAGAAGTGACAGAGAAGGAGTACAAGGCTCTGTCAGACAAGCAACAATAAGACCGCCCTCTTTTCCTAAACAAGCCCATGAGCCGCAAGCCGAGAATACCGGCAGGCGGCTCATTGTTTCACTCATTTGCCCAAGTGGTACAATAGTTGTACCTTTGCAATAGGAACAAAGAAGGCAACCCGCCGAGAAAAAACGGGAACGGAAAGGAGAGAATACAGACACGAGGCGGGCTCTACAACGGAGAAAAAAGCAATGGCAAAAGTCTTAATTATCGGAGGAGGAGTAGCGGGGTTAGCAGCAGGAATTTATGCACAGAAAGCAGGGCTGGACAGCACTATCTATGAACGTCACGGGGTACCGGGGGGATTGTTATCGTGGTGGAACAGGAAGGGGTACTTATTGGACAATTGCGTGCATTGGCTGACAGGCACAAACTCTCAGACAGACATCTACAAAGTGTGGAAAGAGGTCGGTGTCCTGGGCGAGGATGTCCACGTGATACAACCCGAGTCGTTCATGCAAGTGGAACTGGACGGAGAGACACTGAACGTCTGGCACGACATGGAACGGCTACGAGAAGATTTGCTGCGAATATCCCCGGAAGACAAAAAGAACATTGAAGAATTCATAAGGTTATTACGTATTTACCAGGATGTCGCCTTGGTTGCCCACAAACCTACGGAGCAACTTTCGGTGTGGGAATATGCGAAACTGATATGGTCGATGCGCAAAGTGGGGAAGGTTCACAGAATATATTCCAAGATGTCCATCGGAGAGTATGCGGAACGTTTCCACAGTCCTATCATCAAGAAGATGCTGAATGTTTATTTCCCAAAGTTCTACAACGTATCCTCTCTATTTTACGTATATGCCGCATTCTGCAACGACAATGCCGACCTGCCGCAAGGGGGTAGCAAAGGCATGATGGAACGCATGGTTAAACGCTATGAATCGTTGGGCGGGACCATCTGCACAGGTTGGGAAGCCGAGCAGATAAACATACAAGAGGGTCATGCCTACAGCGTCAGTTTCAGCAACGGAGAAACCGTGGAAGCCGACTACATTATCTCTGCGTGCGACCTGTTTCACACCATGACACGCCTTCTTCCCATGGAGTACACCGACCCGTACATGCAAGAACATTTCATCGACGCGCCAAAGAAATATCCGACATACAGCAGCGTGAACCTATATTTTGCCGTTGACCACGTAACAAAGGATATTCCCTGTGCACTGGCTTTGGACATTGACGGCTTGAGCATTGACAACCGGCAAGTAAAGACAGGGTTCCTGAAGCACTTCAATTATGAGAAGACTTTCGCTCCCGAAGGGAAAAGCATTCTGCAAGTCCTGCTAATGCAATACGAGGAAGACTATGACTATTGGGACCAACTGCGCAGAGAGGACTATCAAGCCTACAAGACAGAAAAGAATCTCGTTGCCAAAACGGTCCAAGAAGCACTCGAAAAACGCTTTGCGGAATTGCAGGGGCATATCAGTCTGCTTGACATAGCCACCCCCGTGACCAACACGAGATACTGCAACGTGTACAAAGGTGCATTCATGAGTTTTGCATTGACTCCACAAAACGAGAAGATTTGCCACAAGGGACGCGTAAAAGGCGTGGACAACCTATATCTGGCAGGTCAGTGGCTACAGGCTCCCGGAGGACTTCCCAATGCAGTGGTTACGGGCAAATTCGCCATACAAAGGCTACTGAAAGACCATAAAGAATTACAAAAATCATCCCAAAAGAGACATAACAACTTATAGAAATTCCATAAAAATCCAGTCGAAATGTCAGTACATACAGCACAAACACAGCGGGTAACGACCCGCACTCTCCGCCAGATGAAAGAACAGGGAGAGAAAATCAGCATGTTAACCGCCTACGACTATACCTTGGCATCGCTCATAGACGAAGCGGGGATTGATATGATATTGGTAGGCGATTCCGCCTCGAACGTGGTGAGCGGCAACACGACCACCCTCCCTATCACATTGGACGAAATGATATTTCTTACCAAGGGTGTGAGAAAAGCGGCAAAGAGAGCCTTTGTCCTGTTTGACATGCCCTTCGGGTCGTATCAGGAATCGGAAGAAAGCGGCATGCGAAATGCCATACGCGTGATGAAAGAAACGGGTGCAGACGGACTCAAGATGGAAGGCGGCAAACAGATCGTTCCTTTGGTCAGGAAACTGACAGCAGCAGGAATTCCCGTAATGGCACACTTGGGTCTGACCCCACAGAGCGTCAATCAATTCGGAGGTTATGCTTTACGCGCCAAGGAAGATGCTGAGGCCCAGCAACTCATAGAAGACTCTCTGGCTCTGGAGGAGGCAGGATGTTTCTCACTGTTATATGAAAAGATCCCTGCGACCTTGGGTGCAAAAGTTACAAGTTCAGTAAAGGTTCCGACCATCGGTATCGGAGCCGGCTCGGGCATGGACGGGCAAGTGCTCGTACTTCACGACATGCTGGGTATAACCCAAGGGTTCCAACCCAAGTTCCTGCGCCGATTTGCCGATGCGGGGACAATAATCAGAAAAGCGACACAGGAATATATAGCCGCCGTGAAAGACTGCACGTTCCCCAACGAAGAAGAACAGTATTAGGTTCCTGACTATCCAAAAACCGAACAAGCAAATGGCACTGCTTTCCATAACAGGAAGATGCAGTGCCATTTCTATTTTGTCTTTCCCGTCAAGAGGCGAAAAAAAACAGATTCACAGCCCTACTACAGAAAGAAGCAGAAAGTTGCAGGAATTTCAGAGACGGAACCGGATTGTCCTTATCCGCCCGTTGACAAAGATTCCAGGGGTCGACGAGGGGTGCTTCAGGGGTCGTAAACCCTCCAAACATCTTCCAAACATAAAAGAAGGCGAGATACAATTTTCAAGCCTTCTTACAACTTATCCATTGATAGACAAAGCCTAAGAATAACAACGGGAGGACAGAGAAACCAACGAGCGGAATATCAGATATGCAGAACGATACGGAATGTTGTACCCTCACCCAGAACTGATTGCCAGACAAAGATTTTGCCTTTGTGATATTGCTCTATGATACGTTTCGCCAACGAAAGTCCAAGTCCCCATCCCCGTTTTTTGGTAGTGTAGCCCGGTTTGAAGACATCGCGGAGATGTTTCCGTTCAATACCTTTTCCAGTGTCGGATATATCCAAAACAAGTTTATCGCCCTCTTCATGCACAGAGAGGGTGATCGTCCCCTTGTTCTCCATAGCATCCACAGCATTCTTGCACAAGTTCTCCACCACCCATTCCATGAGAGTCCGGTTCATCATTACCATGGTTTGCGGAAGTTCCGCGCCTGCCGGCAAGGGACGATCGTTCCACTTAATTTCATACTGCACCTGCTCCGATGTTCTGCTGCGCATATAATCCACCGAACCGGCAAGCACCTGCATGAGGTTTTCAGAAGTCAGGACAGGATCAGAACCGATTTTGGAAAAACGTTCGGCAATCGCCTGCAAGCGTTGTATATCCTTATCCATCTCATAGACCAATTCGTCGTCAGGGTGGTTGATTTTCAGCAACTCGCTGCAAGCATTCAAAGATGAGATAGGCGTTCCCAACTGGTGTGCCGTTTCCTTGCTCAGCCCCGCCCAGACCATGTTTTGTTCGTTGTGCTGCGCAATGGAAAGCATATAGATGACAATAAGCACAAACAGACAAATGACAGCAAACTGGATGTAGGGGAAATAGTAAAGTTGCTTGAGCAATGTGGAATCTTCGTAATAGATATATTGCACCACGTCGGGTGATATGCGCACCTCAATGGGTTGTTCGGAAGCCTGCAGACTCTTGATTTTCCCAGAGTAGAAAGCAGCGACATTGCGTTTCGGTTCATGGACGTTACGCGAGAAAAGCAAGTTACCTTCCGCATCAGTCATATAGACCGGTATGGTTGTATTCTGCTCAATGATGTCGGAAAAAAAATCGATATTGGTGTTTTCGTCAGCCATAATGAACTGCCTTGTGGCCTCCGCCCAGATTTCCACTTTGTTGCGTTCTTCCCGAGCAAGACTGTTTGCAATATGATTGGTAAACAACATGGAGACAATGACAATAAACGTGGCTATCAGCAAGAAGAGAATGCGCCATTGTTTGGAGAGATTCATTTGCATAAGAAAAACATCTTTGGTTTCAGCAGATTACTACATATCCGCATGGCAAAGGTACAAGAATTTATCGGTAGTTCCATAAAAAGGAAATTTTTCCGTTATTTGTTTGTCGTGTCGGGAAAATAATAGTAACTTTGTGGCAAATTGGGCAGTAGTATCAGGGAACGGAAAGCCTACGATTTAACTGTTCTAATAACAAAAACAACTAACCCTATAAAACCTTTATCAACAATGAAACCAACTCATATTGAGCATCTTGGTATCGCTGTAACAAGTCTGGAGGACGCAATGCCGTTCTTCGAGTTCTTAACCGGTGAAAAATGCTACTCTATCGAAGAGGTGGCTGACCAGAAAGTGCGCACGGCGTTCTTCAAGGTAGGACAGACCAAGATCGAACTTCTGGAGCCGACATGCCCCGAATCGACCATCGCCAAGTTTATCGAGAAAAACGGCGGTCGCGGCGGTGTTCACCACGTAGCATTCAACGTAGAGAACGTAGAAGAAGCCCTGAAAGAAGCCGAGGCAGCAGGTCTGCAACTCATCGACAAGACTCCCCGCAAAGGTGCCGAGAACCTGATGATTGCCTTCCTCCACCCGAAGAGCACGAAAGGCGTACTGACTGAACTCTGCGAGCAACCGAAGTAAAGCGCAGAGCACTGTGAATAATTTCATGTAAATTACTGCGTGTAAGGTTATTTCATGTAGGTTACTGCGTGTAAAGTCGGTAGGTTATGATTTATAACTACGAAGAATTGGTGATATGGCAAAGAGCCCGAAATCTTGTAAAGCAAGTTTATTTTGTACTACAAGATAATAAGGACTTCGGGTTCAGAGACCAAATACAACGCGCAGTCATATCCATAATGAATAATATCGCCGAAGGTTTTGACCGAAATAAATACACCAAGAACAATTCGATGTTCATCAGTTTTTTGGGTATTGCCATTGGCTCTTGTGGAGAAGTGAAGAGTATGTTGTATGCAGCCGAAGACATTGGATATATTTCCGCAGTCGATAGTTTGGACATGCGTAACCAATGTACCGATTTGCAAATCAAAATGCACTCTCTAATTCTCTCACTCAAAAACAAATCACACGAAGTAAACGACACGAAGTAATTCATACGCAGTAAATTACACGTAGTAAACAACACGTAGTTTAATAATTATGGATCAAGATAAATTGCAAAAACTGATTGATAACCGCGTAAAAGCACAAGCAGGCGGCGGCGAAGCAGCAATCGAAAAACATCACGCAAAGGGCAGTTATACCGCCCGCGAGCGTATTAATATGCTCCTCGACGAGGGTTCGTTTGAAGAAGTAAACATGTTCCTTACCCACCGTTGCCACGACTTCGGCATGGAGAAGAAAGTCTTCCTTGGCGATGGTGTGGCAGTAGGTTCGGGTACTATCGACGGCCGTTTGGTATTCGTCTTCGCACAAGACGCTACCGTCATCGGTGGTTCGTTGAGCGAGACTATGGCGCTGAAGATTTGCAACGTGATGGACCAAGCCATGAAATTGGGTGCTCCTATCATCGGTCTGAACGACTCGGGTGGTGCGCGAATCCAAGAAGGTGCTTGCGCGCTGGCAGGTTATGCAGAGATTTTCGAGCGTAACATCCTCGCTTCGGGTGTCGTACCCCAGATAAGTGTCATCTTCGGTCCGTGCGCCGGTGGTGCTGTTTACAGCCCTGCTCTAACCGACTTCATCATGATGACCGAGCAGAACTCGTATATGTTCATCACGGGGCCGAAAGTAGTGAAATCCGTTACGGGTGAGGACGTAAGCGTTGCCGAACTGGGTGGCGCACGCGTACACGCAACCAAATCGGGTGTAACCCACTTTGTAGCAGCCACCGAGGAAGAGGCTCTGCAGGAGGTTCGCCGTCTAGTAAGTTTCATCCCGCAAAACAATATGGAAGAGGCACCGGTACTGAAATGCACCGACGACCCCATGCGTATCGAGGAGAGCCTGAACGAAATCGTTCCGGACGACCCCAACAAACCTTACAACATGAAGGATATCATCAGCCTTATCGTAGATAACGGCGACTTCATGGAGGTACAGAAAGACTACGCACGCAACATCATCTGCGGTTTCGCACGTTTCAATGGTCGCTCGACAGGTATCATTGCCAACCAACCGAATTATATTGCCGGTGTGCTTGACTGCGATGCCAGCCGTAAGGCCGCTCGTTTCGTACGCTTCTGCGATGCTTTCAACATCCAGATTCTTACCCTTGTGGACGTACCGGGCTTCTTGTGCGGTACAGGTCAGGAGTATGCCGGAATCATCGACCATGGCGCAAAACTGATGTTCGCTTATGGCGAAGCCACTGTTCCAAAGGTAACCATCACTATTCGCAAGTCTTACGGCGGAAGCCATATTGTGATGAGTTGCAAGCAGTTGCGTGGCGATGTATGCTTTGCATGGCCTAACGCCGAGATTGCGGTGATGGGTGCAAGCGGTGCCGTAGGTGTACTGCAAGCCAAGGCTATCAAGGCTATCGAAGACCCAGAAGAAAGAAAGAAATTCATTGCTGAGAAAGAGGCAGAGTACAAGGATTTGTTCGCAAGTCCGTACCAGGCAGCCAACCGTGGCTATATCGACGACATCATCGAGCCGCGTAACACTCGTAAGCGTATTATC
>JBNMIS010000049.1:0-16052 GCA_050873385.1 Bacteroidales bacterium | reverse complement strand
GGTGCCTATGGCAGTCAGTTCGGGTGAGGGTGCCGAGATGTGGCAACCGCTGGGTATCGTCGTTATCGGCGGTCTCACCGTCTCCACGTTCCTGACGCTCTACATCGTGCCCGTGCTGTATGGCTCAATCTCACGGCACGATGACCGCAACAAACTCAAGAAAGTGCGCGAGAACTTCATCTTCATGAACATCAAAGTGAAGAAAGAGGACGCCGCTCATAATTCATAATCCTTAATTCATAATTATATGAAGGCAGTAATGATAGTATTCAATCAAGCCAACACCGAGCGTGTTGAGTATATGCTTGATGTATTGGAAATCAGAGGGTTTACCATGTTTGAGCAGGTGCAGGGACGCGGTTCCAAGGACGGCGAACCCCGCCGCGGCACGCACACATGGCCGGAGATGAACTCCTGCGTCATCACCATCGTGCCCGACGACAAGGTGGACGTGCTGTTGGAGTCCGTTGAGAAACTCGACCTCCGCAACAAAGAGGTCGGTGTCCGCGCCTTCACGTGGAACGTGGAGAAGACAATATAAAATCTTGTCGCAGCAGAGAATAAGCGGTTTGCCTTTGTTAAAAGGTGAATCGCTTATTTCTTTTTACTGCGTCAGATGTTCTGTTAGGGTAACCGCATCATAAATGGGTAGTACTTGGATGGTTGGGAAGAATTGTCCAAACTACCTGGGACTTCTCGAACAACTGGAATTTTTATAATCACCCATCCTATGTAATGAATTAGTCTTAGTAGGTCTTATAGACAACGTCTATAATGCTCTTTTACTCTCTAACCTCTATCCTCTATCCTATAGGTATGGTTACCCTTGTCGTCAGAAGGTAAATCGCTTGCTTGCTTCAATGCACCGGATATTTTATCGGGAGACTGGCGAAATATCCTTTTATAGGTTTGTGGACATAAAAAATAGCATATAAAGTCGGTTTTCTTTGCATAGTTCGTAAAATAGTTGTACCTTTGCAGCCGATTTCCCGATAAAAGTACCCGATGAGGTGCTGGATGAGGTGTAATCAACGATGCCCAGGTGGCGGAATCGGTAGACGCGCTGGTCTCAAACACCAGTAGGTTCACCCCTGTGCCGGTTCGACCCCGGCCCTGGGTACAAGAAGAAGGAGAGAATTTGTTTCTCTCCTTTTTTGTTGCCTTGGTGTGAGCAGCAAGCATACTATCTTCCCTGTAATTGTCTTTTAACTACGTTCATGCTCTGATTTCGCCAATGGGTATGTATAATAGGGTGGTAGCATTGTCTTAGCCCCTCCTGTCGCGGGGCCCTCAAAAACCGAATAGGGTGAGTGAGGTGCTCTTGGAGGGGATTGGGGAGGTCTCCATGTTTCTTTACGACCCCTCAAGCCGACCTCATCGACCCCTGAACAAGAGATGAAGATTAGGTGAGTGAAAAATCGTAAATTGTCAAATCGTAAATAGTTCGGCTCCTCAACGGGGGATGAAAAACAGATCGGCTCAATCTCTAAAACTTCTCGATCAACTGGAATGCCTGTAATAAATTCCCTTTCATCAGATTAGAGTAAAATATGCAGGTCATTGTGTTTGTTCCTTTTCGGCATTGTATCAGTGCGTCAAAGATGGAGTGACAATTCCGATTTGCGGAGATTCTGAAAATCAAATTAACGGTCAATTGGCGGTAATTAACGGATTCTCCCTACCCGCTAATGCCTTAATGGTCTTTTATATGGCTTTTAATGGGTCCTCCTTCAAAAATCAAATTAACGGTCAATTGGCGGCTATTAACGGATTCTCCCTACCCGCTAATGTCTTTAATGGTCATTAGTGGAGCAAATAGGAACCGTCATGAGTTCGTAAATCATGCCTGCATTTGTTTCCGTAGTTCCTTGGGGGATAGTCCCGTATGCTTCTTGATGTATTTCCCGAAGAACGATTGGTTGGGAAAATTTAGTTCGTCCGCTATCTGCTGTATCGTGAGGGAGGTTGTTTGCAGAAGCACCTTGGTTTCTTCCACCACGCAGCATTCTATCCATTGTGTGGCGGAGAGCCCGCTCACTTGTTTCACAATGGCTGACAAATACTTGGCGGTTAGGCATAGTCTGTCTGCATAGTATTGCAAATCCCTGTGTTGCTTGTATCCTATGGATAGTTCGCGGATGAAATTGGTAAACACTTCCTCTTGCCTCCCGTTGCCTCCTGTATTGTGTAGCGAGACTTCTCGGGCGTATAGATTGCATATTTTGGCTATCATCGCCTGCAGCAGACCGCGTGTGGTCGCTTTTTGGAAGATATTGTTCGTCTCACACATCTCATTGAAGATGAGTTGGTAGTATTTCGTGAGCCAGGCTATGTCGCTGGCGTCCAACTCTTCGCAAGGTTGATGGCGGATATAGAGAAGCAAGGGTAGGATGATGCGTTGGAATTGTGTCACTTCTGCCAGCACTTTTCTGTCGCAACAGATGAGGATCGGACGGAAATCTTCGGAGTGGTGTACGATTCGTACCACTTGACCGGGAAGAATGACAAGATACTTGTTTTGCGTAAACACGTACTCTTGGTCCCCTATCTTGATGCAACATTCACCCGATAAACACAATCCGAACACCGCCATATCAAGGCGCATCAAGTCGTTTTGGATCGGTATCTGGGAAATGTCGTCAAAGAGGGCTATCTCATTGTCTGCAAGTACTTTGGTGGAACCGTTCTTTTGGTTCCGCTCTTGCAACTTTTGTTGCAACTCGCATAGACCGTACATCTCCATGGCGGTATAGGGATAAAATGTTTATCCTAAGCGTCTGAGAAGTTCTTTCATGTCCACTGCCTTGCCTATAATGCTTTGCAGGTCGGCAATGTTCACGCGCTCTTGCTTCATGCTGTCTCTGTAGCGTATCGTGACGCAGTTGTCGTTCAGCGTGTCGTGGTCTATCGTTACGCAGAATGGTGTACCTATGGCATCCTGACGACGGTAGCGTTTTCCTATGCTGTCCTTCTCGTCGTAGGCACAGCGGAAATCGTATTTCAGCAGGTTCATGACTTCTTGCGCCTTTTCGGGAAGCCCGTCTTTCTTCACCAATGGCATAACGCATACTTTCGTCGGTGCCAAAACGGGGGGCAGACTCAGTACAACCCGTGTCTCCCCGTTCTCCAGTGTCTCCTCTTTGTACGAAGAACACATCACGCTGAGGAACATACGGTCAACTCCGATAGATGTCTCGATCACGTAAGGTGTATAACTCTGGTTCAGTTCGGGGTCGAAGTATTCAATCTTCTTGCCGGAGAACTTGGCGTGCTGGCTGAGGTCAAAATTCGTGCGGCTGTGAATACCTTCCACCTCTTTGAAGCCGAATGGCATCAGGAATTCAATATCGGTAGCGGCATTCGCATAGTGCGCCAACTTCTCGTGGTCATGGAACCGGTATTTCTCGTCGCCCAAACCGAGTGCCTTGTGCCAGTTCAGCCGGTAGTTCTTCCAGAATGCGAACCACTTCATTTCCTCGCCCGGACGGACAAAGAACTGCATCTCCATCTGCTCGAATTCACGCATGCGGAACACAAACTGACGGGCAACAATCTCGTTGCGGAAAGCTTTGCCTATCTGTGCAATACCGAATGGAATTTTCATGCGCCCCGTCTTCTGTACGTTCAGGAAATTCACGAAAATGCCTTGTGCCGTTTCCGGACGCAGGTAAATCTTCATCGCACCGTCGGCGGTTGAACCCATCTCGGTCTGGAACATCAGGTTGAATTGGCGGACGTCGGTCCAGTTCCGTGTGCCGCTGATGGGGCATACTATTTCCTCGTCCAGAATGATTTGCTTCAGTTCGGCAAGGTCGTTGTCGTTCATGGCCTTTGCATAGCGCTCATGCAGAGCGTTTTTCTTGCTGATATGCTCCTTTACGCGCTCGTTGGTTTGGCAGTACAACGCTTCGTTGAAGTTCTCGCCGAAACGCTTGCGGGCTTTCTCTGTTTCTTTCTGAATCTTCTCGTCATATTTGGCAATCTGGTCTTCAATCAGTACATCGGCTCTGTAGCGCTTCTTGGAGTCACGGTTGTCTATCAGCGGGTCGTTGAAGGCGTCCACGTGTCCCGATGCCTTCCATGTGGTCGGGTGCATGAAGATGGCGGCGTCAATTCCTACAATGTTCTCATGCACGAGGGTCATTGCGTCCCACCAGTATTTCTTTATGTTGTTCTTCAGTTCCACGCCGTTCTGACCGTAGTCATATACTGCGCCCAAACCGTCATATATCTCACTCGATGGAAAAACAAAACCGTATTCCTTGCAGTGAGCCACCATCTTCTTGAAGATTTCTTCTTGTGTTGCCATATTCAATGATTTGTTGTCTGTTTTACTTCTTGTTGTCTTCCGTGCATCCTTCATGCACTTCCGTTGGCAAAGTTACTACATTTCTGTTTCTTATGCAATAGACCGCATTTTATGGTCATGGCAACCATCTCAAAATGGGATAGTACTCAAGTGATTGTTAAGATATATTGTAGATGAATACCTGAAGGAATACCAAGTGACATTATGCAGGTTGCAGGGTCTGTCGCTTCCGGCATTGTGTCGGGTGTCAAAAATGGAGCGGGAATTTCGGACAGCGGAGATACTGTCTGAGCGTAGCGAGTTGTGTCTCCGCCGAAATTCGAGCGACTTGTATTTTTTGCAACGCCCGACCCTCAGTGGCTAATGGTTTAAGTTTGTGATTGTCTCCCCTCTTTGAGGGGGTCGGGGGAGTCCCATTGGTTTCTTTTCTTTTGGTCATGCAAAAGAAAAGAAAGAACTAATCATAAGATTAACTGCAATGTTCGTGTATTCGTGTGCTTCAGACCATAAGTGGAATAAGTCTACCTAATTCCGCCAACGGGTTATAATTTACATTATTATATGTTTTAAGTAGTGAGTGAACTTAATTCCGCCAACGGATGTCTATAATGAATTATCCCTTTATCGTGGTCTTGTCCGTATAATATCCGTATAATAATAAAACAAAGCGGACACCCCTCTCGGAATGTCCGCCCGTCTTTGAAAATACAATTCCAAGTATCCTGTATTATTTCAACGCAAAGCGTTTGGAAAGTGACTTTGTTGCATGAACTCCGGCAATGCGGCGCGGAACACCTGCTTCTTCCTCTTCTGTACCGCACATGTCTTTTGTCACGTCAATCTCTGCGGTGAATACATCGGTTGTCATCACGGTTCCCTCAAGACCTACTGCCATGAATACATAGAGAGCGGGCTCTGTAATTTCTTCACTCGTGATATATTCTTCAGAACCGTTAGAGATAAAATATGACAAATAACCGATTTCATCCATATATGCGATGAGGTCACCCATATACTCTGTAGCATCTCCCCCGTAATAAGCCTGAAGAGTATCCTTTTCTATCAATCCCCAAAAATAAGTGTCATTGTTGGTCGCATTGATATGGATGAGAGCCTTGTTGTCGGCATCTTGTGCGAAAGTGATAACGTTGTTGCTCTTTTGGATAGCGGTGGTTGTGAAATCCTTGAAAGCAACTTTGCCTTCCGGTTTGAAAGTTTCAGTATTCACTTTGAATGCAATTGCAAAGTACTTTGTTTCAGGATCCAAATCTTCGAAGTCATAATCATCTTCTCCTTGTGAGAGAATATCTTTGGCATCAGAAACACCATAATCGTCTCCTAAACCTGACTCGATTATAGCGTCAACATACTCCTTCATGAAAGTAATCAGTGAATCAGCGTATGCTTCTTTGCTGGCATATTCTTTCAAGTCTTTTTCCGATACCATGTCGAAATAATACATGAAATTGTCTGCTGCAGGTTTCACGGCTACCGAAGCGGTAGTTGCTTTAACATTCGATACAGTTATCTCGAAGTTTGCATTGCCTTCTTCTACGGAATTCTGAGGATCACATGACACAAGAGCGACCATCGCTCCTGCCATCAAAAACAGACTGAAAAGTTTTTTCATTGTTGTGTTGTTAATTTGGTTAATTATGTATGTTAGTTGTTTTTGGGCTTTACCATGCATTTTGCCTGCAAAGATACACTTTTCTGTGTATTGTGCCAAATTTTTCGGCAAAATACAGTCATAAAGGTATATTTTTATCATAGGTTGGTCAATTCCGCAGTTTGTTAATGTATGGCACATTTTTTGCTATTTACAGCGATAAATAAGGCGCATTTCCAACGCCTGTAAACAAAACGAAAAAGGATACGGATAAAACTTTATATAACCTTATATAGACATTGCTTATGGAAGAACGGAAACAATCGGTGCGCATACAGACGTCTTTGTTGAATGCTGCCGAAAAGAAGTGCTTGGTTTGGCTGGCAAAGCGTATGCCGCGATGCATCAATAGTGATACTCTCACCATCATCGGAGTATTGGGCGCAGTGCTGATTTTCTTGGGCTATTTGTTGTCTAACTACAACATCTATTGGCTCTGGCTGTCCTGTTTCGGACTTGTTGTCAATTGGTACGGCGACTCTTTGGATGGCACGTTGGCGCGCGTCCGCAACTGTCAGCGTCCTCGCTATGGCTACTATTTGGATCATAACATCGATTGTATCAACGAAGCCCTGATGTTTGTCGGTGCAGGTCTGTCGGGTCTGATGAATCTGAGTGTGGCATTGTCCATCTACGCCGCCTATCTTGCTCTGACGGTATATGTAAGCATCAATGCTCATCTCAAGAGCGAAT
Organism: Bacteroidales bacterium; assembly: GCA_050873385.1. Classification (GTDB taxonomy): domain Bacteria; phylum Bacteroidota; class Bacteroidia; order Bacteroidales; family Paludibacteraceae; genus Colicola. The sequence continues at coordinate 9,381 of JBNMIS010000049.1, read as the reverse complement.
TCAAACTTACTTACGGGAAGATGGGACCTACGGAGTTCCGTCTCATAATCTTCGTGGTGAACATATTGTTCATGTATATACCTTTCTTGCATGAGTATAGTTATACGTTCAACTTCTTCGATACGCCTGTCACGTTCGGTTGTCTCGATTATGTCGGGCTTGGTATATTGGCTATTCTGCTTGTCATGTATTTGGTGTCATTTATCAAAGATGCTCGCTACTTTGCAAAATTGGAACCCCTGAAGAAGCCCGGCGAAGAGAAAAAAGAGTAGAATGAACAATTGCTCTCGGCTCATACTTCGTTACGTGAAATTTTCGTTATCCACACTGGTCGGCACCGGTGTGGATACGCTTGTGTTATGGCTCTGTTCCACCTATCTCCTCAATGGTACGTATGTGGGGGAATGTATTGTGTCCCCTTTCCTCTCTTTTGAGTGTGCGGTGCTGACCAACTTCACCATTGCCTATTTCTTTGTCTGGAAAGACCGTGTTAGCCGGCGTTCATGGCGCTCGTTTCTGCAACACTATGGTGGGTATAATCTTTCCTGCACTACAGTCTTTTTTGTGAAGATGGGAGCATTGTTGCTTATTCAGTATTTCACCAAGTGGGATGTGGTTGTATGCAATCTGTTGGCGCTTTGCTTCTCGGGTCTGTTCAACTTTGTTCTGAATAACTGGGTGATATTCCGCAATCGGAACAAAAAGGGTAATGACTGCTTGTCTCAATAAGAAATACTATGGAAGATAAACCTTTTACATTCGATCGGACGGTTCGTCTGCTCATAACGGTGGCGGTTCTGGTCGCCCTCTTTCTCATAACGCGCCAATTGAGCGGAGTTCTCCTTCCTTTCATCGTCTCATGGTTTCTGGCATATCTCATCTATCCTATAGTGCATTTCGTTCAGTATAAAATGCGTTTCCGTAACAGGGTCCTTTCTGTGGTATTCACCTTGTTGGTTCTCTTTGGCGTGATTTGCGGTATCATCGCCTTGTTGGTTCACCCTGTCTCGGTGGAACTGGCAAAGATGAGTGCCATTGTATCCACCTATCTTGCAGGAATCAATGCCGATACTTTCCTGCCTGCCGCATGGCAGGAAAGTCTGCGCTCATGGATGCAGGATATCAATATCGCAGAACTCCTGACAACGGCGAATGTCGGAACCATCGTTGAAAAAATAGCCCCCTACCTGGGAGGTCTGCTTGGCTCAAGCATCAGTTTGGTTATGGGGTTGTTCGTCGTGTTTGTTGGGTTGCTCTATCTTGTTTTTATTCTCATTGACTACGAAAAGATAACCGAAGGGATAGTAAACATCGTTCCGCAAAAATATAGAGCATTGGTGGCGGGTATCACAACCGATTTGGAAATAGGAATGAGCAAATACTTCCGTGGGCAGGCTATCATAGCAAGTTGTGTCGGAATATTGTTCGCTGTCGGCTTTTCCATTATGCACCTGCCTATGGCAATTATCATAGGGCTTTTTATAGGATTGCTCAATATGGTGCCGTATATGCAGGGGTTGGGAATCCCCGTATGTATGGTATTGGGTTTGTTGCAGTCTGCCGCCACGGGAACCAACTATTGGATTATTCTTCTCGAGATTGCGGCGGTTTTCTGTGTCGTACAGGCCATACAGGATATGGTGCTCAATCCTCTTATTATGGGGAAAACGATTGGTATGAAACCTGCCGTTATGCTGCTGTCTTTGTCTGTTTGGGGAAATCTTCTCGGAATTGCAGGTATGATTATAGCCCTTCCTCTGACAACGGTTATCATCTCCTACTATAAGCGTTACGTGTTGCATGAGAACGACTTACCCGACCGGAAGGAACTCCCTGCACCTTTATCAGAGTAGCGTGCAAATAGTTTTACGCAAAGTTTTTTCAGAAAAAATGACAGAAACGCTTGTATGTATCAAAACATTATTGTACCTTTGCGTCCGCAAATGAGGGACGTCCTCTTTGCAAGTGTTGGTGCGGTAGTTCAGTTGGTTAGAATACATGCCTGTCACGCATGGGGTCGCGAGTTCGAGTCTCGTCCGCACCGCTGAAACAGAAGAGGAATTCCTTGCAAGGAGTTCCTCTTCTGTTTCATATATGTATACACGCTGGCGGAATTAACTTGAAAAGTGTGGATCTGCGTGTTAGTAACTTCCGGCATTGTGTCGGGTGTCAAAAATGGAGCGAGGATTCCGGTAAGCGGAGATATTGTTTGAGCGTAGCGAGTTGTGTCTCCGCCGAAATCCGAGCGAGATATATTTTTGGCAACGCCCGACACACAGCCGGTGACTTTTCTTTGGTTTCTTTTCTTTTGGTCATGCAAAAGAAAAGAAAGAACTAATCATAAGATTAACCGTAATGTTCATGTATTTGTGTGCTTCAAACAAAGGGTGAAAAAAGTATATCTAATCTCGCCAACAGGTATATGTATTGTCCCTGTGCCTATCGTGTAAGCATCAACTTGATGTTCAAGCCAACATTGTCTGCTTTGATGGGGTAAGAGGACGAAATCAGAGGTGTAGTCCCTTGGTGATCGTAGAATAATTGAAGATTTATCTTGCTGGATAAAACGTAGTCAATCGATACTTTTACACCTAATACCTTGTTTCCTGAGGAGGCTTGTGTGATGTTTTCTTCCACTTTTCGAAGCAGGGTCTTCACGTCCTTGTAGGAGAAATCTACATTTAGTTTCAGGTCGTTTTTCACTTTATTCTGCTTTGCGTTCTTCAGTTTGAGTATCACGTCAAAGTCTTTCACGGTGTACCCGAAACCTACTACCAACTCGTTTGTTGCACCCTCCATCAGTTGTACGGAAGTAACATTTAGGGTCAAGTTGCGCTGTTTGCGATATTCCACCTTGGCGGTGAGCGAATTTTTCATGGCTACATTCACGCCGATAAGCGGGGAGAATTGTTCTGTGATGCTTATGTTCGAAATGTCGTATGCTGACGATGGAATGGGATTGTCTGTCGACACATCGCGAACAAAACCGTACGACTTGTTGCTGTTGTCAATGGCTGGAACCCATGTGGAATAACTGCTGTAGGAACCGATGTTGTATTTGCACGTGTAAGCATGGGTCAGATTCACGGTTCTGAAGTGGTCTTTTATCCACGGCAGTTTGCTCAGTCCGTCAAACGTTACGCTCCAGTTGGGCAATATCTGCAAGATGGAGAGGAACGGATTCGTTTGTATTTTGTTTACGTCCCGTCCTGTATAGGCTGCCAAGAAGGCGGGTATCAGAACATCGGCAGAGTTGGCGCTCACACGTCCTTTCGATGGGTCATACTTCTGGTTGGCATGTAGCGAGTTTTTCAGGAAGCCTGAGTTGGGATAAGACAGATTGCTGTACTCGTTCTCTAAACGGTTTTGCATGGTTTCCCTGTAGGTGAGGAATCTGCCGAACGACTTGGTGGAGAAGTTCTGCTCTGCTGTCCCTATTTTGTCAAATGCGGTTGCTATAGCGACCTGCGTGATGTTATAAGAACCTGTGAAGGTCTCTTGCAGTTGCTCATAGGAATAAATAATCGACGATGCACTGGAGGTATAGCGCTGACCGTTCATTTGAATCTTCAGTCCCGGCAAGGGTTCTATCGTAAGACGAAGGCTGAAGTCGCTTGTCTTGGCTCTTGTGGCAGGTTGGATAACGGTGGTGTCCGGCGACAGCCAGTAACGTTCCTTTGCCTTCTCTACAAAGTCATTGGGAATAAAACCGAATGAGAAATCAAATCCGGGCGCATAGTAGTTGCCGGTTTTCCTTTCTCCCATGAAGCCTACTTGGGGATAGAAGCCTGGGACGGTCAGCGAGTTTGTTTCTCTGTACGTAACCTGTGCTTTGCGAAGTAACATCAGGAAACGCATGCTCAGGTCGCCTGCCACTTGGGCTGTCGTCCGGGCATTCGGGTCTTGAGTCGTGATGGTGATGGAGAGATTCTCACAGTCTTTCTTGGGGGTTAGGCGTATCTTGCCTGCACCTTCGGAGGTGTATTTGACCGTCACGTTCCGTCCTCTTTCGTCCACTGCCTGTACTTTGAGTTTCTCTGAATTCAGCCTGTGGTTGATTTCTATGGTGGAATCGGCTTTGGCGGCAATGGTTTGCGTATAGGTCTTTGGGCGGAACGATCGCCGTGTGGTTCGTCCTGAATAACGTTGGTTTATTCCCTTGAGATACTTCGATTTGTTGTAGAGCGACTCAAAGTTCATGGCACCGTCCGCTTGCCACGAAGCCATTGAGGATACCACGTTGCCGAAGTTCGTATCCTCTCCGCTCGTTTGGGCGGTTCTGTTCCAGTTGTAAGTGGCGTTATAACTACCGTTGGCAGTTATCCAGTCAAGTGCTTTGAATCGGTTGAAGGGGACATTGTAGGATGCAGTGAACACTTGTTGGTAGGAATAGGGCGAACCCATCGTGCGGAGACTGCGGAGCACGGTGTCTTTCCATGCCTCGTAATAGTCGTTGGTGAAACCGTAGTCCTTTATGATTTCGGGAGTAAGGAGCCCTTCTTCTACGGTCGAGTTCATGGCACTTTGGAATGTAAACTTCAGTGTCTTCGTGAGGTCGTACTTCAAGTCGAAACGTCTGTTCCACATCCAGTCCTTGGAAAATATGGGATCCGACGACATCCCGCCTGTAAGGTCGCGCATCTTCATCTGGGTGAAACTGCGTTGCATATCGGTAGAGAAAGCCCAACTCTGGGGAAGATAGTATAGATTGAGTTCCTTGATCCACTTCAGTTTCTGTACTTTCTTCTTGTCCTTGAATGGCTCCCATGGTGTTGGGTTGAAGTTGTAGGAATAGTTCAACGATCCTTTCTCCTCTTTCAGTAGGTCATGTTCTGTTTCCGGGCTGTGCTTGTCTTGCAGGGCATAGGAATAAGATATGTTGATGTTGGCAGGGTCATAGAACATATCGCGCTTTTTGCTGTGGATGTTTACTTTTGCATTACTCAAGGAAAAGTTTGTACTTTTCTGTACTGTGTTCGACATCGTTTTCACAGAATCTCTTTCTTCCTTGGTACTGAATGTATTGAGCGACTCTTGTAGTTTGACGTCTGTGTCCAGTGGGTCATATTTTGGTGACAGGGTCTCGTTGGTGTAAGATACATAGAGCGGTATTTGCAGTTTTGCCTGTTCAGGGAACAGTCGGCCGCCCTCCATGGCTGCACTTACGGAGAATTGGTACCTGTTGTCCATATTACGGTCCAGGACATTGCTTTCGATAGAGCCGTATCCTGCCGTCTCAAGTCTTCCTGCCATGTTCACTTGGGCAATATCCGAGATGCCGAGTGCTACATTGGCCATTGCTGCTACGCCTCCGTCTTCGTTGAATTCCGACATGCGCAGTTCATTCACCCAAATCTCTCCCGATGTTACCACCTGCCCTCGGTTGCGGATACCGATCATGATGTTCTCTACATCCCCTAACGTCGGGTTTCCCATGACGGTCATGCGGTTGTTGGGTTTGTTGGAGTCCGTGTCATAGTCTTCATAGGCTATCGAATTGCTGACTCCCGTATTTCCCGCTCTCTTGGCTTTGTTGCGTTTCAGTTTGGTGTTGGTCAGTACGTCAAACTGAAAGTCGAACATATTGTTGGTCGGCCAAACTTTTCCTCTGTCAATGGCATTGTCATTGTTGTATAGCCCTTCCGGTGTAAGCGAAAGCGGAATCTCATACTCGTAATAGTTGTTTTTCAAGTCGGTCCCTAAGCGGATAAAACATGTCAGGTCGCCGTCTGAGAGAGTCGGGTCATCACGAAGTGCTTCTGCGTGAACGAACATTTGCAGACGTTTGTAGTTCCGCATGTCATATCCCGTGGCTTTGTATACGGCGCGGGCGTCGCCGGGGGATAGATTGTGTACACGCAACACCATCGCCTGCTCGTTCTGTGAAATTAACTGAGCCTGCCCTGGATCTGTCTGACGGCTTATTCCAGGGGGCAATACATAGTTCACGGGACTGCGCGATGCATTCTCTTCTATATTGACGGCCTCCACGTCCATGTAGGCCGAACTCGTCGGGGGCATTGTCTGAGTGTATAAATCTTTGGTGTATGAACGCCACTCGCCGCGGACCAGGTCAAGCGAAGCCAAACGCAGATGGGTCTCTTGCTTGAAGTTTGTTAGGAAAAGACGTATAAAACGTATCGACTTGAAATTACGGATAGTGCCTATGCGGTCGTCATATTCACGCACGGGTATTTTGAACTGATACCACGTAACTTCTTCCGTGTTCCCGTTCTCCAAAGTGACTTTTGTGACTAATTTTTCCGTGATATGCTGTTTCCCGACTTCCAGCATTCCCGGACGTATCTGGATACGGTATTGATAATACTTCTCATATTCGTTGAGGGTGTTATCCAGATTGATGTCTTCCATGTCGGGCTGCAGAGTGGATGCTGTGCCATAAGTTTCCCTGCTGTTCTCAGTCGCGGGAGAGTTTCCTTCTGTGCCGTTGAAGTATTTGTATCGGGTCAATATGTCGGTTCTCTGCTCGTCCCAGTCTGATCCTCTGTAGTAGTGGAAATTATCTCCGGCCGGGTCGTTAAGGGGTGAAAACGCATCTGCTTCCCATTCGCTTATTACCGTTGGTGATACTTTTGCCCGTAGCGCGTCCACATAGTCTGCATAGGGACGTTTCCCGTTGTATTCGAACAAGAATTCGTCGGTGGTAGATAGACCGTTCAGTCCCACGTCCTGTTTCTCTCTTGCGCCTGCTTCGTTGGAGAATGCGGTTACAGTACTTGTCGTCTTGGGTATGCGTCCCCAAATGGTATTCTCTGTGCTGTTTGCGTCATTGTCATTGATGGGCAAGCCGTGCTCGAAGGCTTTCTTTCCGTCCTTCAGGATATCCTCGCTGATATCACCTAAGTTGAAATATAGGTCACCTCCCTCATAATCTGTTCCCTGATTGGTGAGGAAAGGATCCATAATCCAGAATTCTATGTACTCGATGTTTGATGTTTCAAAGTCTGTGTTGTCCAATTTGCGCATCATGCCGCCCCAGCGTTTCTCAGGACTGGTCAACTTTCCGTCTGCACCTATCTCGTCTGCAACAATGTTGTAAGGACCGCGTTCTGTTGGATAATACGATATATTCAATATGGAAAGACGTGTATCTTCTGTCGCCAATACTTCCTTGTTCGGGTAAATCTCCTGTTCATAGACAATACGCGTCCTGTGGTCTGAAAGCATGTTTACATCGTCCCTGATATGCTGGGGCGTATTGTTTTGTGCATGACCGAAGATGGGATCCACTATGTACCATGCCAGTCGTGCTCTGTTCTTGCCGTATTCAATGTTGTTGCTCAATAGTGATTCAGGGAACGAGGATGGTGTTGAACTCAGTTTCCAGAATGTCGGGAAATGAATATCTACATTGGTTTTCGTGGATTCAAAGTCATCAATATATGCCAATCCTGCCTTGCCTACATCGCGCGTATGTCCTGGAATTAAGTGGGCAAACTCGGCGTTCACTTGCAATGTTGATGGAGCGGTGGCGGTTATCCATGGAATGCGGTCTAATGCATTGCTGAGCCACATGAATTCGGTTTTGTACGAAGTGTTTATGCCCCATATCGTATTGGAGATGGGCTCGCTTCCTGTATTCACTTTGGTAGTCAGCGGACGCTCTGTCATGTGCATAATCGTTCCGCCCAAGGTGAAATCCGGCGAGAAGGCATATTCCAAATGCGCTCCGTATAGCGATTTGCGCTGCATGGAGAAAGTGGACTGGTTCTCCAATTTTACGTCCACATTGGTTCCTGCGTCCAATATCGATTGGTTCAGAATGGTCACTGTCCCCATGATGTAATCCACGGTGTAATCCACATTCTCCACCAACTTGGCTCCGCCTGCTGTGACGGTCACGCTTCCCCTCGGTATGTTCATGGCATTCAGTCTGATTTCGTTGCCTGACGAACCTTTGTACTTTCCGGTTAAGACAAATTTGTTCTTTTCCGACACTTCCTGAGCCATAACAAGAGTGGAATCATAGAGTTCTTGAAATACATACTTGTCTGCTATTGTGGGGTCATCTATTTGTTTCATGAGGTGACTTCCGAATGGTTCCAGCACGGGGAATATGATCCGTCCGTTTGATGAGTAGGCGGTAAATCCTTCCACATAGTCAAACTTGCCGTCTGGATTGGCGTTGTTTTTTTGGTCTAAACGGTCAAGATTCATTACTCGTAGCAACTGTTGTCCCTTTATTGCGCCTTCCGATATGTATTGCAAATCAGTGCCGACCGAGTCGTTTCTGTACATTACATAAAGTTCGAACTTTTCCTGACTCATCTGCATAGCCCCAATGGAATACACATTCTTCATCATCAGGTCCCACGTCCCCCGTCCTTTCTGTGTCGGAGCATTCGAACTGGTCTTCAGCATTTTCAGTATCAATGCATTGGGGGCCTTCAGATCATCGCCTGCATCGGTGGAAAATTCTCCCACCTGATAGACTTGCCCGTTGAATGTGTATTCGTAAGCGACGCATAGTATCTCGTCTTGATTCAAAGCACTCCTCAGAGATATGTAGCCCAGCGATGCATTTAGGGTGTATTCCGAACTTGAAAGCAATCGGGCTGACTCTATCTTTTCATAATCCTCTCCCCCGATTACACCCGATGTGGACAAATCGCTCAGTACGGCATTTGTCAATTGTATGTCGCGCACGCCTGACATGGCCGATACGGTCTCATACAAACTGTTTGCCCTGTTCTGCGGGATATCTGTTGTACCTTTGGGCGTCCAGTGGTTGTTGCTGAGATGTTCTGTTGAATGTTCGCCTAAGTCTGTAAAGGCAATGATATTTCTGGCATTGTCATACTGTCCCCTCTTGTTGGTTATCCAAACTTCTATACGGGTGATGTTCACGCCCGAAGTGATATATGGCAATTGTGCCATGTTTTTCTCATAGTTGTCCCGGAAGTAGTGCGCAAGAAAGAAATGGCGGTTTTCGTCATAACTGTCGGCACTGACCTCAAACTCTGTCGTCTGAGCACCGCCTTTCGACGATACGGTCTGGCTCTCTGAGTTCTGTTGCGACACCAAAGCCTGAACACTCAGTTTGCCGAACTTCAAGTTGGCTTTCATGCCGAATAGAGCCTGACTGCCGGCAATTAGCGAACTGTTCAGGTTCATGGAAACATTGCCGGCTTCCAACGATTGGATAATGTCGTCCTCTTTGCCTTGGTAGTTGAGTTTCAGGTTCTGTTGGTCAAAGTCAAAGGAAGCCTCTGTGTTGTAGTTCATGTTGAACTTCAACTTGTCGCCCACCGAGGCATTGACGTTCAATTGGATCTTCTCATCAAAGTCAAATACGTTGTTGTTTCTTCCTCGCTGTGTCAGAGCAGGATTGTCCAAGTACTGGTGCTTGAAGGCAAAGAT
>JBNMIS010000048.1:0-16476 GCA_050873385.1 Bacteroidales bacterium | reverse complement strand
GTATAGATATAGTTGGCAGATGCCACAATGTTGGGTTGCAAACCGGCAGCCATAATTTTGGCATTCGATTCGGCAATCTTCTCCGCCTGCTCCAGCAGTTTGATTTCGGAGCGCGAATCGATAATGGACGAATAGTCGGATATGGAATCGTGCAGCACCACTTCGCCTACGTGCGAATCATCCAGCGTAATATCTTGGTTGAGCGGCAAACCGCATATCTGGCAGAGTGCCATCTTGCTGAGAACCAGTCCGTTCTCGGCTTGCAGTTTCTTCAGTTCCGCCTCGCCGCGTTTCTGTTTCACTTTCAGCAGGTCGGATTGCGTAGCCATACCTTCCTCGACAAGTGTGCTGACGTTGTCTTCAAGGGTCAGAAGCAGGTTGTAGTACTTGGTGGCGAGTTCGAGTTTCTTCTCCACCGAGATAACGCGCCAGTAGGCTTCGTCCACCGAGACGATGATGTCATCGCGCTTGCTGTCGGCTTCGATATTCACCGTTGCTTCGGTGGCTTTGGCTATGCGGTACAACTCGCGCAGACGACCGCCCACGTAGATCGGTTGGGTAATGCCCACTTGTCCGACAAAGAGGTGCGTCATATCGAGGTCAAGCGCCTGATAGAGTTGCTGGTAGGCATCGGCAAGCATCTGCCCCGACTCGTTCTGCAATGCCAGCACCTGTTTGCCTACTTCGGGCATCTGCTGTGTCTGTTGCGCCAGTTGGTTCATCGCCGAACCTTCGCTCCATTGGAACGAGGCGGAACCGTCTTTGCCCACCGTAGCCGTACCAAACGAGAAGTCCATCTGGTTGGGCAGCAGGACGGCGTGCTGCGAGTTCCACGTATAGGCGGCATTGGCACTGATCTTCGGGAACATCGCCGCAAGGGCTGCCTGGCGGTTGTAGTCGGCTGCCTGGCGCAACTCGTCCCCCGCTTGGGTGGAGGCGGCTTTCAGTGCGTACCCCCGGCAGTCGTCGAGCGTCAGCATTGTTGCAACCTGCGGACGAACAGGGGAAACTACCAGCAGAAGCGATACCAATAACAGTGTTTGTTTCCGTTTCATGATCAGTTTTTCTTGCAAAGCATCTGAATATCAGACCCTTCAATGGTACGTCGTTTATCCTCTTGCGACTGCCCCTTGTAGGTAAGCGAGAAGATGATGTTGTTCTCATAGGTTTTACCAGTCCCAGAAACCACAACATCAAAGACTTCCGTTTTGGTCTTCGTGTAAGTGATAATAGAATCTCTGACCGTTCCCAACAGGGAGGGGATATGAATTGTATCGGAGTATTCCGTAACGACAGGAAGATCAAGAGTACGATTGAAAGAGTCGAAAGTAAGTTCGTCGCCCGACAGCGTACCTTTGGTATGATATACGTCGCCGTTGAGTTGGTCGAAAGTGAGCAGCACTTTGTCGTTGTCTTTCAGGCTGACCAACTCAAACGAACCGGTCTCGTTGGTCAGATTGACAATTTGCGAAACGGTGGCTTTCGGGTTGCTCTCGTCGGGCATCTGGAGTGTTACTTTGCCCGTGGTTTTGAAACGGTAACCGCCCTTGGCGTCTCGCACATCGGCGGTGTCGGCACACGATGCCATCACGAGGCAAATCGTGGCAAGATAGAGAATTTGCTTTTTCATATCAAATAACACTTATAAATTGTAGTACCAATAACCTTTTCCGCGAGGGTGTATAGCAAAAGGTTTGCCATACGGTTTGCAAGATTGGTCCATATTGCCGATATTTTATTCTTTATTTCATCGGGAATCCACAGGAAAGAAAACCTTCTTTCCCCTACCCCATGACAGAAAACCCATCTACAACCAAACAATTTCTTGCGCCACATTTCCCGCCCAGAGGTCGATCAGGTCCCGACGAGGGGTCGAAAATCCCTTCTGTTCCACCCCGCAAACAAGGCAAGCAGGAAAACAACCGAAAGGTAACAATTCCCGTTTCCGCATCAAGGCGGCGGTTAACCAGCCATTCCCCTCCATTCATTTCCAGACTACGTCCAAACTATCCGAGCAAAGACATCAGTCTTTGTAAACAGCATAGAACGTGAGGTCCCGACCCACGGTCCGATTGCCGGCATCGGAGAACAGGTCGGCAGGCTCAGCAAAAGGATTGTAGTAGCCAGCCTGCTCCGTCCACCCGACGAACTGCATACCATCGCAGAGAATCATATCCGAAGACGGCAGACGCAGCGGTTCGCCCTCATCATAACCCTGCTCCTCAAGCACCACTCCATCGGCGATCCACGTAACCTTATAAGGCTTCACCGGAGCCACTACGGGCATAATATATATTTCGAGGTCACCCGTCACGGAAGGTATCGACAGGACATTGTCCACATACGTAAAATCGGTTCCATAAACAAGAGTGACACCTCCCATTGTTATTTCAATGTGTTCGGAAGAATTGATTATGTAGCCTTCGTCAGGCGTAACAACAAGAGCAAGCGCAGTTTCTTTGGCAACCGTACCGCTTTCGGAAGATACAGCGGCATGCTCGTAAGCGACTTCGTAATCCCACGTTGCAGAATTCGGGTCTTTGACATAGATGAGCGAAACAACTCCGTTCTTTTCTTCGATCCCGGTAAGCGGCTTGCCAGCAACAGCACAATGATTCACGAGACCCGTACCGGGGAAAGGATCGGCAGCAGTACCCAAATTGACCCTACTTCCGGTAGCAGATATGATTGTATAGCACGGAGCACCCGCATTATTGTTAGGCTTATTATCATTCCAGCGATTTTGATTGTAATTGACATACCAAACAAGGAGACCATGCCCCGGAAGATGGAGATCCCACCCTTTTTGCTGCCGGTTTTCAATATAATACTGTACGCTTTCGTCCGTAGCCGGAAGAAGCGTGTTGGAAGAATTGATCTGGTATGCCATGGCACTGCCCGTCCCCACGGCTTTGACCGTCAAAGCACTCGGAACAGCACCAAGATTGACAGGCGTCTGCCATCCAAAGAAATATTTTTCGTGGGCACTGTAGTTGGGAGGATAATTTCCATCACCATTATAACTTCCTGCATCCATTACGTCCCAATCACCAGGTGTGCGGCTTTCGGTATAGTTGTCTGCATAGTTGGTATCGTAAAAATCGGGCAATCCCAAGACGTGACCAAACTCATGACACAGCGTTCCGATGCCATTCCGTTCGCCCGTACGTCCATTCAGTTCTCCCGAACAAGCATAGTCGTTGACGCGACATCCATCAATCATGCAATCGGAATAAGCATAGGTGCAATCACCATAGTAAATAGCCGATTCAAGATTCCAGTTGTGCGGCCAAACAGTGTTTGCCGCTCCACCATCCGCCTCTCCTTTACCTGCATAAAGAATATAAACGAAATCCACATTGCCATTGTGGTCGTTATCATACTTCGCAAAGTCCACATCAAACTCAGACTTAGCCAACATACACGCCTCCAGAACCATGTCACCGGCATGCTTATCGGAACCGGTCTCACTATCGTTCTGACCATAATAGGAAACAGGTTTGGACAATGTGACAGGTCCTATCACATCGAAAGAGGGAACATACGCGCCATTGGACTGATCGGAAAAGTATTTGCGTACAGACCCATACGCACCATTGTACGTATAGGAATCGGCATTCATCATCTTATTCATCTCCGCCTGCGAATTGGAAGGCTGAAAGGCGACATCTTCGAAATTAACCAATATGACCAAGCCATGCAGTGCAAGATTGATCCTTCCCACCCGAGCGGGACGGCTCACAGCCAGAGGGGACGCCTTGCGCAAAGCAGAGACGACAGCCGGCGACGGCTTCTCACCCACCACACGCCAATAGCCATCTGCACCTTCCGCTACGACCTGACCAGCCCGATTCAACCAATAATGACAGATTTCATCTCCCTGCTGGCGGACTTCAATCCGTGTGCCATCCGGCTGTGTTTTCGTTTGCCAACCCGGGTATGCAGGAACCGCCATGAGAGACACCGCGGAAAACAAAGATGCTACAAGTATGATAAGTTTTGTCTTCATTGTATTTCGTTCTTTTACAGGTTATTGTTCGCGTCCTATTACATCGTAAGTCTTGCCGTCTCTGACAATGTAAACAGAGCCGTCGCGTACTATTTTCAACACTTTTTGCCCATCCGCCGTATCTTCCACCCGAGTCGAGATTTGTTTCCACAACGGAATCAATGCGACATCCGCCGCAGGCATAAGGAATACATCTCCAGGCTGATAGACGGCACCGCCATACTGCCAGCCGAGGAATGTATAGTTTTCACGCACAGGAGCAACCGGAGAGAGGGCAACACTTTCTCCTTCCTTATGCAATCCGCCGCCTTCACAGCGAACGGTATATCCCGAATAGCCATCGTACATGAATGTATATTGCGGCGACGGTACAAAACGATACAACCTGGGAAGGAGCATGCTTTTTGAGATAGCGGAAGTATAAGTAGTGAACCGAGGATTGTTAACGTTATACAAGAACCGTCCATAACTACTGCTTGTGGAGAAAACGGTTGCACCATCCTCAGAAACTGTAATATCCCAAGTTGTGACGTACCCATCGTAAGAAACAGATTTTGTTTCCTTTGCTCCAAGCATACGCCCATCAGGACCCGTGAGAGTCCATTGCCCTTCGGAGCCGCCCAAAGTAAAAACCAGAGTACCTTCCCCAAGGTCGGTAACCGAAGATGTATTCAAGGAGAATCGGGACGAAACCGCTTCCAGATAACCTTTGGACTCATTGAGCACTCCTGCCGTCATACCCTTATCGGGACAAGCAAGAATGAGTTTATCGCCCGCTTCCAAAGAAGCAGCATCCGTGAGCAACTGCCACGAATCGGCATACACGCCCGAGGTCGCGCATAGCAGAAACGCCACCAACAAGTACGCACCAAAAAACAATCTCTTCATGTGACAAACAAATTATTCAGGCATGCCGAATCATACAAGACATCCATCAAGACTCAGCAGCATTACCCTACCCCGCAAAGGTACAAAAAATAATCAATCATGCAAACATAACGGCGGCACGGCCGCAATAGAGATTAGGTGATAGAGATTAGAGAAGCATACAAATGCCCTCCATAAACATAATAATCCGTCAAACAGAAGAACCAACAAAATCCTATGACAGATAGCCCTTTCTTTTGCCTGACCAAAAGAAAAGAAACCAAAGAGACTCCCCCCAACCCCCTCAAAGAGGGGATATACCAGACTTCACTCATAGGAAAACTTAATGCCGGAAGAAACAAACCAGACAACCCTCGTGCTGTTTGTCTGTAGGAATCCTTGTTGTTCGAGATATTCCAGGGATTTGGACAATTCATTACAACCACCCAAATACTACCCATTTTAATACGGTTTCCCTGCACCACAAGCACAGCAGGCCCACAAACACTGCATTTTTGCCAGAGAATATCGTTGCGGGAATGCCGCACGAAAGACCGATACGGCTTTGAAAACTCTCAAAAAGCAATATTCCATTTCACAAACAACCCGAACAGCCATGCCCCAATTATCAACGGGAACATGCCAGCAAGCACCTGCCATACCGGCAGAACCGGCAAGGCATAAAAATCCATGTACGGAACAGACGTTTCATTCACAACCGACCAAACAGGACAAGAACAAACCGGCAAACAGAACACCCCAAGACAATGCACGCATACACAAACACACCAAGCAACCGAGAGCGAGGCAGCCAAGAGGACAGCATGACATCTACACCCCGGAACAAGGAAGATTTACCCGAACCGGACAAAATATGCACCCAATTATTTGCATGCTGCGGTTTTAATTTGTATCTTTGCCTTTCAAAACTCACAGTATTATGAAACAATTCTTGAAATACACGCTTGCAACAGTGGTCGGACTACTGCTGTTTTCCGTTGTCTGTATGATGATTATGTCTGCCACGCTGGGTGCATTGATGTCACTGCAGGACGCTGCGCCGACATTACGCCCGCACAGCGTATACAGAATCGACCTGAACGGGACGCTAACGGAACAGGCGGAAGACAATACCCTGCGAGATGTACTCAGCGGAATAGGAGGAAGAGAGACCGAGCAACAAACGGGACTGGAAGACTTGCTGCGAAACATCCAAAGGGCAAAAGAAGACGAAAATATAGACGGCATTTACCTGCAAGGAGGAACCCTGTCGGCAGGATACGCTTCAATGGAAGAACTGCGCGAGGCATTAGAGGATTTCAAGGAATCAGGGAAATTTGTTGTGGCATACGCCGACCAATATGCACAGAGCAACTATTATCTGGCATCTGTTGCTGACAAGGTGTATCTGAATGCCCACGGAGGATTGGAATGGAGCGGACTATACACCACCCTCGCCTACTTCTCGAGATTGCTGGACAAGATCGGCATAGAGATGCAAGTGGTGAAAGTCGGCGAATTCAAGTCGGCAGTGGAGCCCTACATCCAGACAGAAATGAGCGAGGCCAACAGGACACAAATGACCGAGTTGCAGAAGGACCTGTGGGCAGTTGTCCGCCGTGCCGTGAGCGAGAGCCGTTCTATCAGTGAAGAGCAATTGGACAAATATGCAGAAGAAAACACTCTCTTCAAAAGCGAAGAAGAACTACTCTCATACGGATTGGTGGATTCACTCATTTATCAACAAGACATCAAAACGATATTGGCGGAACTCACCGGTGACAAAGATTTCCAATACATCTCCCATAAAGACATGCTGAACCTTCCGACCAACAAAAAAGAATATATCAAGGAAAAGATTGCCATCGTATATGCAGAAGGGGAAATCAACGACAGCGGTTCAGACGGAATCGTGAAGAACAAATTCATCAAGACAATACAAGAAGTAGAGAAAGACGACAACGTGAAAGCAGTGGTACTGCGCGTTAATTCCCCCGGAGGAAGCGCATACGCCAGTGAACAAATCTGGCATGCACTAACCCTTCTGAAAGAAAAGAAACCCGTGGTTGTCTCCATGGGAGACTATGCTGCTTCGGGAGGTTATTACATCTCCTGCATGGCTGACAGTATTTTTGCGCAAGACAACACCGTAACAGGTTCGATCGGCATCTTCGGACTGGTTCCTTGTACAAACGGTCTCACAAAGAAGATAGGCATAGATTATGACGGCGTTCAGACCCACCATTTGAGCAGCAGCAATACCTCGATGGTTGTGAAAGGCATGACTCCGGAGGAACGTGCCCTAATGCAAGGCGTCATCAACCGCGGGTATAATCTCTTCGTGAGCCGCTGTGCAGAAGGGCGAGAGATGACCTGCGATGAAATACGAAAGATTGCAGAAGGAAGAGTATGGAGCGGATGGCAAGCCATGGAAATCGGGCTGGTGGACAGAATAGGCGACTTGCAATGCGCCATTACCTCTGCGGCTCAGTTGGCCGACATCAGCAGATATGACATAGCGACTTACCCCAAGGTCAAGGATTCTCTTACACAAATAATGGAAATGCTATCGGGAACAGATACTGACGATATACTATTGAGCGAAGTGAGACGCCTACAAGGGCTGATTCAACAATCGAATCTACAGGCACGATTGCCGTATGACATCAACATAAAATAAAGAACCAGAATCTTTTTCCACAAATGAACCTCTTGCGCATAATAGCATCCAGGCTGTACGGAGTAGCAGTGGGCATACGCAATCTGCTCTACGACGAGCATATACTACATTCGGAAACCGTGGATGTACCGACGATCTGCATCGGAAACCTTGCCGTGGGCGGAACAGGCAAAACACCTCATACAGAGTGCGTCGTCGGCATGCTTGCGGAAAAGGGATACAAGGTCGCCATCCTATCAAGAGGGTACAAGCGCAAGACCAAAGGGTTCGTTCTTGCAGATGACCAATCCACGGCGGACAGCATTGGTGACGAGCCGATGCAAATGCATTTGCATTTTCCGAATATCCCTGTCGCCGTGTCGGAAAATCGTGTGCGCGGCATCAAGAAATTGCAAAAATCATATCCTGATTTGCAGGTCGTAGTTTTGGACGATGCTTTCCAACACCGGAGGTTATGCTGCGGATACTATATTCTGCTGACGGCAGCCGACAATCTGTATGTGCACGATCACTTGTTGCCATGGGGAAGCCTAAGGGAGCAGCGATACGGGAGTTTGCGCGCCAACATGGTCATCGTGAGCAAATGTCCACGCGATATGCGTCCCATAGACAAGCGCATCATAGATTCCACGCTGCGTCTTCCCACGTACCAATATCTTTTATTTTCCGAAATGAAGTACGGCAGTCTCCGTCCGTTGTACGAAGATGCGAGTGTAACCTCTATGCAGAAACCTCTCGTGGTTACGGGCATTGCCAACCCTGCGTATATATGGGAATATATGAAGGGTCAATACAAAGAAATAGCAACATACCGGCGGCCGGACCACTACAGGTACACAGATAAAGATATTGACGAGATGGCAGAGCAATGCCAGAAGGAACATTGCGACGGCATTGTGACCACAGAAAAAGACGCCGTCCGTCTGCAAACCGTACCCCGCTTGCGAGAAAAACTCGGCGACAAGATATACGTACTGCCCATCAAAACAGTCATTACAGAAGGAGAAGATATATTCACCAAACAAATCATAAATTATGTTACAGAGAATAACAGAAACCGCTAATTACCTACGCGGTTTGATGAAAACGCAACCAAAAGTCGGTATCATATTGGGAACAGGACTTGGTAACCTGGCGACCCAGATAACAGACCGGCAGGAGTTCCCCTACCAGACAATCCCTAACTTTCCTGTTTCGACCGTAGAGGGTCATAAAGGAAAACTGATTCTCGGCAAACTGGGAGGCGTGGATGTGCTTGCCATGCAAGGAAGGTTCCACTATTATGAGGGTTATGACATGCACCAAGTGACGTTCCCCGTGCGTGTGATGAAGATGCTCGGCATAGAGACATTGTTTGTATCGAACGCTGCAGGCGGCATGAATCCAAACTTCGAGATAGGTGAACTGATGATCATCAATGACCATATCAACCTGTTTCCCGAACATCCTCTGCGCGGCAAGAACTACAACGAACTGGGACCGCGTTTCCCCGACATGCACGAAGTGTATGACAAAACACTTATCCGCAAGGCACAAGCCATTGCAAAAGAGCACAAGATCCGCGTCATGGAGGGAGTGTATGTAGGGACGCAAGGTCCGACGTTCGAGACTCCTGCCGAATACGTATATTTCCGCGCCATTGGCGGTGATGCCGTCGGCATGTCGACCGTCCCGGAAACCATAGTAGCCCACCACATGGGCATGCGTGTATTCGGAATGTCGATCATCACCGACCTGGGTGTTCCGGGCAAAATCGTGGAAGTGAGCCATGAAGAGGTTCAGGAAATCGGCGACGAGAAACAACCTCTGATGACACTCATCATGACAGAACTGATTAAATCACTATAAATGTTCCCGTATTCCTCTGCAATGGATTCATTGCAGGGGAATATCTATTTTTCCGAGGCCTTGGCCGCCGGCACCAACTGAAGCAGAGAGATGGATTTGTTCAAACTAATACACAGGTTTATTCCGCCCTACAAAGGCAAAGTGTTTCTCAATATTCTATTCAACCTACTGAGTACGGTACTCAGTCTATTCAGTTTTGCCGCGATCATACCGGTTCTGCAAATCCTGTTCGGCATCACCGAGAGCAACCTGGAGTATATCAGTCTGCACCATGCCATGGACATACAACAGGCGGCAGAGGCGCTGAAGAACAACGTATTCTACTTTCTGCAGGAGCAGATACACACCTCAGGGACAGGTTGGGTTTTGTTTCTGCTGGGCGTCTTTCTGGTTGTGATGACGGCACTGAAATGCGGTTGCGCCTACTTGGCATCATTCTATATGATTCCCATCAGGACGGGCGTGCTCCGCGACCTGCGGCAGCAACTTTTCAACAAAGTGATTTCTCTCCCTATCGGCTTTTTCACCGAGGAAAGGCGTGGCGACATCATGTCGAGAATGACGAACGATGTACAAGAGGTGGAAAACAGCATCATGGCATCCCTTGACATGATCTTCAAGGATCCCATCATGATACTTATTTACCTTGTCACCCTGTTTTTCCTGTCGTGGCAACTTACCCTGTTTGTATTGTTACTGCTCCCCACCATGGGCTGGGCGATAGGGCAGGTAGGCAAAAACCTGAAGAAGCGCTCGACAAAGGGTCAGGAACAGACGGGCGAACTGCTGAACCAAATAGAAGAAACGCTTGGCGGGCTGCGCGTAGTGAAAGCCTTCAACGCCGAGCAGAAACTCATAGACCGATTCGAAAGGCTCAACAATTCCACGCGTTCAACATTCAACCGCATCCACAGAAAATATGCATTGGCGCACCCCGTGAGCGAAGCCTTGGGCACCATGATGATAGCCATACTGCTCTGGTACGGAGGAG
This sequence comes from Bacteroidales bacterium, assembly GCA_050873385.1. Taxonomy (GTDB): domain Bacteria; phylum Bacteroidota; class Bacteroidia; order Bacteroidales; family Paludibacteraceae; genus Colicola. Next base: position 6,081 of record JBNMIS010000048.1, on the reverse strand, counting down.
GACTTATCCTCTCGAACCACTCCAGCATAACCGCCCCTGAATTCATCTACTATTTAGTTATATTCTACTCTATCATCAACCCTGCCAAAGACTTGAGCAAAGCAGCCTACTCCATCCGCAAGGGCATGGCTTCACTGGACAGAATAGACAAGATACTGAATGCGCAGTCGTCGATCCAAGAACCCATACACCCAAAGACTCTGCAAAAGCAGGGCGGGGAGGAGGCTTTCATAGAATACAAGGACGTATCGTTCTCCTATCAGGAGGGGCGTCCCGTGCTACGGCACATCAACCTGTCCATCCAACGCCACCAGACAATCGCCCTGGTGGGACAATCGGGGTCAGGCAAGACGACAATGGTGGACTTATTGCCCCGTTTCTATGACGTGAATGCGGGCAGCATCACAGTGGACGGCACCGATGTGCGCGACCTGAGAACAGCAGACCTCCGCAGCATCATGGGCAATGTCAACCAGGAAGCCATTCTATTCAACGACACATTCTACAACAACATCGCCTTCGGGGTGGAAAACGCAACTATGGAAGAAGTGGAGAGAGCGGCACGTATTGCGAATGCCCACGACTTCATCATGGCGACTCCGGAAGGCTACCAGACCAACATAGGAGACCGCGGTTCCCGTCTCTCGGGCGGACAAAGGCAGCGCATATCCATAGCGAGAGCCATCCTGAAGAATCCGCAAATACTCATCCTTGACGAAGCGACATCGGCATTAGACACCGAGTCGGAACGCCTTGTACAAGACGCTCTTGACCACCTGATGCAGAACAGAACCACCATTGTTGTGGCACACAGACTATCCACCATCCGCAAAGCCGATGTGATATGCGTATTGCATGAAGGCGAAATCGTAGAACGCGGCAAACACGAGGAACTATACAACGCCAACGGCTACTACCGCAAACTGGTTGATATGCAACAGCGATAGGTGCACAACGGTTTTGCCGACCCGATCCCGTCCACAAGAGATACCGACCTACTAAAGAGGAAGAGGGGCTGTTTTTGGGACGGGCTAGTTGGTCTAGAAGTTCTAGTTAATCTAGAAGTTCTAGACATTCGAGTTGGCTGAGACGGTTCCGGGAATCGGGGCGTTCTTCCTTTTCTTTGGGGTGAGCGGGAGGAAATCTTCCGGAAAGGCGGACATTATTCCAGCCGAACCTATCGCCCAGGGGTCGTTGAGGCCGGCTTGAGGGGTCGCGGAGAAACACAGAGACCTCTCCAACCCCTCCAAAGGAAGGGCTAAGATAATGCTATTACCACCCGTTGGCGGAATTAAGTTCTTTCATTTTACTCACTACGTAAAATCTATGAAATATAAATTAGAGTTATATCTTATGCATACTCCTTCTTTCTTTTCTTTTGCATGACCAAAAGAAAAGAAACCAAAGGGACTCCCACGCCCTCCTCAAAGAGGGGGACAATCACAAACTCAAACCATTAGCCGCTGTGTGCCGGGTAAAGAGAATACACCCGACACAATGCCGACGTTACTGACCCTCCGGCACTCGCTTTTCAAACCAATTCCGCCAACGAGTTATTATAAAAAAAAGGAAAGAGGCGACACTATGCAAGGAGGGATAAAGCAAAGAAAAAGAGATTACCCTGACAGGTAGTCTCTTTTTTCTCTGGTGTATTCCCTATTTTGTTTACGCTTTACTCACGATTTATCCTCTCAAAACCGAATGTTTTCTATAGAGGACGAACGCTGCAAGGAGCAATGCCATGAAGAAGAACGGGGTTTCTCCGACGGGATCGGGGTTGGGTTCTTTCAGTCCGCCACCATTGTTTTCCCCATCACCCCAATCGACACGGCGGACAGGAGTTCCAGCCCCGTCGGCATGCGACAAGGAGGGTTGGTCTTTACCGTTGATGAATACGGAAGTGGAAGTGAAAGAGGACTGCGGCAAAGAGACATTCCCCACCCCATTCGAAATTCTTTCTCCAAAACCGGCAGCGGAGGAGACCGTTGTCATGCTTTTTGTACCTGCAGCGTTTTTGCGGTGAACAGCGGGAACTGAAGCCGAATACGAGGAATGCCCAACAGACGATGAGGGTGCAACCTTGGAACAAGCAGACGTTTCCGCCGCACAGCCTCCTCCACCAGATGTCCGCTGCGCTGCCGCCGTAGAGTGGATGGGCGAGGCGGAATAGGACGCTGCATTGTAGGACGCAACAGGCGCTGAGACTACATGCCCTGCCGCAGCACGGGATGGTGCCGCAACAGGCAAACCATGCAAACCGGTTGAGACATCCGCCATAGTCACATTGTCCTTAGGCTGCGATGCATCCACATCGGACGAGATTTCACTGAGATTTGCGGCACTGAGCGAAGTGAAGAAGCATACGACCCAAACACCAAGAATAAGTTTTCGTATCATTATAGTATGTTGTGATGTTGTTCTACTTTTCATTAACCATGTCTGAAATCATTATTCAACCACTGTGCTCAGCGTGTTAGCCCCTTGGGGTGTTTCGACACGAAGGAAATAGGTGCCCGACTGCGGGACAGTGAAGGTCCGCTGCCATGTACAAGTACGCTCGGCAGAAACCAGTTTGCCCGCAGCATCATAGAGCCAGAGGGAAGCCGAAGAAGGCAATCCGCTGACGGTGATTACACGGTGAGAGGACGAGATCCGCAGATTGTCCGCGCCGAGATTGTCCACACCGGTGATGACCTTAGGCAGGAGACGCGCATTGAGCGTGAAGCGTCCTGCACCATCGGCAGGCGAAGTGGAGAACGTATAATCCTGCTGCAAGAGATTGGTGTATGCCCCCGTTTGTGCATCGAAGAGCCAAATCTCCGCCACGCGCGCCAAGTCGCTTGTGCGATTGAGCGAGAAGGTATATTCGCCCGCATGCGAAGCAAAGTATCCCAAGGAGACAGGCTGAAGCGCCGAAGCCTCGCTGATTGCATTGAAGGCACGTTTGCCACCGTCGGCACCAAGAGAATAGACAACAGGTTGCGTATAGCGGCGATAGTAGTCGCCGAACCACTTGAAGAAGTCGGCGTCCATCTCATAGTCATCGGTGAAACGGTCGTCGATAACAAGCGCCGTATGGTCCTGTTCGCCTGCCGCATTGCGCAAGGCAACATCCACGATAACAGGTTCGTCCACTATCTGAGGACTGAGCATCGGCATGGCTGCACGTCCGCGCTGACCCGCTGAGAAGTCAATAGCACGAGCCTCTCCGTCGGTGTCACCTGTTATCTGCAAGAAGTAGCAAGTAAAGGGCGAGAGCGGAGTTTGAGACACCAGTACCTGGTTGTAAGCCGTCCACCCGAAGTTCTGCGGAATCGTGATATAGGGATGATTTCGCTCCCCTTCGGTATCAAGGCTCCAATAACCTGTGACAGGATCATAGTCAAGAAGACCAGACACAAGTCCTTGGAAATCGGCAGTGCCTTCTTTCTTATAGTGATTGAGGTAGGGATTACCTACGAGGTTCCAGCCTTTGTGGTTGGGACGGATGTCGGTGCCAGCACCATAGGCGTTTACGGGTACCGACTTGTTGGTACTTTCCGTTGTCAGCACCTCTTTTGCCATCGGGAAACGGAGTTCGTAGATATAGCCGGCATTGTCGGGACTGCCCTTGATGCCGACCACATAGCCCTTGCCTGCTTCGATTGTTGCGCCTTCGTATTTGCGCCAATTGGAGCCCGTCTGTTGCGAAGAAGCACGGCGTGCGCCATCGTAGTACATGAGGAACCAATCGGTGCCATAGACCGCAGGTTTGCCATTGGAATAAACGACATCGGCGATATTGCAATCGTAAGGCAGAGAGAAGAAGTGCCAGTTGTTTGCACTGATGAGAAGATCGAGGTAAACCGACTTTTCGCTGCTGTGCGTAAGATTGAGCGTACCTTGATAGTCGAGGGAAGCGACTTCGTCGCCACCGATTGTTTCACGACGACGGAACGAGAGGGAGTTAGCCGTGTATTCTTTACCTTGCGGCACGGAAAGAACGGAGCCTTGGTAAACCATGATGTCACGCACCGTGTTCTTGCCGCCGTCCACAACGGAGAGGGTGGCATTGTCGCGAACGACCACGTCGCAGGTCTTGCACGTGTCTGCCGTGAATCGGAAGAAATTAGCATCGTCCGTATTTGCGTCCTGATTGACGAGGATAGGTACTTTGTATTCTCTTTGGGTCAGCAACTTGCCATTCTTATCGGAGACAAGGATCTTGAGTCCACGACAAGCCAACGTGTCCATACGAGGAACAGAGACTGTAATTGTGCCATCGGCATTGCGGGCGGAAGCCTCAAAAGTAGTAGTGGATAATTTTTCATAGGTGGTATAATAACCAGAATAGTCGAAATCACCCACGTATCCGAAGTTATCACATGAAGCCTGTACACCATCATCCTCATCACTCTTTGGCACATGTTCCCCCGTCCATTCATCGCAAAGCGTTACAAAATCGGACTTGTTCTTCGCTATAGCCTCTTCACCCGAGGGTACCGTATTCTTACGAACAAGCAAACAACGGTTGGTGGAAATACCTATCACAGAACCATCCTTGATAGATACACCTGTTTCACAAGTCCATCCCGGATCATCACCCCACGAAGGCTTACACATTGAAGCACCCGTAGAAATAGGTTTGCCGGAATCATCAATACCGCCAATCACATCAATGGCTTCATCGCCTTTGAACAAGGCAATAGTTTTATCACCTGCAAATTGGAGCAATCCAGATCCCGTATTATTTTTGGCTTCTACCAATTGCCAAGGAGCATCTATAAATGTATTATCCAAACAGTCCATAATTTTGACATCGTTTGGTTTCGTTCCTGTGGAATACAAGATTATTTCCTCGGCAGGTGCCATGACATTCGGAGTTTCGCTAAACTCACCAAGAAGTATATATCTTGATTCCCAATCAGTTTTACCATACTTGATTTTATAGTCTGTAATATCCACCTCTTTGCCTGTACCATTGTACACAGCAACCAACTTGACATTACTCGTTGCCTCAAAATACTTAGAGAAGAAAAGTTCATCCGCAATAATGCCCGTTCCGCTGCCTTTTGTTACCTGGTTTTCCAAGAGGACAGAAATCTTCTCGTCTGTATTGATAGAGACATCCATGTGATCGGGTGCCCACTCTACCACATCCATTTGCGGGGCATCGGTATGAATCTCCAAGACTTGAGAGGCACATGTACCACCTGCATAGACTTTGACAAAATAGGTGGACGCTTTCTCCAGACCATCAATTGTAAAGGGAGAAGGTACATTGGTATGTTCCGTGTCGAACAGAACAGAACATTCTTTGTCGGTATAGACACTGACCGTTGCCGTGGCGGCTTCTGCTTTCCATGAAAGAATGACGGAGGTAAGTTTGGAAGTATAGGCAAGATCGTAAGGTACATCGTCACAATCGGGGGTTGTGAAAGTAAGAGAGACTACATCGGAACAGATGTGAGTGCCTTCACCATGACGCGCACGGAGGTAACAAGTATAATCTGTTTTAGCCGTCAGACCTGTTAATATATAAGAGGTAGCAGCCGTCGCATCGGTCCAGTTAATGCCATCGGTGCTGAGTTGATACATTGTTGCTCCCGAGACAGCGTCCCAAGCGAGCGTTACGGAAGTACTCTTGACGGCTTCCGTACGGAAATTGGCAGGCGCATAGTTGAAAACACAAGTGTCCTGCACAGGCAGGATCAGGAATTCCTGCACACCTGCCGTGTACATACCGAACTTATCTGTACTCAAACGGAGCAACCGATTGTTCTGCGGATTGCTGAAAGTGTAGGTTATGTTGTCGGAGGTTGTGAGCAACCAATTGTAAGCCTTTGAGTCAGCAGCAGGTAGGTTTGCGGCATAGTTCTGAATACCCACATTGTTGTCTTTCGCTGCCCAAAGATATTTACCAGCAGTACCTACAAAGCGCACATAACGTTTGTCACCTCCATTAGGCATACCATCGAAAGTATAGAGCGTATTGCATGGCGCTGATGCAGCGACATAAGCAGTTTCATCTACCTCTACATTGGCATTGGCAGGTTGGGAAGAACTGCCTGCCATATCAGCATTGAGGGCATAATAACTGTC
>JBNMIS010000047.1:0-16826 GCA_050873385.1 Bacteroidales bacterium | reverse complement strand
TCATCGATTGCTTTACCGACCAAGGTGATCATTTCCTGAATACGGTGCCAGTGTTCTTCGCTCCATACAACTTCTTTTTCACGATAACGCTGCACAATGCAAGCGACCTTGTAGCATGCATCGGCAACACTCTCTATTTCGGACGTAATACGCAAGATGTGCTGACTGCTGATTTTACTTTCGGAACTCAGACGCCCTGTGCTGACCGAGGCAACATATTTGGAAATCTCGGATTCTATCCGGTCGCTGACATCTTCGAGTTTCTTGATATGCTCAAACTTGCTTTGGAATTGCTCAGGATCTTTTTCCGTAATCAGATCGGGCAGCAATTCATACATGCGATGAACCCGCTTGGAATAGACAGACACTTCCTTGCGTGCCTGCAGGATGGATAACTCCGCCGTTGAAAGCAAGCCTGTGGAGATATAAGCGAGTTGGAAAGTTTCTTCTTCGGAGGCCTGGAGCTCATGCTTGCGAGGACGAATCACTTTCTCTACAAAACGAATGATATACTTGCTGAACCAGCATAGAATCAGTACATTGCAGATATTGAACATGGAATGGAACAGAGAAAGCGCAAAAGCGGCGGACTCGGTTGCATCTTCAGGGCCGACCTGTTCCACGATATGCATAATCAGATGACTGAACGGATAGAAAAGCACCAATGCCCAGCATACACCGAAGATGTTGAAAATGAAGTGAGAGAAAGCAGCCCGCTTGGCGGACAGGTTCGCTGATATGGCGGCGATGTTTGCCGTAACCGTCGTACCAATGTTTTCACCGAGGATCATTGCCACTGCCATTTCGTAAGGAATCCACCCCTGGCTGCATATAACGAGCGTGATAGCCATTGTAGCGGACGATGACTGGACGATGATTGTGAGGATTGTTCCGACTGCCAGGAAGAGAAGTACCGAACCATAACCCCATTGCGTGTAGTTCTGGAGAAATGCCAGGATTTCGGGATGGCTCTGCACATCCGGTACTGAACTTTTGAGAAGCCCGATACCCATAAACAAGAGTGCAAAACCGAGTATCAACTCACCGATATACCTCCGATTGTTGTGTTTGGAGAACAATAGCGGAACAGAAAAAGCAATGATAGGCACCGCCAAGGCAGAGATGTCGACTTTGAATCCGAGCAAGGCAATGATCCATGCCGTTGCCGTAGTACCGATGTTGGCACCCATAATAACACTGAATGCCTGCGTGAGATTCAGCAATCCCGCATTCACGAAACTGACGACCATCACCGTTGTTGCCGACGAACTCTGGATGATTGCCGTAATGAGAACGCCGGAGAGAATTCCGACAAACTTGTTTTTCGTCATTGCCGCCAAAACAGAACGCATACGATGTCCTGCCACCTTCTGCAATGCCTCGCTCATCAGTTTCATTCCATAGAGGAAGATTCCCAATGAACCGATCAAGGTTAACAAATCTAACAGACCATACTTCATAATTTTCCAAATTATAGGTTTATATAAAAAATAACGCTTACAGGCAGTTGACCCATAAGCGCTGTGATTATTCGATGAAAATGTTACCCAGATAAAATAAAACAGAACAACTGCGGTTAGAGAACCGCAACCTGCTCTGTCGAGATTTCCTATTCTCCGTGAAGAAAAGGATATATTTTCTTATTGCTATACAACCTAAAGGAGGCATAACCTTCCAACATAAGTTCGGTGCAAAGTTACGCATTGTCGGACATACGTACAAGAAAAAGGGTTATTATTTTTTGCAATATAACGGAACAGACTGTCGGATAGCGATATGTAAACAGAAGTGGGCATGTATGTCATTCATTTGTCGCTCAAAGAAAATAATTGTATATTTGCAGCGAATTAGCAATTTGGCGTATAGTGTACCATATGAAAAAGATTATCAGTTTTGTTGCATGTATACTGCTTGTAATCAGTGTAGATGCGCAACATACGGAGATTTACAGTTCGGCCGATGCCGCCTACACGGAGGGCGTGAGTCTGTATCAGCAGGGACAGTATTCGGCATCCTATCAGCAGTTATCCAACTATCTGAAGCAAGCGGGTGATTTGAAATTCCAGAGCGATGCCTCGTTTTATCTGGTGGCAGACGCCTTCGAGTTGCGCCGTGCGGATGCTTTGCAGCAACTGCAGCACTATGTTGCGACCCAGCCTTATACGACGTATGCATCGGAAGCGTATTATATGCAGGGTGTGTTACAGGCAGAGCGGCGCAAGTACAAGCAAGCCTTGAAACTGTTCGAGCAGGTGGACAGCAAGATGCTGTTCCGTCCGCACCGTTTGCCGTATTTATTCTACAAAGGATACGCCCACTTGCAGATGCATGAGTATCAAAGGGCGTCTTCATGCTTTGACAAAGTGAGAAAAGAAGAAAGCATTTACACGCTTCCAGCCCGCTACTATTACGGCTATTGCCAATATACATTGCAGAACTACGGCCGTGCCTTGCCAGAGTTCCTATCCATAGAGCATACGACACAATACAGGCAGATAGTCCCCTATTATATCATTCAGATCTATTATGCCCAACGGCAGTATGATGAAGTTTACGACCGTGCCAAATACTTGCTTGAGAACAATCCTGACAATGAGAACAACGGCGAAGTGTACAGGATGTTGGGAGAGATATATTATCAGAACGGGAATTACGGGGAGGCTGTCAGCAATCTGCAAAAATATGAGCAATTGTACAGCCGGCAGAAAAAGGAACTGCTGAGGGAGGACATTTATCTGCTCGGCATGTCGAACTACCAGACGGGAAACTGGAAAGAGGCGGCTGCATACTTGCAGAAGGTGAAGAAAGAAAAAGACGAATTGTCGGAAAACGCCTGCTATCATTTGGGAAATGCGTATGTGCAATTGGGACAGACGGAAAGTGCGAAGATGGCATACAGCGCCGTAGTCCATTCAGCCTTGAATGACACTTTGCGCGAGGAGGCAATGTACAACTATGCATTGATCTCTTATCGTTCTTCAAGTGCATTGGGCGAAGGTGTCACCGCCTTTTCGACTTTTCTGAAGGAGTATCCTGCATCCAAGCACAAGACACAGATTTATGAACTTATGTGTGATGCATTCATGGCGTCGAAGAATTACAAGTCGGCGCTGAGCGTATTGGACAGCATAGCCAATCCGACCGCCAAAATGCGCGAGACGAAAGAGTATTTGCAGTATCAGATAGGTACAGACTTGTTTGTCCAAGGCAAAGTGAATGAAGCAAAGCAGTATTTCGAATGCGTTATAGAAGGGAACAAGGATGGGTCGGTTTACAAAACGGAGAGTTACTATTGGCGCGGCGAATGCTATTACCGATTGAAAGACTACCAGAAGGCGATAGATGATTACCATTCGTTCCAGAAACAACCTCAAGCGGGCAAAAGCAAGAATATGCCGCTATTGGACTATGAGATCGGTTATGCTTATTTTGCCCAAAACAAATATGCAGATGCCCGGAAGTCGTTCGAATCGTATGTGAGCAAGGCTGATAAAGGGCTGGTGACATATGCAGATGCCCTGAACAGACTGGGTGATTGCTATTTTATTGCCAGAGACTTCGTGCGGGCAGAGAGTTACTATGCAAAAGTGATCTCGATCGGCGGTAGCGGGAGAGACTATGCCATGTTCCAACGCGGCTATGCCCTGGGATTGCTGAAACGATATACAGACAAGATACACTTGCTGGAGCAACTCGTGAAACAATGGCCAAAATCAGACTATGCGGATGATGCGCTCTATGAGATTGCCCGTTCGGAACTGCAACAGGAAAACAATGAAGCCGCTTTGCGCAATTATGACAAGTTGCTTACAGCCTATCCGAATTCTCCATTGGCCAGGAAGGCTTCCATCGAAAAGGCGATGACCTACTACAATACAGGAAAAAACAAAGAAGCGATAGCGGCTTACAAACAAGTGATAAAGAATTACCCTGGAAGCGAGGAGGCTTATTCCGCCTTGGACGGCTTGCAGGCTATTTATATCGAGACCAACAATGTGAGTGAGTTTTTGGCATATACAAAGACACTCGGGAAGATCAGTATGGTGACCGACAGCAAGGAGGATTCACTTACATATGTTGCGGCAGAGAGGCAGTATATGCTCGGAAACTATCAGGAAGCCGCCGGCGGGCTCGGGAAATATATCTCGCAATATTGTTCGGGCGGTCGTTATTGCATAATGGCTCAGCGCTATTTGGGCGATAGTTACTATCGATTAGGGGACAAGGAAGATGCGAAGAATACCTACAAGGTACTTGCAGAGATACAGGGTAACCCATATATCGAAGAGGCTTGCACACGTGTGGCTGAGATTGCCTATGATCAAGCCAACTATCAGGAGGCTCAAATCTATTTTACCCGATTGCAAGAGGTGGCGAGCAGTATTGAGAAAGAGAATATCGCCAGATTGGGTGTCTTGCGGTGCAGTTATAATCTGCAAGATAACGAGACGACAATAGCCATTGCCACCCGCATACTGGATGATGTGTCATCTTCTGCCGAACTACAACAGGAAGCGCACTACAACAGGGGTATGGCTTACTATGCGATGAAGCAATATCAACGTGCCACCGAGGATTTGAAACCCGTTGCTGCAGAGGTCAGAACTGCACAAGGGGCGGAGGCGAAATATATGTTGGCAGAGGCTGCTTATATGCAAGATGATCTGGATAAGGCAGAGGCGGAGATTATGGAATTTGCCAATATGAATACACAGCATCAATACTGGTTGGCAAGGGGATTTGTATTGTTGTCGGATATATATGTTAAACGCGGTGAAGATTTTCAGGCTAAGCAATATTTGCTCAGTTTGCAGAGTAACTATCAGGTTCAAGATGATATACAAGATACCATCAGACAACGTTTGACACAAATAGAAGATAGAGAAAACGAGAAAATAGAAGACAATGAAGAAGATTTATAGTACTTTGATTCTGCTTTGGGCTTTCGGCAGTTGTTATCTTGCGGCCCAAAACGATTCCATAGAACGCATCGTAACGGTGGAACGCGAGTTCCAGCCCGTAATACAGCCTGCGGGAAAGATCAGTGCAGAGCCTTTAATATATACGCCTGTTCTCAAACCTGCCGACATCGTCTATTCGTCCTATTCGGCACCAATGAGTACAGATTATAATCTCAGTTATTTAGGATATTCTTCTTTGAATTTTGTTTATCCAAAACCACTGAACGGCTTCTTAAGAGGAGGCATAGGTCACAACAATACGGTTTTTGATTTCAGTTATCGCGTGAGTGACAAGAAAGGTGCTTACTTGGACATCTATGCCAATCATCTCGGGAAATGGGGCAGGAAGACACTATCCTCTACGCAAGCCGGTTTGAATTTCTCCAAATTGTTCTCCGCAACAGATTTGTTCTTTGATGTGAACGGAAAGAATACGTTCTTTACACGTTATGGTAAGTACTTTACATATTCCGACCTTGCAAAAGGTAAGGGCGATTTGTCTGTTTCCCGTTATCGTGATTTCTCCCCGTCGGATAAGACGAATCTGTGGGAGATTGATACGCGAATAGGTGTCCGTTCGCTTCCTAAGCAGGAAATACAGTATCTTGTACAGACAGGTTATGAGGCTTTCCTGATGGGGAAGGTGGCAACAGAGCATCAGATTCGTTCCAAGGCGATGTTGGATTGGCACCGTAATGAGCATCACGTCGGTGGTGATGTCTTGGTGCAAAACAGGATTTACTCCGTAGGCGAGATTGACTGGAATGTTCCCCGTTTGTATGGAAATGATACAGTCCTTCAAAACCACCATGTGGTGAAGATTGAGCCGTACTATGCCTATATGGGTAATCGTTTCAACATACATGCAGGCGTGAACTTTGATATGGTCTTTGGTAAAGGCAAGGTTTTTCTTCCATCTCCTAATGTGACTTTTGAAGCACAGTTGGCTAAGAAATGGTTGGCGCTGTATGGAGGTGCAGTTGGCGATTACATGGTAACTTCCGTCCGTGACAATTTCCGTTATAATCACTTCTTGCATCCCGAATTGGAAATAACAGATACGCATAACCGCACTTATATGCCGGTGGATGCATTCTTGGGTTTCAAGATTCGTCCCCATGCAGATCTGCTGTTGAATATGTATGCTCACTATATTCTGACGAAATACGATGTATTCTACCAATATGACAAGGACGGCTATTTTACATTGGTCGACTCCGACCATCAGCGTTGGAAGATAGGCGGTAAGTTTGATTATCACTATCAGGATATCGTCAATATCCACTTGGACGGTCATTACACCATGTGGAAGATGAAGAGTATCGAGTATGCTTATTATCGTCCCTCATGGGAGATAAACTTCAGGGTGGATGCTAAGATTAACAGTAAGGTCTCGTTCTATTCCGACAACTATTTCGCAGGTGGTCGCTATGCACTCTATGGCTCGGGATCAATTCTTCTGAAACCTACCATTGACTTGAATCTGGGTGTTCAATACAATGTTGATAAATGGCTGTCATGTTATCTGCAACTGAATAATTACTTGAACCGTAAACACGACTTCCTCTATGCTTATCAGACCGATGGTATCAATTTCGTAGCAGGTGTTACGTGGAGTTTTTAGTATATCATTCTTATTATTTGTGATCTATGCACATACATTTTATTGCTATAGGTGGGGCTGCGATGCATAATCTTGCATTGGCGGTGGCTGCCAAGTCTGGCTATGTTGTCACGGGAAGTGATGATGAGATCTTCGAACCTGCCCGTTCCCGATTGGAAGCGAAGGGACTTCTTCCTGCCCAGATGGGGTGGCACCCCGAACGTATTACTCCCGACATTGATGCTGTCATCCTGGGTATGCACGCAAGGGAGGATAATCCCGAACTCTTGAAAGCGAAGGAGTTGGGCCTGAAGATCTATTCTTTTCCTGAGTATTTATACGAACAGACAAAGGACAAGATCCGGATCGTGGTGGGTGGTTCCCATGGTAAAACCACCACGACGGCAATGATTCTCTATGTACTCAGAAAGTTGGGAATAGAAACCGACTATATGGTTGGAGCGCAGATCGAAGGTTTTGACAATATGGTCGGGCTTTCCGAAACTGCCAAGTATGCAGTATTCGAGGGAGACGAATATCTTTCCTCGCCTTTGGATAGACGGAGCAAATTCCATCTCTATCATCCCCATATTGCTATTCTGACCGGAATCGCCTGGGATCATATCAATGTCTTTCCCGCTTTCGACCTCTATGTGAACACATTCCGTACCTTTGTGAATCTCATTGAACCAGATGGGAAACTTATTTACTATCAGGGAGATGAAAATCTTTGTTCTATTGCTTCTGGTGCAAGAAACGATATACAGTGTATTCCTTACGATACACCGCAATATACCATTGAACAGGGAATCACCTATGTTGGTCAAGAGCATATCCCTCTCCATGTTTTCGGAAAACACAATTTGCAGAATCTTCAGGCGGCAGCATTGGCTTGCCGGCAGATAGGAATCTCCGGGGACACCTTCTATCATGCAATCTCCGGCTTTACGGGAGCAAGCAATCGTCTGGAAAAGATTGCCGAGACGTCTTCGTGCATTGCTTTTAAGGACTTTGCACATTCGCCGAGTAAACTGCGTGCCACCATCAATGCTGTGCGTGAGCAGTTTCCCGAGAGGCAATTGGTCGCATGTATGGAACTGCATACGTTCTCTTCTCTGATGGCGGATTTCTTGCCTCAATACCGCAATTCTATGGAGAAGGCGGATATTGCTTACGTCTATTTCAATCCCAAGGTAATCGAGCATAAGCATCTCCGCTCCATCACGCCTGAAGAAGTCCGTCTGGCATTTGGCACGAAAAATGTTACTGTTTTCACGGATGTCGTGTCTTTGCAGCAGGCGTTGGAACGCATTGATTTCAACAACAAGGTCCTGCTTATGATGACTTCCGGCACCTATGATGGTATGAATATCAAGGAATTTGCAACACACCTTATTCAAAGATAGATGGATAAACAGACTAAGATAGATTTGCGCTATATGAAAATGGCGCGTATCTGGGCGGAAAACTCCTATTGTGTACGACGTCAGGTGGGGGCGTTGCTGGTCAAAAATCAGATGATTATCTCCGATGGATACAATGGAACACCGTCGGGCTTTCCCAATCAATGCGAGGATGAAAACAATACCTCGTTCCCTTATGTCCTTCATGCGGAAGCAAACGCTATCACCAAGGTGGCCCGTTCCAACAATTCTTCGGAAGGTGCAACGCTCTACGTTACGGCTTCGCCTTGCATGGAATGTGCCAAACTTATTATTCAGGCGGGTATCAAAAGAGTCGTTTATGGGGAGAAATACCGCATTATGGATGGAGTGGAGTTGATGGAGAAAGCAGGAATTGAAGTAGTACAATGTGAAGATTGAAGAGTTATTTAAGTATGAAAAAATACATTCTTTCGTCCTTGACGATTTTAGGACTCGGTATAGGGTTTGCTTTGGGGGTTGTTTTTGGAGGGCGTGCCAATGCACAGCGTTTTGTTCCCTTGCGCAATGCTGCAGTGACCAACTCCAAGATTGACCAACTCCTTAATTATGTCTCATCATCGTATGTGGACGAGATTGGCTTGGACAGTCTCACAGAGTCCGTGATGATTGATGTCTTGGGGAAGTTGGATCCCCATTCTGCCTATATTCCCAAAGAAGATCTTGAGATTGTCAATTCGGAATTGGAGAGCACATTTTCCGGTATCGGTGTGCAGTTTAGTATCCAAAACGACACCATTGGTATTGTCGCGGTCATATCGGGAGGCCCGAGCGATGGAGTGGGCATCTTGGCGGGGGACAAGATTGTGGAAGTGAACGATTCTCTTTTTGTCGGTAAAACTGTCAATAACGAAAAAGTCATGCATACCTTGCGTGGACCCAAGGGGACACAAGTCTCTTTGGGTATTAAGCGTGCGGGGGTCGATGAATTGTTGCATTTTACGGTAACGCGTGGAGATATTCCCGTTCACTCCGTGGATGCTGCTTTCATGGTTGCACCCTCTGTTGGCTTTGTTCGTGTGAGCAAGTTCGGAGAGAGTACCTATTCTGAGTTCCTCACGGCGTTGGCGACGCTCAAAGCACAGGGCGCGGCAAGTTATATCATCGATCTTCGCGAAAACTCCGGTGGATACATGGATCAGGCCGTTAAGATGGCAAATGAATTCCTCTCGGCGGGAGATATGATTGTTTATGCCGAAGGGCGCGCCTATCCCCGATATGAGGCGAAAGCCAACGGGTTGGGACGGTTCAAAACGGTGCCGCTTGTCGTTCTCATCGATGATTTTTCCGCTTCTGCAAGCGAAATTTTTGCAGGGGCTATGCAGGATAACGACCGTGCCACAATCATTGGTCGCCGTAGTTTTGGCAAGGGTCTCGTGCAGCAGCAGATTCCTTTCTCCGATGGTTCGGCAATGCGTCTCACCATTGCACGCTACTACACTCCCTCTGGAAGGTGTATCCAGAAACACTACGATTTGGGGGCTGCCGACGATTATAACAAAGAACTGCTCAATCGTTTCGAACATGGTGAGTTCTTCAGTCAGGACAGTATCTCTTTTGCGGACACAACGGTTTATTACACCAGGAATGGTCGTGTCGTGCACGGAGGCGGTGGAATCATGCCGGATATTTTTGTAGGACGCGATACATCGCTCTATACTCCCTATTACAACAAGGTGGTCAACCTCGCTTACACCTACCAATTTGCTTATCAATATACGGATGCTCACCGCCGGAAACTCTCGGAGTTCACCGATTGGCGCGCGCTGGAAGCATATTTGGACAGACAAGATTGGTTGCCGGAGTTCGTGCAGTTCTGTGCGGCTAAGGGAGTGCAGCCTGCCCCGGGACAATTGAAGAAGAGTGAACCGCTTTTGCGGCGCTTGGTTAATTCCTATATTGTACGGAATATATTGGGCGACGAGGGCTTCTTCCCCCTCTTCGAACGGGATGATGAAATCACAAAACGTGCTGTTCAAACCTTGAAAGAATAGTCTTCAAGGGTTTCCTGTTCGTTCAATGTTTGCGGTTGGATATGGACGGTTTGTCTGTTCGCAAGACGGGTTCTAGGGAGAAAAAGAATTTGTGAGAGGGTCAACCATGTAAAGAATGGTCATGACATAACCAATGCAATACATTCCCCTATGCACCATCGGTGCATAGGGGAATGTATGTACTATATGGAAGATTTGTAAGGATTACGACCCCTCATCGGGACCTCAAGCACCCCTCAACGGGAGATAATAGGAGGAAATGGTACATCGTAAGTTGTCAAATCGTAAATGACCTGGTCCCCTCAATGAGTGACTGGCATAGCATAATCGCACACAAACGTCGGACAATTCGGAGTAATTAAAACAACTTGTGTTATTTGGAAACTTGTCGTACCTTTGCAGTGCATAGGTTTGTCGGGGTGTTATTTGGGGTGGGTTGTTGGCTGATTAGGCCAACATGAATATCCTGATAATGCCCACATTCGGCAAATCTAAGCGGTTATATTTTTATGAAAGCGTTTATTGGCGCTTGTTTTGGGACTATAGAATCCTGCAAAATTCAACCCGTCCAAGGCAAGAAAGCAATAAATGCTCATGTGTGTGTATTTTGTACACCGGTGCGGTGTGCATATACATATCGGGCGTGGGCGTTATTGTTTATTCTTATGGGAAGGGTCTTGCAGGAACCTTATAGTCGGGAATAAGCAAAAATAAGGTACCACGCTTCTTCTTTTGTATCATTGGGTTGGTTTGGTGCCGCCGCCCGGCAAACAAGTAACATTATGTTATGAAACATTTTGCAAGAATGGCACTGCTGTTGTTCACGACAATGGCTGTGCTCGCGAGTTGTGGCGTAACTGCCAACTCGTTCTCTGCGCGATCCCGCTACATTGAGGGAGGACGCATCAAGGAACAATCCAAGGCGGCGGAGATTGATGTGGATTTCTCACAGAGGGTGACTGCGCAATCCGGCTGGCAATCCACCAAGAGTGCCGCACGCACCGAGGCGGAGCACAAGGCTATTGTTGAGTATGGTATCGACATTGTTGTGGAACCTGTCTGGAAGTACACGACCTCGCCTGTCTTCTCCCGTAACGACGGAGCACCATGGTATCAGTGCTACAAGGCGGAGTTGATAGGTTTTGCCGGTATGTACAGAAAAACTCTGTCCACTGAAGAACGTATTCAGCAATTGCAGGATATCGACCTTGAAACCATTGAGAAGTACAAACTTCTGACTGATCCCGATTTCAAAGATGTGTACTACCGGCAGGAACCTCAGCCCGCAGACAATAGTGTCAAGGGAAGTGTTATTATCAATGGCGGAGTAGGTGTACCTGTGGCATCGGTAGAGTCTGGCGGACTGCAAAAGAGTCTTGTCGTTAAGCCGGTACCAAAACAGCCGAAACCCGTCAGGGAGATTGATTACTACAAACGCGGCACGGGCAAGGTGAATGCGGGTAAAACGTTCTTTGCTATGAGTACTGTCTGTTGGGCTATAGCAGCAGGTACCGGAATCGCTTATCAGAAAAATGAATATGGCTTTGGCGAATCGAAGGAGGCTTCCGATCTGTTCATTACAACGCATTTCTTTGGGTCATTGGGTATCTTGTTCGATGTCATCGGCATTCCTTGCTGGATTGCAGGCGCCAAAGACCTGCGTCGTGCTGACAATCCCAATCTTACTCTCAACTACCAGGTGGCACCCACCGGTATCAACTTGGCACTCAATTTCTAAACAGTAACAATAAAAAGGAAATAATATGAAAACTGTAACAAAACTTTCAATCGTTTTGATGACGATATGTTCACTCGCTTCATGTAGCAAAACTTTCTACTCATATACAAGTCGCAGCGAGAAAATAAAGAGTGTGGAACTGCAAGCCACCAAGACGCTGGTGGATATCAATGTGGACTTCAAGCACCGTGTTACGGCAGAATCCGACTGGTGTTTTACCGAACAGGAGGCGCGCAATGAGGCGCAGTACAAGGCTGTTACCACAGGAGATGCTGATATTATAGTGGATCCGATTTTCCGGACGGAACGCCGTACCGATGATAAGAAATGCTTCAAAGTGTATGTTACGGGATATGCTGGATTCTATGTCAATCCTCGTCCTGCTATCCAAGACATTCAGCAACTCAAAGATGTGGATATGGAGAACATTGAGAAACATATTCTTCTCAACCATCCCGAGATGCTGCCGGAACTGCGAAAAGCAAAAGAGGAAAACAACAGCAATGTAACGGTCAACAACTACTCCGAAACCACTACACCTTCTGTTGTCTTGCCAACTGCCTCTGCTGCATCGTCTGCAACGCCTGGTGCAAAAAAAACTAAATGCAAATAGGTATGAAACGCAATGTTCTTATATTGTTAATGATAACCTGTGTCTCCTCGCTGTTTGCACAAAAGGAAGGATTCTCGGTATATGGCGGAGGGGTATTCCCTGTCGGAAAATGGAAAGATTCCTACGTCAGTGCTGGTTTTGATGCAGGTGTCAAGTATCAGTATAATCTTCCTGTACGAGGCTTGGGAGTATTCGGGTCGTTTGACCTTGTGTTTAATGGTCTGACAAAGGAAGGAAGAGCCCTTTACGAGAGTCTTGACAATGGTAGTAAATATGATTCTTACAAGCGTGCTACGCCTAAGATACTTAACTTTCCCATTATGGCAGGCGTTAATTATTGCTATAACTTTAATAACAATATCGGTCTCTATAGTGAAACGGCTTTGGGATTGTCAATATGTAAACAAACTGACTACAGGTTTGAAGGCTCTTGGGTTGACTACAGAAATATAACGTGGTCATCATCCAATACCATAAAGACAAAAGCCTATGCAAACTGTGCATTCCGGTTTGGATTGGGAGTCTTGTTTTGGCAACGAATGAGCGTGGGAATCCATTTTTGTGTTTTTGGTGGTGCAAAAGAAACAAAAATAGAACATATAAAGACCATATCGGGTAACTACTCTGATAGTGATAGGGATGAGTACACTTCTGAACTTATTCCAATGTCATCTTTCAGCCTCCGGTTGGGCTGTCATTTCTAAAAGTAAACCCATCGGAAAGATGAGAATACATCATCTTTCCGATGGGTTTATGGATGTGAGATATGCCTTGTATCCTTTCTGTCTTGTGGTCGTTTGCAGGGTCTCCTTACTTCGAACTGCACCGTCATGTTTGCAGGATTACGAAATATATTGTACCTTTGCACGCCTTTTGATAAGTAGTTTGTCTTCTTCGCTTTTTTATCAAAGGTAACTTTTGTTGAGGTTCGGTAGCTCAGTTGGATAGAGCAACAGCCTTCTAAGCTGTGGGTCGCGGGTTCGAATCCCGCCCGGATCACTTTCGTAAAGTAAGAAATCCTCCATTTCACCGTTCGTTTTTCGTGCCGCTCTCAATCTTATGAGCAGGCATTCCCGTTCTTGAGACTCTTTCAAAGAGAGGAGTGGGGGAGATTGTTTTCTTACAGATTGAAAAGGAAATCCAGCGCTTCTTTTATGTCTTCCGTATCGGCATGTTGGTTCAGCCGGCAGTCTCCTGCATTGCGGAGCAGCGTGAAAGAAATTTCTCCGGGCACCACGTTCTTCTTGTCATGTCGCATCAGCCTGATAAGTTCGTCATAGTCTTTGCAACTTCCTGTGGGCTTGCCGTAATACTCTCGCATGATGGCAACAATTTGCGAAAGATATTTTTCAGGGAAACCCAATAGTTTTACGGAAAGATACAATTCCCCGATCATTCCGTACAGAACGGCATAACCATGTAGTAAGGGGTGGTCTGTGTGAAACGAAAAACTTTCCAGGGAATGACCGATGGTATGACCGAAATTCAGTGTCTTTCTCAGTCCTTCTTCCTGTGGGTCTTGTTCCACGATATAATTCTTGATGTCAATGCTTCTTGACAGGAGTCGCGATAGTGTATCTTCGTCAATGGAGTCCAGGTCAAAGGCTGTCAGTTGTGCCAGTTCCAAAGGAGAGGCGATTAATGCGTGCTTGAGCATCTCGGCGTAACCCGATAGGAACTGGTCATGAGGGAGAGTCCGTAAAAACGGGGGATAGACAATGGTTTCTGTAGGTTGGGAAAACAGACCTATTTCATTTTTCAGGTCTTTGTAGTCTATCCCTGTTTTGCCGCCTGTTGCTGCATCCACTGCCCCTAATAGGGTGGTCGGAATGTTGACAAACGAAATGCCGCGCTTGAAGGTTGCGGCAGCAAATCCTGCCATGTCGGTCAGCACACCTCCGCCCAATATGAGTAATATGGAATGTCGTGTGGCTTTTCGTGCAATAAGGAAATCCCAGATTTTTTCTACGGTCGCGAGGTTCTTGTTCTTCTCGCCTGAGGGCAAAACTAAGATTTGTTCTTCCGGAAGTGCAAGAGTCTTTTGGATGGTGGGCAGACACATTGCCTGTGTGTGCTCGTCTGCTATAAGAAAAATCTGACCCTTCTCCCTTTCGGCGGTTGCTTCTCGCAAGGATAAATCAATGTCATTGGTTAGCATTGTATGAGACTTTAGCGCGTTTTCGGGCGCAAAGTTACAAAAAAATAAAAATGCGGCAAGCCTGGTGAACGGGCTTGTGATTTGACAATAATCTTTTTATCTTTGCAATCTCAAACCTATTTTCTGATGAAACGAAAAGTTATTCTCTCTTTCCTTTTCTTATGCTTGCTCTCCTCTTGTTTGTTTGCTGAGGAGGTCCAGTATTTGACGACTGCTGATTTCAAGAATTTCGTATTCGATTATACAAAGCAAACCGCATGGCAATACAAAGGCTCCAAACCGTGCATCATCGATTTCTACACCACATGGTGTGGACCTTGCAAGCGTTTGGCTCCTGTTATGGAGGAGTTGGCGGAAAAATACTGTGACCAAATTGTTGTCTACAAAGTGGATACGGAGCGGGAACGTGAACTGGCAATGTATTTCGGAATTCGAAGTATTCCGACGATTTTGTTTTGTCCTGTTGGTGAAAATCCCCAGGTGGCACAGGGCGCTCTTCCTAAAGATGTTCTGGAGCAAGCAATACGTGAAGTCTTGTTGCATTCGCCTCAGTCAAAATAATCCGTAAACGGAAAGAATACGGTTGTATGCTGTGTTTGGCCGTTGTTTGCAATAGAAGCAAGAAATGATAATTACACAAAATATATGCTGATGAAGAAATATCTGCTTTTCGCCTTGTTGGCACTTGTGTGCACAATGACTGGAACAAACACTTTGTCCGCTCAATCGCAGTGGGGCGCAAACCTGCTGAAGAACACTGCGGAAGTAGGGACGGTACACGATATACCTTTCTTTGAAGGCTTTGAGGTTGGAAATGAGCAGGGACACCCTGTCGCTGGTTGGTTGCAGCGGAATACCTACGGAGATTCGTTGTGGACTGCCAACTCCGCCTTGACCAATGCGCCTTTTGGTGGCAACTGGAATGTCACGTTATGCAAAAATAACGCGAATTGGCTGTTCACATACCTCGTCTTGGAGGCAGGTAAGACATATCGCTTCAGTATGTATGCGCAGCAGGGCAACAATTCGGGTTATCACAGAGTAGAAGTGCACATAGGTACCAATGCCACCTATGAATCTATGAATATAGAGGTGCTTCCGACCACCTATCTGGCAGGCAGGGACTACCAACTGCTGTCCGGCACTTTCTCTGTTCCCGAAAGTCATGTATATGCTTTGGGCATACGAGGGTATGTCGCCTACAACGGAAAGGCTCTGAACATAGATGATGTTCGTGTAACGGAAATAGGACCTCGCAACATCCGGACCTTCGATACGGATGCAGGCATTGTCACTCCCGACAAGTCGGTTGCCCAGTTTGGCGACACTGTCCGCTTAAGGCGAACAATGGCAGAGGGGGAGATCTTTATCCGCTACACCACAGATGTAGCGGTAGTATGGGTGAACGACTCCAGTTTTGTTATGCCCGATGCGGATGTTACGGTTGGTTTGGAGGTACTGCCGATGCACACGTTGCCTTTCTCCGAGGGTTTTGAAAATGGCAATACACAAGACCGGCAGCCGGTCGGTTGGGTGCAGCAGAGTGAACAGGGTACCAAAATGTGGCAAGCCAACTCTACCCAAACCAATTACCACCGCACGCCTTATGAGGGCAAATGGAACGCTACCTTGCCATCAAACAATACCGGATGGTTGTTTACCGGTGTGCAATTGGAGACCGGTACCGAATACGATATGTGGCTCTATGCACGCCAAAACTGGTCTGGTTCATCGTATGCGAACATCCGTGTGGCTCTCGGTAATGGTATCGACAAGGACTCGATGAGGATGGAAATCATTCCCGAAAAGGGGCTGACGAAGGGCGACTACCAGTTGTTGCATTGTTGTTTCAGTGTACCGGCAAGCGGAAGGTATGTCTTGGGTATCCGCGGGTATATCAGTAGCAACCCTGATTACTTGAGTATTGATGACATTCATATCCAGGAACGCATTGTTCATCCGATCTGCACGACAGATGCGGAGTATGGCGCCCTGACGCTGAGCAAGACGGAGGCTTATATGGGCGATACCGTTTCGGTAGAGTACGCTATGAATGAGGGTTACTACTTCCGTGCTTATACTATGAGTGTACCGGTGAGATGGATAGACGAAAAACGGTTTATTATGCCGGGTACGGCTGTTACGGTGGGTATTGATGCCATTACTCCGCGGACGATCCCGTTCTTTGAGGGCTTTGAAACAGGCAACACCCAGGGCGCAAAGGTTGTCGGTTGGGCAACGCAGAGCGAGTATAGAGCATCTTCTGAATATTGGAAAGCCAATACTACGGAAACAGGCTATAACCGCACACCGTATG
>JBNMIS010000046.1:0-17080 GCA_050873385.1 Bacteroidales bacterium | reverse complement strand
TACATTCTTGGAAAGCATAGTTTCTTATTGTTGTAACTGCATCAGGAATGGTAAGTTTCGTAAGTCCGCAGTTCTGAAAGGCATGTTCTCCAATACTCGTGACACTCTCTGAAATAACCACATCTTGCAATTTGTGCATTTTGTAGCATAGGTACGCAGGGATAGTGGTAACTTTGTCTCCGAAATGAACCTCTTTGATATTTGGTGCATTACTTTTATTACTACTACTATTATAACTATAGTAATAGTATATACCTACCCCGTAGATGTAAGATGTAGTCCCATACTCAAAATAGTATGCTTTGGGATAACAAATTGCATTCCATATTATGGTTCGTAAATTAAGATACTGTTTATGAGGTTCAAGTATTGGATGTCCACCGTCTACATAATTTTCAGGGAATGTGATAGATTGTAGATTGTCACACCCCTTTACCACATTCTCTCCTATGTATTTGACAGAGTTGGGAAATTCTATATGCGTCAAAGATGTACAGCCTTCCAAAGCCTGCTCTCCAATATATTCACATTGGCTGCCTTCTTCGAAAGTTATAGTAGACATACTAGTACAACCTCTGAAAGCATCTTTGCCAATATATTTGCAATTCGCATGGACTTTGAAGTTTGTTAAAGATTCACAATAAGAAAATGCGCCATTGGGAATACTATCCAAACTTTTGGGGAGTTCTAATTCAAATAGTTTGCTGCAACTTTGGAAATTGACTGATGTCAAGTTTTCAAAGTATTGCAGTTCTTTGAAAGAGACAATGTCTGTATTATTCTTGATGATTATTCGTTTTACTGCTTTGGCTTCGGCGTAAGAGATTTCGCCATCGTGGTTGGTATCAATCTCCGGTGTGTGGCGGAGTAAGGCGGATTTGACATTCAAGTCCTTGAACTCAATGAAGTCATCGTCTGCATGGATGCCACTATTACCATTGCCATTCTTGGCAATTTTGATGAGGGTGCCATCGGCAAGCGTGAAATAGACATAGTTGTCGTCTTGGGTGACAGACTGGAACATCGTGTCGCCTGCATCGCCTTTATCTCCCTTGTCACCTTTATCACCTTTCTCGCCTTTTGCGCCATCGGAACCATTTGTGCCATTGGTGCCGTCCTTACCGTCTTCGCCTGTGGCTTTGCCGAGTTGGGTCCAGTTGGTGCCGCCGTCGTAGGAGATGTACCAATAGCCGCCGTCAATCTTCAGTTGGGGCGTGTTGCCGTTGACGCCGTTGGTGCCATCGTGTCCGTCCTGACCGTCTTTGCCGTCCTGACCTTTGTCACCGGTGTCTCCCTTATCGCCTTTGTCCCCTTTCTCGCCGGTAACGCGAATCTTGTTGCCGTTGGCATCGGTGAGCCAGTTGCCGTCCACCGTCCAATAATAGACTCCGTCGGTGTCCTGCTTGGCACCCACCGTGGGTTTGTAGCCGTCCACACCATCGCGACCGTCTTTGCCGTTGGTGCCGTTGTAGATGGTGATGGGGTCATGGTGATTGAATGTGATAGTGTAGCCGACAATGGTGTTGCCATTGCGAATCTCGGTAACGTTGGTGATATAGTCGCCGTTATTTTGCGCTTTGATAATCGTCTCGAGGGAAGATATGTTGGTATTCATCTCCTGACAGAGCACCTCCAGGGTGCTGACACGGCTGTCCATATCGCCCATCACGTTCCATATCGAATCTTTGTGGTTGCAACTTGCCAATGCGAATGCGAGTACCAGCAGAATGTATTGTAACTTTTTCATATTTGTAGTTATTGGTATTTCCTATGCCCTGCGGGCAAGAAAAAATGGAAGAAAATTGAATGTTGTTTAGAAGTTGAAGGCGATGCCAGCACCGTTGCCTGTGTAGTTGACGTTCATGGTGAGTTTATTTCCCTTAATGTAGAGCGGAATACCCACCACGGTGAGCGCACCGCCCATCGGCATCAGGATATAGCCCGCCACTTCGGCAGCGTGTGTGGAGGCAGTGAAGGCTTCCGCCTTGGAGCGGTAGTCGTCCAGCGAGAGGTACTGCAGACGAGAGTCGGTATTGGCAGGATTGGTGGTGTAGCCCGCTAACGGATTGGGCACAAAATTGGCATACATCAGGCACGCCATACCTGCTGCCAGACAAGGGACGCCGACCGAGAGGGATACCGTACCCGTTGTTTTCAGGGCTTCGCCCACTACTTGATTGGGATTGCTTGCGCGGTCGGCGTTGACAGGCGCAACGGTTTGAGCGCTCAGGCTTGCAGAAAGAGCCGCAAGCAAAAGCATAATGAGTGTTTTTCTCATTGTGTAGTTGTTTTGCTTGTCTGCCGGCTCCAAACAGACGGTGAATACGAATTGGATTGTACAAAAAGAGCGTGGAACCCTTATTCTTGCTTATTCTCTCATTAGAGGTTCCTGCAAGACCCTTGTACAAGAATAAGCAACTAACGTCCACGCCGAATATGTATATCCGTCCTGTATGCCAAAGGGCATACAAGACGAGAAATACACGCCAATGGACGTTTATTGCAACTCTTGCTTTGGGTACTTGAAATTTTGCAGGATTTCTAATGACCAAAACAAGCGCTAATAAACGCCTTTTTATCTATATGTCTGCCAACGTTCGCTGTGCAACGGTTTGCCGGTCAGGCATATATAGCCTGCCCGCTGTCCCCTGCCACGCTGGACGTTAGCAGGCGCAAAAGTACAACAAATGTTTGAATTGTGCAATTTTATTAAACTATAGAACACCGATAGCAGTCACAGGAACGGCTGACTTTTATCCCCATCCGTCCTGTCGTCTGGTCCGTTCCATTCCATTCCATTCCATCTGCCCTATCTGTCCAATTCGTCTGATTAGTCCAGCCCTCTCATCACTCAATTCCTTGAATTCCTAGGACCTCTCGAATAACTAGAATATCTAGAACAACTATCATTCAACACTGGCACGAGGGTTAGCGTGTCTGTTTCTTCCGGCATCGTGTCGGTGCGTCAAAAATGGAGCGAGGATTTCGATAAGCGGAGATACTGTCTGAGCGTAGCGAGTTGTGTCTCCGCCGAAATCCGAGTGACTTGTATTTTTGGCAACGCTCGAATGAAGTTTGCCTAAGAGTGAAGCCTGATATAGCCCCCTCTTTGAGGGGGGCTCTTTGGTTTCTTTTCTTTGGTCATGCAAAAGAAAAGAAAGAGATATATGCGTTTTGGGCAATAGACAGAATAAGTGTATCTGATTTCGTGAATGGCTGTTATCCGCAACCTCTATAATCGTTTCGCCCGCTGTACTGCTTATTCGGTGCCTTGGTCCCATTCGTCCTATCCGCCCTGTCATCTTTCCTGCAATTATTCAATGGGCAATCGTCAAAGGGTGCATTCCCGCGACCCCTCATCGACCCCTGAACGACCTCTCGTGAAGAAGGTGTAAGCGTATGCCTTAAAAAAATATCCTTTCTTTTGCGGGAACAAAAATAATTACTACCTTTGCGCCTTGTAAGGGGGATTTGTGTTCTGTGCTGAACCGATAGCCCTCTTTGGGTGGTATATAACCGTAATTAACATACGTATGAAAAAGAGTTTATCTATTCTGTCGGTGATTGCTTTGCTCGCACTGACATCTTGTAACAAAACGTTACCCAAACCGGAGGAAATCAATGTGAATCCTTCGCCGCTTACTGTCGTAGGTGGGCAGGTGAATGCTGAGATTACAGGTACTTTCCCTGTAAAGAAATTTGTGAAAAAAGGTGTGCTTACCGTCACTCCTGTCCTGAAATATGGTGCAGACGAGGTGGTTGGCGAACCCGTTGTTTATGTTGGCGAAAAGGCTAAGGAAAACGGAAAAGTTGTTTCTTATGCCAAGGGTGGTGCTTATTCGCAGAACTTCAGTTGTGCTTACAAACCCGCTATGGCTAAGTCTGAGTTGTATCTTCGCTTCTCGGCAAAGATCGGAAAGAAAACTGTCGAAATACCCGATATCAAGGTGGCTGACGGTATCATGGCTACGGCGCAGTTGGCAAAGGCAAACGACAACGAACCTTGCGTAACGCCCGATAAGTTCCAGCGCGTTATCCAGGAACTCCAGGAGGCTGACATCAAGTTCCTCATTCAGCAGGCTAATCTCCGTAACTCGGAGACGAAATCAGAGGCTATGGACAACCTCAAGAGCGCTATCAAAGAGGCTAACGATGCTGAAAACAAGGAAATCAATAAGATTGAAATCGCTGGTTACGCATCGCCCGATGGTGCTACCGACCTCAACGAGAATTTGGCTAAACAGCGTCAGAAAGTTTCGCAGAATTTCTTGCAGAAACAACTGAAGAAAGCCAAAATTACGGCTGACATCGATAGCAAGGTGACCGCTGAGGACTGGGAAGGCTTCCAGAAGTTGATGGAGAACTCCAATATCCAGGACAAAGAGTTGGTACTCCGCGTGCTCTCCATGTATAGCGATCCCGAAGAGCGTGAAGCGCAGATAAAGAACCTCTCTGCTGTTTACAAAAACATTGCAGACGAAATTCTTCCTGCTCTCCGTCGTAGCCGCCTCATCCTGACCACCGACATCATTGGCAAGTCCGACGATGAAATCGCGGCATTGGCTTCTTCCGATCCTTCGCAGTTGTCCGTAGAGGAGTTGCTCTATTCTGCTACGCTTACCAACGACAATGCAGAGAAGATCCATATTTATAAGAAGGCTATCGAGTTGTATCCTGCCGATTATCGCGCTTACAACAACCTGGGTCTTGTTCAGTTCGCACAGGGCGATGTGGCTGATGCTCGTCGCAACTATGCCAAGGCTTTGGAAATCGAGCCCAACAATGCCGATGTCAACTACAATGCAGGTATTGCTGCCATGGCTGAGAACGACTTGGCAAAGGCTGAGGAGTTCCTGGGTAAGGCTGCCGGAACTTCAGGAAACCTCTCTGCCGCTATGGGTACCCTCTATACGATGAAGGGCGACTATTCCAAGGCTAAGACGGCTTATGGCGCTTCCGCTACCAACAACGCTGCTGTTCAGCAGATCCTCAACGAGGACTACGCTGCGGCTCGCCAGACGTTGTCCAATGTGGCACAACCAAATGCTACAACTGCTTATCTGCTTGCTGTCGTAGGTGCTCGTACCAACGATCGTGACGCTGTGTACACCAACCTCCGTCAGGCTGTTGCTAAGGATGCTTCCCTCAAAGCACAGGCAGCAAATGATATCGAGTTTGCTAAGTTTGCAGAGGATGAGGCTTTCTTGGCTATCGTTAAGTAAAGCATGTTCTCTGTAATCCGATAAAGGAGCGGAACGCAAAAGACTGCGTTCCGCTCCTGTTTTTGGACACATTGTCCTGTGGAGCCCTGCTCCGTGTCAATTTGTTGTTTCGTGAAAGATTTGTTATCTTTGCAACGTTAATAAAATGTATTGGCAATGTCTGTATTGTTCCCCAAAGTAAATAAGCCGCGTGAGTGGGACTATCGCCCAATCTATTATGATCCTGAAAAGGAAGAACGGAAAAAGAAATTGGAAGCATTGCGTGCTGCGCAGAAAGAAAAGGAGAAATCGGCAATGACTGCGGAAGAAAAGAAAGAACCCGTGTCGCCGGCGCAGGAGAAGGAACCGTATGTCCCCACTCTCCACCGTGGCTCGTTCCGCGAAGCCCGCGATGCACAGGGGCAACTTCCTCACGACAGGCTTCGTAAAACGTCCCGTCTCACTTTCTGGGTGGCATTGCTTGCATTGCTTGCTGTTGTCTTCTATGTTTGTTCACGTCTTGCTTTGTAAGTCGGGAGTATGGACATTATTCATCTTTTGCCGGATAGCGTAGCCAACCAGATTGCTGCGGGAGAGGTCATTCAGCGGCCTGCCTCTTGTCTGAAAGAACTCGTGGAGAATTCTCTGGATGCAGGGGCTCGGAACGTTCAGATTCTGATTCGGGATGCCGGACGGACGCTCTTGCAGGTAATTGACGATGGCAAAGGTATGAGCGAAACCGATGCCCGTATGGCGTTCGAGCGTCATGCCACTTCC
Source organism: Bacteroidales bacterium (assembly GCA_050873385.1). Lineage (GTDB taxonomy): Bacteria > Bacteroidota > Bacteroidia > Bacteroidales > Paludibacteraceae > Colicola. The sequence goes on along the minus strand of JBNMIS010000046.1, from coordinate 11,102 downwards.
AAGATAAAAGATGCGCGCGACCTCTTTGCGCTTCATACCATGGGATTCCGTGGGGAGGCGTTGGCGTCGGTGGCTGCAGTCGCACAGGTTGAGTTGCTGACAAGGCGCGAAGAAGATGAAATGGCGGTGTATCTGGAGATTGAGGGGTCTGCCGTTTTGCGGCAGGAACTGACGTCTGGGGCTAAGGGGACAAGCATTAAGGTGAAAAACCTTTTTTTCAACGTGCCGGCACGACGTCGTTTCCTCAAAACGAATGCTACGGAATTGCGCAACCTTCTCACCGACTTCTATCGTATCGCATTGGTCTATCCGCAGGTGCATTTCCTTTTCGTGAACGACGATGAGGTGATGTTCGATCTTCCTGCTGCCTCCACCAAACAGCGCATCGAGGCAGTCTTCGGCAAGTCTCTGCGGAAGAACTATGCAGGGCAACTTGTGGAGGTGAAAGCCGAAACGCCTCTGGTCTCCGTGGCGGGCTTCATTGGCAAACCCGAGGCGGCTTCCAAGTCACCGCAACAATACTTTTTTGTAAATGGCAGGTTCATGAAGCACCCTTATTTCCATAAGGCTGTCATGACGGCGTATGCCGGTATGCTTCCGCCTGACCATAGCCCCTCCTATTTTATATACTTCTCTGTGCCGGCAGACTCCATTGATGTGAACATCCATCCCACGAAGACGGAGATAAAGTTTGCCGACGAGCAGCCTGTTTGGCAGATTCTGCAGGCTGCCGTCAGGGAATCGTTGGGGAAATTCAATCTGGTTCCTTCGCTCGACTTTAACCGCGAAGGAGATATCGATATTCCGTCCCCCTCTCCGGATAATCGGCTCGTCGCCCCTCCGGTCGTGAATGTAAACACCGGTTACAACCCGTTCATTCGTTCTCATGGTGCGTCCTGCAAGGAGTCTGTCGCCGGTTGGGAGCGCGTCTATGCGCCGTTGCAGGGGCATGGGCAACTCTCTTTGTTGAACGAAGAACAAGATACTGCTCTCAGGCAGCCGTCCGTCGCATATCAATATAAAGAGAATTATTTGCTGTGCCCTGTCGAGGAAGGACTGGTTCTGATAGATAAACAGCGGGCTTATGCGGCTGTGTTCTACGAGATGGTTCTTCGTCGGATTCATGACAAACAGGGGATAAAGCAGCAGGTCTTGTTCCCCGAGATACTCGATTTCTCCTCCGAAGACACGCAGACACTGCTGGAAATACAGCAACAGTTGGATGCCGTCGGCTTCGAAATAACCCGTGTCGGACCCGATTCGTTTGCGGTGAATGCGGTCCCTGCCTCTCTGGATGCCTCGTTGGCGTCCCGTTCTCTGGTCAATATCCTGCAGGCGGTTGGTGCGCTCACGGCTACGGCGCAGGAACAGTGGGAGAAAACCATCGCATCCTCGTTGGCAAACGATATGGCGGTGAACTGCGGAAAACTTCTTACAGACAACGAGGTGCAGTCTCTGCTCGGCAAATTGTTTGCCCTCCCCGACCATACTTATACGCCCGATGGCAAAAAGATAATGTGCCTGATTCCGGATGCCGACTTGTGTAAGCAACTTCAATGAACCTAAGAATATGATCCGAAAGAAAACAAAAAGAGAGATTGTCTGCACATTGTCTGCTTTGGTAGTGGCGTTGTGCGTAACGTTGACCGGTTGGCAGCGCGGCAAAACGGAAGTGTCTCTCCCTGTGAAGATTGTTATATTGCATACCAACGATACCCATTCTCAGGTCGAACCGATTGCGCCCGGAGCCAAAAACGAGGGCAGAGGCGGCTATGCACGTCGGATGGGGCTGATTGAGCGGTTCCGAAACGAGGAGCCGGAACTGCTTCTGCTGGATGCCGGTGATTTTTCGCAGGGGACGCCCTACTTCAATTTCTATAATGGCAGGGTGGAGATCGATGCGCTCAACCGTATGAAATACGATGTGGCAACGTTGGGAAACCATGAGTTTGACAATGGCGTGGATACTTTGGCGGCAGTCTTGTCGGAAGCGCGGTTTGCAGTGGTTTGCGCCAATTATCAGGTCAAGGGCACGCCGTTGGAAGGTATTGTCAAGCCTTACGTGATTCTTTTCCGGAAAGGTGTTAAGATTGGTATTCTGGGATTGGGAGTCTGTCCCGACGGGCTTATTGCCCCGCAAAACTTTGCCCCCCTCCGTTGGGAAAACCCGCTTCCTGTCGCAAACGAGGTGGCGGACTTCCTGCGCAACCGGAAACATTGTGATCTGATTGTCTGCCTTTCTCATTTGGGGACCGATCCCAACGGTTCACCCGTTTGCGATGCATGGCTTGCCGAAAATACACGTAATATCGATGTCATTATTGGCGGACATACGCATAAGGTCATCGAAAACAGACATTTGACAAACCTTGACGGACACGATGTCGTCCTCGCACAAATGGGCAAATCCGGCATCAATTTAGGGCGGATTGTTGTCGAATTGGACGCGAAACGGTAGTTTTCTTCCGCCTTTCTTGCGTATGTCGGCAAAAAGTTGTTACTTTGCACCGCTTTTTGCGAAATGGTTTCGGTTCTGCTATCGTGCCGTCGCAAAGTTTATGTTTAACTCTAAATGGATGCATTATGTCAGAAATTGAGAACAAAGTAAAGGCTATTATTGTTGATAAATTGGGTGTACCTGAGTCAGAAGTAACAATGGAAGCAAACTTTTCAAGCGACTTGAACGCTGATTCTTTGGATACTGTGGAATTGATTATGGAGTTTGAGAAAGAGTTTGGTTTGTCTATCCCTGATGAAGAGGCTGAAAAGATCTCGACTGTAAAAGACGCTGTTGATTATATAGAGAAAGCGAAAGCGGCTCTCTAAAAACAACTGAAATGAATCTCAAAAGAGTAGTTGTAACCGGGTTAGGTGCTGTCACTCCGATTGGAAACGATGTAGACGCTATGTGGAGCGCAATGCTCCGCGGAGAGAGCGGCGCAAAGCCTGTTACACACTTTGATGCATCAAAGTTTCGTACGCAATTTGCTTGCGAGGTGAAGAACTTTGATGCTTCTTCGTTTTTGGATCGTAAGGAGGCACGCAAGTTGGATTTGTTTGCTCAATACGCCTTATATGTGGCGGGGCAGGCAATTGCTGATGCGGATCTTGAGATGGAGAAGGAAAACGCTGAACGGATCGGCGTGGTTTGGGGTAGCGGAATGGGTGGACTCCGTACTTTCGAAGAAGAAGTATCCGATTTCGCTCTCGGCGATGGCACACCGCATTTTAATCCTTTCTTTATCCCGAAAGTGATATGCGATATAGCCGCTGGACAGATTTCTTTGAGGTATGGGTTAAAAGGGGTCAATTTTACCACCTTGTCCGCTTGTGCTTCTTCCAACCATGCTATTGCTGAAGCTTTCAACCTCTTGCGTTTGGGAAAAGCCGATGTCATTCTTACCGGAGGAAGCGAGGCTTGTGTCACTCCGAGCGGGATAGGCGGATTCAATTCTATGCACGCTTTGTCCACACGCAACGATTCTCCGGAGACTGCCTCACGACCTTTCTCTGCTTCTCGCGATGGTTTCGTGCTTGGAGAGGGAGGTGCTTGTCTTGTCTTGGAAGAGTACGGACATGCCAAGGCGAGAGGGGCGAAAATCTATGCCGAAATGGTGGGCGAGGGAATGACGGCGGATGCCTATCATCTCACGGCTCCCGACCCGCAAGGAACCGGTGCCATGCGGGTGATGAAACTGGCTATGGAAGATGCCGGTGTTCTCCCTGAGGAAATTGATTATATCAATGCACATGGCACATCAACTCTTTTGGGCGACATCGCCGAAATAAATGCGATATGCTCTCTTTTTGGTGATAGTGTCTATAGCGTGAATATAAGTTCCACCAAGTCCATGACGGGGCACATGCTCGGTGCCGCAGGGGCAGTTGAAGCGCTTGCTGCCGTGTTGGCGGTGAAGAATGACATTGTCCCGCCTACCATCAACCATGGAGATGACATCGATGAGCATATCGACCCGAAGTTGAATCTCACTTTCAACGAGTCGCAACGCCGTAGCGTGCGATATGCTCTCTCCAACACATTTGGCTTTGGGGGGCACAATGCTTGTGTTATATTTAAGAAATGGGAAGAATCATGATGTTGTTCCGGAAACTGATACAAAAAGTAAGGCTTGGTGCGGGAAGACGTACTGAGCCTTACCTTTTTCTTGTCAACTTGCTTGGCTATACGCCTAAGTGGTTCACGCCTTACATAAAGGCTCTTCGTCATAAGTCCGTTGATGGGGTCGGTAATGAGCGTTTGGAGTTTTTGGGAGATGCTGTGATATCGCTGGTCGTAGGCGATTTCTTGTATCAGCATTTTCCTAAGGCGTCAGAAGGGCAACTCACATCATACCGTTCTCGGTTGGTTTGCCGCGGGCGGCTCAACAAGGTGGCAAAACAAATCGGACTCCACGAACATCTTGACAAAACCATTCCTTTGCGCCGTAATGCCGAGAACGCCTATGGAAATGCTTTGGAAGCGCTCGTTGGGGCAATCTACATGGCGGATGGTTATAAGCGTGCGCAGAGGTTTGTTTCTGAGTATATTTTGGATAAGGAGGCTTTGCGTCTTTGTATGCCTCAGAAAGAGAATGACTTTAAGTCGAAATTGTTAGAGTGGGGGCAACATCAACATAAACAAGTTGTATTCAATTCGTTAGGAGAATCCTACGATTCGGAGAACGATCAGCATACCTTCATCTACGAAGTCCGGATCGACGATAATCAGGTCGCACAGGGCGCAGGTCGCACTAAGAAGGCGGCGCAGCAACAGGCGGCTAAGGTGGCTTTGCACCAACTTTCTAACGGTTAAGCCCCTTGTTTCTGCTGTCCGTCCCTCATTTTTAACATTTTATGCCGCAGATTAGGTGGTTTGAGAAATTGTTTCTAACTTTGCGCTTGCATTGAGGAAGTTGTTTCTCGATGACAAGGTATATTATTTAACTATTAAGGTATTATGTTAACTGTAAAGATTGGAGAGAATGCCGGACTCGTCTGGAATGCACTGCAAGGTGGTGCGCTCTCTACGAAAGCCCTCAAGAAGGCTACTAAGTTGAAAGAAGCAGACCTCAACCTCGCTCTGGGGTGGTTGGCTCGCGAAGACAAGATCGGTTTCGAAGTAACCGATGCTGAAACATTGGTTTCCTTGAAATAAGGACAATGTGAATTTTGAATTAAAGGAGGGGAGATACACTTGGGTATCTCCCCTCCTTTGGTTATGTGGCAATTGGGTATATGGGCTGACGCTGTTGTTCAGATGAATATACATAATAGGATGATAGCATTTCCTTAGCCCATCTTTTGGATGGGGTAGGGAGGTCTGTACGTTTCTCCTACGAGCCCTCATCGGGACCTCATCGACCCCTCGACGGGAGATTGACAGTTTCAAATCACAAATCCGTAAAATGGTAAATGAATCCCCCCTTTGAGGGGAATTAGGGAAGTCCATCCCCTCCTTTGGAGGGGGCGGGGAGGTCTGAATTGTCCAATCGTAAATAACTCTGTTCCTGGACAGGAGAATAATAAGAGACTGAGCATCAATGATATAACCCAGTCTCTTGTATTCAGAAAGACGCTTCGTACTATTTGTGACAAAATTCTTCGGCTATTTGAATTGCATTCAGAGCCGCTCCTTTTCTGATTTGGTCGCTCACGCACCAGAATACAAGGCCGTTCTTCCGGCTTATATCCGTTCTGATTCGTCCGATATATACATCATCTTTCCCCGATATATACAGCGGCATGGGATATTCTTTCTGTTCCGGATTGTCCATCAGTTGGCAGCCTGCGGCGTTGGCAAACGCTTTCCGTGCCTGAGCAACCGGTATCGGGTCTTCCGTTTCCACCCAGACACATTCTGAATGGGCGCGCAACGATGGAACTCGCACACAGGTCGCACTCACGGCAATGTCCGAATGCATTATCTTGCGTGTTTCGTTATACATCTTCATTTCCTCTTTCGTGTAGTCGTTCTCGGTGAAGATGTCTATCTGGGGGATAAGATTGTAAGCCAATTGGTAGGGGAACTTTTGGATTGGAATCTCTTTTCCCTCGACAATGCTTCGGTATTGTTCCTCCAATTCTTGCATGGCTTGCGCACCCGCTCCCGATGCGGCTTGATAGGTGGCAACATGCACACGTACTATGTGCGAGATGTCTTCTATGGCTTTCAGTGCCACGACCATCTGTATCGTGGTGCAGTTGGGGTTGGATATGATGCGGCGCGGACAGAAATGTGCATCTGCGGCATTTACTTCCGGTACCACCAGCGGAACATCCTTGTCCATTCGGAATGCACTGGAGTTGTCTATCATGATGGCTCCGAAGCGTGTAATATCTTCGGCAAACTCGCGTGAAACACTTGCTCCTGCCGATGTGAAGACTATGTCTGTTCCTTGAAACTGATTGCCGTGCACTAGTTCCTCTACAACAATATCTTTGCCTCTGAACGGATAACTCCTGCCTGCACTGCGCACCGACCCGAATAAACGCAGATTGTCAACGGGAAATGAGCGTTCCTGCAATATCTTTATCAACTCTTGTCCTACGGCGCCGGAGGCGCCTACAATGGCTACATTCATATCTTTGTCTTGTTTTATAGTCGAGCAAAAAGATGTATCAATCCCATTATCTCCATCATAAATGCAATGCCCAGATGGGCGCACACGCCGCCCCAGATGTGCTTTGTCTTGTAGGCGAGTATGCCCAGTATATAGCCCCCGAATATTGCACTGCAACTCTCCAGTAACGGCTTGCCGAAGTGTACGCTGCAATAGAATACACACATCGGAAGTACGGCCCTCGGTCCTAATAGGGCAGCCATGCCGATCACCATCGCCCCCCTGAAGAATACCTCGGTGGTAATGAAATCCGAGGCATAACATGTCTCGAAAATAGTGGTGACTGCCCACATGGGCAAGCCCAATGCGCCTTCATAAATGTCGGGACGGAAACGCGGGTAATACGACTGGAAATCAGGCAGGAATGAAGCGGCTGCCACGAAAGGGAGCAGACACAATAATGCCAACAGGTAGATTTCCAGATGTTCCGTCTTTCTGCACAACCCGTATATGCCGTCTGTTTTCCGATCGAATAAATACTTGTAGATGGTGAGTGGTACGACAACTAAGAATATCCCGTCGGCAAATACCCATGAGTAACGCAGGAAAGAACGGTCCAGATAAGATACTCCCATGTGGTTAAACCACTCCCGGTATTGGGTGTATCCCAACGAGGCGGACATGAGGCAGATGAAAAACAATGCTTTCAGGTAGAAGCGGGGATTGCGCAGTTTGTTCCATTCCCGTCGGATTGCCAGATTGGGTATGGCAACTCCGAAATATACCAGACTGTATAGGATGGGGAATTTCCACCAGCCGTCTCCCGTGCTGTATATCGGACGGATATATAGTTCGTAGCCGTGTAGTCCGTAAGCCAGAACAACCAATGTGGCAACATATACGGCGGCGTATAGATATGCCCACAGATTGAAATCCTCACGGATAAAATCGGTGATTTCCTTCACTAATAGTCGAAACGATTCTTTGACCTTCATACTGCAAAGATACTATCTTTTTTCATTAAATCAATCATCATACAACGGGGATTTCACGGACATGAATTGTTTGTGCCGCCTTGCATACTTCATTTATTAGTTTTACCTTTGCTACGCTTAACCCAACCACCTGCCCGTCATGAAAAAACTCTGCAGTATTCTGAAGTTATTTCTTCTTGCCTTATATGTGTTGTTTTTGCAACAGGCAAATGTACTTGTTGTGTGGTATGAGATATACCGATAATATCCGTATGCCGATATCTGTATAGTCATTTGATATGGCTTGGGAAACAGCATAAACATGAAAAGTTAAATAATCAATTGGATATTTCTATGAATAAGTGCCTTTTTATTTTACAAGTCTGTCTTGTGTGCTTGTTAGGCTGTGTATGCAGCGGGTGCGAAAGTCGCGATGTAGTAGATACACCGGATGGTATCGGTTTTCAGGTTATCAAATTTACAAAGCCTGAGTATGCCAATTATGTGATTGCCAATACCGTTTGGGATTTGTCTTCTGATACATTAGTACCTTATACCTATATAAGAAATTGCGAATCTGCTCTGATAGGTCAATATCCATATGTAAATTTAGGGGACGGATATTTCTTGACCCATTGGTGGAGTTGTGGTACAATGAGCGTAAATATAGTTTATATGCCCGTGTTGATAAACGTTAAATGGGAAGACCTGCAATCGCAAGAACAACGTTGGGCATGGGACGAAGCGGGGGTGATAGCAGAACGACCTTTTACGGAATGTTATACTATATCTTCCTATGAGGTAGATAAATACTTTGGAATCCGTATGCAAGATCTTCTGCAGAAAGGACAATGTCAGTACTATAATGAAGATTCTGTTTTGTGTGCTGATGCCAAATATTTTTGGGATGGTTCATTTCCATGTGGGTTGGATGAGGTAGCCCCCGATATGTACAATCATTTGATATGGGTTGGAGAGCAGTATGAACAGATGATACAAAAGATATTTGATAATGGAGATCTTAAAAAAGCATCTTCTATAGATTGCAGTTCATGGAAATACTATCCTATTCGGCATTAAGATATGAAACGATATACAAGTATAGTTGCCATTTTGCTATGTTGCAGAATCGCAGTATTCTCCATTGAGATAAACAAAGAATATGCTACACAGATAGGTGTTTCGTTTTTACAGCAAAAAGCAGGTAAAAACAATGTTCCTATAGCACAATCGTTAAACACAGATGATGTGGTCTGCCTGACGGATACAGCCTTCCCGCATCTCTATATTTTGAATACAGAAAACGGTTGGGCAATCATGTCGAGTGATACACGTGTACAGCCAATTTTGGCATACTCTACTCAAAATACCAATTTTAATCTAAATGATATACCCGATGGACTGCGATGCTTGTTGCATGAATATGATGACGCTATTCGTTTTGCACAAGATAGTTTGCCTAATATGGAGGATAATGCAGAATGGGAACAGATTAGTACGCATAGTACAGGAGAAGAAACAAAAGTATTGCTTGATCGATGTACGAAAGTATTATGGAATCAAAGTCGTAATTTGACAAACTCTCCATATAAGGAATGGAGGCATTAAGCAATACATTTGGATATTCTTCCAATATCTCACATCACACAAAAAATCTTACAATTAACTGGGTAAAGAAACTAAAAGCAGAAATTGATGCTGGACGACCTGTATTATATGCCGCCAACAAAAAGGATGGAAAAGAACATGCATTCGTTATTGATGGATACGAAGGTGATCTATTTCATATCAATTGGGGGTGGGGAAGTATAATAGCCAATAATGCTTTTTATGCTTTGGATTCTCTTATACCTAAAAATAATACTACAATACATTATACCAAAGGACACGAAGCCTTGTTTGGCATCGAACCTGCTGTGAATTGTAGCCCTGTTTATTCCTCGGGTACGGTCGCGTCAAATACATTATATGTTGAAGTCGGAGGAGACAATGTTACATTGGGGAACTTTACTATGGAATCATCAGCAGAATGTTATATTTATTCGGGTACTCAAATACGTTTGGCAGATGGTTTTGAGGCAAAAGCAGGTAGTTCCGCGCACTTTGCCATACGTGATGTGCCGTGTAAGAATATACGTTCCGCAATGCATGCACCTGTGTATGCGAAGACAATGCAAGAAAAAGGAACTGGAAACTTGAGGACGACCTTTTCCAGAGAACTCTTAGTGTGGCCAAACCCTGCGCAAGACCATATCTCTATACAAGGTTTGGATGGGATATGCTCTGTTGTAGTCTACTCCTTAATGGGACAAAAATTTCTACACGCTTCCAGTAGAGATATAAACATCTCCAATCTGCCCAATGGAACATATATTCTATGTGTAAATGGCAGAGAGGCAACAGAGTGTACTATGTTCATCAAACAATAAACCTTGTATGCGGATGATAATTTATAATCACCCGATGGCAAACACCGGCTATTCTTGCAATTTCTATAGCAGTCACCCTGCGCAATTGCTGACAGTCTGTTACTACGACAACTACGATTTCATTTCCCTCTTGCCCGATAGTGTTCGCCAGCATCTGACATTCATTCCGTTCTCTGGTATTGCTTCGCCGGCAAATGCCCATGGGTTGCTTACGGGCACACGTACCTATAGTTTGGATGGTTCTGGCAATTATTCCGTTTCTGTCTGTTATTACGACTACCGTGGGCGGGAAATACAATGCCTGTCCTCCAATCATTTGGGTGGCTATGATATGACGAAGACCGCTTACAACTTCTCCAATAATATAGTGGATAGATGGCTCTCTCAATCCACCGTCAATGGTGTGCAGATTAACGAACATTATCACTATATCTACGATCATGCCAATCGCCTTTTAACCACTGCCTACACTTATGGTAACGACACCCCTGTCACCCTGCAGTCTTTCTCCTACGATGAATTGGGGCGGGTGCGCAAGCGTACTATTCACGATGCCATGGATAGTATTTGTTTTTCCTATAATATCCGCAACCAAATCACCTCCATTCGCTCCGCAGAGTTTGAAGAGAAACTCTATTACACTACGGTATGCCCACTTGTCTCGGTTATGGGATTTCGTTGCTATAATGGGAATATAGCAACCTCTACATGGACGTATGGCAATACAGTCAATGGGTATCTCTATTATTACGACAAACTCAATCGTCTTGGTAGTACCTATAGCATCTTGAATGGCACATTTGGGGATTACTACTATTCTGAGAATTTCCATTACGATGAACAGGGTAATATCCGCGACCTCGTTCGTTGGGATAATGCGGACTCTATGAACCAACTGTGGTTTTCCTATGATGGCAACCGGTTGTGCAGTGTCTCCGACAATGGGATGCCTCCCTCTTCTTATGACAACAAACGCTACCACGACACCAATAGTTCGGGTGATGACTTTGCCTACGATGCCAATGGCAATATCTGCTTGACAAAGACCGTGGTATTGCGGCGATTCGTTACAACCTGCTCAATCTGCCCGATACTATCCAGTTTACCAATGGCAACCAGATTATCCATACCTACGATGC
>JBNMIS010000045.1:0-17215 GCA_050873385.1 Bacteroidales bacterium | reverse complement strand
TGCGTGATGCCGTCTCTATCGGTGCTTTGTACGGAATGTTGGGTTTCTCGCTCTCGGGCTTTACCTACCCCGTAATGAATATGCTCCCCGGTATCCAGGCGTGGACATACCTTGTGCCGTTGCGCTATTTCTACCGCATCTACGTGAACGAGGCGCTGATGGCAGCCCCTGTCATCAACTCCATTCCGCTTTGCCTGGGCTTGTGCGCATTCTTCATTATGCCGCTGATCGTCTCTCCGCGTCTTTACAAGGCTATGCTCTACCAGAACTACCCGCTCAAATGACGACTATTGTTTAATAAATACAATGCTCTGGACATCCCCCTCTTTGAGGGGGCTTGGAGGAGTCTGATTTGCTATGAGTTTCTATCGTTTTCTCTATACACAATGGCTGAAGTTCAAGGAGGCAGGATTTGTCTTTGTGGACGAACTGCGCCGTGTCTTCCGTGATCCGGGTGTATTGGTCATCTTTATCCTTGCGGGTATAGCCTACCCTATCCTCTATAATTGTATCTATTGGAAAGACAATGTGGAGAATGTGCCTGTGGCGGTAGTGGATATGAGTTGCTCGCCCGAGAGCCGCGAGTTTCTCCATCGCTGGAACGCCTGCCCCGACATCACCATCGCCTATTCATGTGCGTCCATGCAGGAGGCGGAGACACTGATGCGCGACCAGAAAGTGCACGGAATCATCTATTTCCCGACCGACTATGCCGCTGCCATCAATTCGGGTTTGGAGCAGGCGCATATCTCGCTCTACTGCGATATGTCGTCGTTCCTCTATATGAAAGCCGTCTATCTGAGTTGCAATCAGGTTATGCTCGAAAGCATGCGCAATATCCAGATCGACCGCTACGAGGCAATGGGATACAACACCGAGTTTGCATGGTCGCTTGTGCAGGACGCACCCTATACCGAGACGGCACTCTTCTGTCCGTCAGGAGGTTATGCCTCGTTCCTTATCCCTGCCGTATTGATGCTTATCCTCCACCAGACGCTCTTCTTCGGTATATGTATGCTGGGCGGTACGGCGCGTGAGGAGAACCGCCAACTGTTCCTCTTGCCGGGGGCAAGACGCTCCGCTAGTGTGCTGCGTATCACGCTCGGACGTTCTATGGCGTATTTCCTGATTTATATGGCGCTCGGAGCAATTGATCTGCTGCTTATCCCGCGTATCTTCAACCTGCCCCATATCGGCAACCCGATAGACATTATGAAGTTCTATGTGCCGTTCCTCTTGGCTACCATCTATTTCTCGATGTCGGTGTCCGTCTTTATCCGCAACCGCGAGAGCGGCATGGTGCTGCTCATCTCGTCCACGCTTATTTTCCTCTTTATTGCGGGTGTATCGTGGCCGCAACAGATGTTGCCCAAAGCGTGGCTGTATCTGAGTTATATCTTCCCCTATACATGGGGTGCGCACGGCTTTATCCACATCAACTCGATGGGTGCCACGCTGGCACAGACAAGTCGCGAATATATTGCACTGTGGATACTCGCCGGAGGCTATTTCTGTATCAACTGCCTGCTGCTCTTTGTCTTGGGACGTATCCACGACCGCAAAGCCGCCAAAGGTACGCTCGAAATGGAAGAGGTCGATCCGGTTTCGCAAGTCTCACATCATGAGATTCATGTTGCCGACTGACAAATTTTTCATACTGACTGACAACAAAAATGCCGACTTGATGTTTGATCAAGTCGGCATTTTCTTGTAATCGCCAAATCGTCTGGAAAATATAATAATGGCTGTACGAACCTCTCGGTATGCTTTCCTTCCTATGTGATTTTAGAATGGCTTCTTTGTTCTGGAAAGGCAGAATGAAAGCCACATGGTGCCGGCCTGTATCAAGCCGGTCTCAACGACTCCTGAAGCACTCCTGGACGGGGAAAAAAGGCAGGTTTGTGTTCCTTAGTCTTGAATCTCGTAATCCACGGCAGCACGTCCCGAACGGCATTTCCCGATATATGCTGCCACTTTCAGGTGTTCGGGATGGTTCTGATAGATATCCACATCCTCCCATGTACGGAACGTACATTGTAGGCAAATGTCATAATCTGTCTTTTTGGCGTTTGGAATATTGATTCCGACTTCCTCTTTTACTAATACATCAATCTTGTCACGGAGCGATAACAAACCTTTGCGGATAATCTTTGCATTTTCTTCTTTGCTGTGTCCTTCTGCTTCGTCCAATAGACGGAAGAATACTACATGTTGAATCATAGTTGTTCTCTTTATTGTTTGGATAAAATATGTATAGTTTATTTTCCGGTGCAGTGTGTTTTGCAACTGCGACCGCAAAGATACTATAATCTGACCATTCGCACAACTGCCATTATTGCGCTCTGTACTGCTTCTTTCTGTCTTGCCTCCTGCCATATTAGCACTTCGGGGCCGTTGGTATGGTTCTTGTTGCATCAATAAAAAGCATAGTACAATGTTTGTTGTATGAACTGCTGATTATTAACTGATTAATTCTTTAAGATTATGATTTCTAAACGCTTGGAGGACGCTATCAACGCCCAAATCAATGCCGAAATGTGGTCGGCTTATCTGTACCTTAGTATGTCTTCCTATTGCCAAAACGAAGGATATCTCGGTATGGCTAATTGGTTTGCTATCCAGTTCAAAGAGGAGCAGGATCATGCTCAAATCTTCATCAATTACTTGCAAAGTCGGGGTGGCCGTGTTCTTCTCAAGGCTATCGATGCTGTTGATACCGATTGGAAATCTCCTTTGGCAGCATTCGAACATACGTTGAAACATGAGGAGAAGGTGACTTCTTTGATTAACAACTTGATGGCAATTGCTCTCGAAGAGAAAGATTTTGCTTCGCAGAGTCGTCTCCAATGGTTCATCGATGAACAGGTCGAGGAGGAAGAGAATGCGACGGAGATTATCCAAAAATTGCGCCTGCTCGATGGTAACGGCTATGGTATGTATCAGTTGGACCAGGAATTGGCTGCGCGTGTTTATACTCAGGCGGCACCTTTGGCAACGGCTAAGTGATCCGCTCTGTATCTATTGCGGATAGGTTAAAGGCATTGGACGGATTGTGTCTCGTTCAATGCCTTTGGCGTCTCAATGGAGTTCGGGTAACTCGCTCTGTTTGTATCGTTTTCTGACTGCGCAAAATGTGTGGAATGACTTGTGCGGTTCATTTTCTTTTCGTACTTTTGCGAGCAGTATGGCACTCTTGAGTGTAAATATCAATAAGATCGCTACCTTGCGTAATGCACGGGGTGGAAATGTCCCCGATGTAGAGCAGTTCGCTTTGGATTGCGAGCGTTTTGGAGCGGATGGAATCACGGTTCACCCTCGCCCGGACGAAAGGCATATACGCCGCTCTGATGTATGGGAACTGAAGAAAATACTTACGAAAGAGTTCAATATCGAGGGAAATCCCACAGCCGGATTTTGTGAATTGGTTTGTTCCGTGTGCCCTGCACAGGTAACCCTTGTGCCCGACAATCCGGAACAACTTACCAGTAACCATGGTTGGAATACGTTGCAACATTTCGACGGTCTGAAAACACTCGTGGAAAAATTCCATCAGCGCAATATCAGGGTTTCCGTCTTTGTGGATCCCGATCCGGAGATGGTTGCCTGTGCCGCACGTTTGGGCAGTGACAGGGTGGAACTTTATACGGGACCCTATGCCGAGTTGTATCGTATTGATCCTCATCGTGCTTTGCAGAAATATGCACCGGCAGCCTGCAGGGCAAGGGAGTTGGGTATAGGTCTGAATGCAGGACACGACTTGAACCTGCAAAACTTGCGTGCTTTGGTGGAAGCCTTCCCTTGGATAGACGAAGTAAGTATCGGGCACGCCTTGATTGCCGATGCTCTGTATCTTGGTATCGGGGAAACAATTCGGCGCTATAAAGAGTTGGCACACATATAAAACGTGAATAACAGAATCAAAAACAATAGAATATGCTTTTTCAAATTGACACAGCACAATTGCTGGCGACTCCTGTCATGGAACAGGCTGAGCCTATGAACCTATGGAAAATGGCAACCTATGGAGGTTGGATTATGATAGTTCTTGCCGTATTGCTGGCTCTGGCGGTCTACCTGTTTATCGAACGTTTGGTTGTTATCAATGCTGCCAAAAAAGAAGACAAGTCGTTTATGGACAGAATAAAAGACTATATCCACGAGGGTAAGATTGATTCGGCGCTTAATCTGTGTCGGAAAACCGATACTCCGTCGGCTCGTATGGTCGAGAAAGGTATATCCCGTATTGGACGTCCTATGAACGATGTGCAGGTGGCAATAGAAAATGTGGGCAACTTGGAAGTGGCAAACTTGGAGAAAAACCTTGTCATTCTGGCGACAATATCCGCAGGTGCACCTATGTTGGGTTTCTTGGGAACGGTCATTGGTATGGTGCAAACCTTCTACAATATGGCGGGCAGTGCCTCGGGCGTCATCGAATTGTCCGCTCTTAGCGAAGGTATGTATCAGGCTATGGTAACTACTATTGGAGGTCTCATCGTCGGCATATTGGTTATCTTTGCCTATAACTATCTGGTCTCTCGCATCGATTCGGTTGTGCGTTTGCTGGAAGGACGTACAATGGAGTTCATGGATCTGCTCAACGAACCTGCATAACGTGGTACTATGGCACTCAAGAGAAGAAATAAGGTGGAAGCGGGGTTCTCAATGTCCTCTATGACGGACTTGATTTTCCTGCTCTTGCTGTTCTTTGTGATGGCAAGTACGATGTCATCGCCCAACGATATCAAGATTAACCTGCCGCAAAGCAGGGCGAAGACCAATACCAAACAGGTGGTGGCAAAAGTGAATATCGATGAGTTGGGCAACTATTTCGTGGCTATCGGCAAGCAGAAACCGTTCCCTGTGCAGCCTGAGGATTTGGAGGCTTGCCTGGTAGGTATTCAGGCAAACGATTCCTCAACGTACATCGCTCTTCATGCCGATCAGGACATTGCATACAAGGAAGTTGTACGTGTTTTGGATATTGCCAATAAAAATAAAATGAAGGTGGTTATCGCTACAAAGAATGCCAGATAATGCGTGCTAAGTCTCACATAATAGCCTCGGTAGGAACCATAGTGTTTATGTTGCTGCTCTTCTTGTTGCTTTGGGTTGTGTACATCGATCGCCCGGAGACCCCTGAAGAGGAAGGCATTATGGTTTCGTTTGGCGATGCTGATATGGGAGAGGGGAGTATGCAGGAGTCTGTTGTCAGTGCAGTGCCGCAAATCGTTACTCCTCCTGCACCGCCGCAACAGCCTTCCGCGAACGATCTGTTGACGCAGGAAACCGACGAATCCTTGGTTCTGGCTGAGCAGCGCAAGAGGGAAGATCGGAAACAACGGGAAGAACAGGAACGGATCCGTCGTAAAAAAGAAGCGGATGAGAAAGCGCGCATGGAGGCGGAACGTATAGCCAAGGAAAAAGCAGCGGCGGAAGAACGGGCAAAGCAGCAGGCGGCTGTGGAGAAAGCGCAAAAACTTATGGGGGGAGCCTTCTCGTCGAATGTGTCTTCCTCTGCAGGTTCCGGCAGTTCGCAGGGCAGTACGATGCAGGGCAATCCTGTAGGACAGGGCTCTTCTGACGGGCATAGTTGGTCGCTTGGCGGACGGTCTTTGCGGGGGCGTTTGTCCACTCCGAAGGCTTCCGGTGTGCAGGAAGGAAGGGTGGTTGTGGCAATACGGGTGAACGCTGCGGGAAAAGTCGTTTCGGCAACGCAGGGCGTGGGAACCACTATATCGGAGAAAACCACGATACAAGCCTGCATTGATGCAAGTTATAAGGCTGTTTTTTCGTCTGGAAGTAATGATGTGATAGGAACTATCACATATAGATTTACGAACAAGTAGTAACCAATACCATAACATTTATGAATTACATCTTTCTTGACAAGGGCTTTGAAGAAATAGAAGCCGTTACAACCATCGATTTGTTGCGCCGTGCAGAGATTTCCGTGACTGTCGTTTCTCTGACAGGGAAAACTCTTGTAGAGGGGGCACATGCTGTTGCTGTGCAGGCTGATGTGCTGTTTGAAGATGTCGATTTCTCGGATGCCGAAATGCTTGTTCTTCCCGGTGGAGCAACCCGTCTCGGAGAACATCAGGGCTTGGTAAAACTTCTTCTCTCTCATAATGAGCAGAACAAACTCATTGCAGCAATCTGTGCCGCTCCGTCTGTCTTGGGAACATTGGGAATCCTGAAAGGAAAGCAGGCTACTTGTTATCCGGGTTTTGAATCTTATATCGGGGAGAGTTACGTGGGGGGATTGGTCGTTGAGTCCAAGAATATTATTACGGCAAAAGGTCCTGGTTTGAGTGCTGACTTTGCATTTTGTATCATTGAGAAACTGAAAGGGACGGAAGTAGCCGATAGCGTTTACGACGCAGCCCAATATTGATTTCTTTCTTTTCTTGTTCTTTTCCGGCGGAACGGGTCTCCGTCGGAAAGTGTTGCGGGTGGAATCCGGAGAGCATGGCGTGTGTTGAGTCTCTCGGTCTTTTTCCGTTGTGTAGTGTGTGTTTGATGGGCGGATAGTTTTTCGCTTGGGAATAAAAGGGTGAGAGGTGTGTTGTAGCGGACGTCAAGCCGACCTCAACGACCCCTCGGTGGGATACTTATGGATGCAGTCTGGTATCGCAAAGGGACGGTTTTGTATGTATAGCCGTTCCTGTGTAGTCGGAAGTCCGGTGGTGCTTTGGTTTCGTCAACCGGTTCGGGGCGCATGCATCCGTCCGGGTCTCTGTTTTTTCTTGTGGGGAATGATAGATTGTGGCAAATAAAAAAGAGACTCGTCATTGTCTGATGAGTCTCTTTCCCTTGCAAACATTCACTTTCTTTTGTGAACCAGCTGGGGCTCGAACCCAGGACCCCATCCTTAAAAGGGATGTGCTCTACCTGCTGAGCTACTGATTCTCCTCCTTTTCAGAAAACGACTGCAAAGGTATATCATATTTTTTATATGTGCAAGAGGGAACGCTGTTTTTTTGAAAAAGAATAATGGGAAGGCGGATGACGAGCCTTCAGGGGATCTGTTTGACCTTGTCCACGTGCAATTTTCTCGAAAAATAACAGAGGTGGTCGGAATATGTTTACGTCTTGTTCCTGTTGAAAAGATGGGAAAAAATGATTACCTTTGCGAACATATAGTAGAATGGATATGATAACGATAGAACAACTTAAAGATCTTCAGAGTAGAGCGGATAAATTATGTCGCTACTTGGCTATTGATGAGAAGAAAATGCAATTGGAGGAGGAGGAATTGCATACGCAGACTCCTGAGTTTTGGGATGACCCGAAGGCGGCGGAAGCACAAATGCGCAAGGTGAAAACTTTGAAAAATTGGATTGAGGGATACGAGGGGGTGCGCAAAGCGATTGAGGAACTGACCTTGGCGTTCGATTTCTATAAAGACGAGGTGGCTACGGAGCAGGAAGTGGATGAAGCGTATGCGAAAGCACAGCAGGAAGTGGAAGATTTGGAAATGAAGAACATGCTGTCGCACGAGGAAGATCAGATGTCTGCGGTCCTCAAGATTGTGGCGGGTGCTGGAGGAACCGAGGCGCAGGACTGGGCGGATATGCTTTTCCGCATGTATATGCGCTATTGCGAAAAACATAACTATAAGACGGAGATTAGCAACCTGCAGGAAGGCGAGGAGGCTGGTATTAAAACGGTTACTTTCAAGGTGGAAGGCGATATGGCTTATGGCTACCTGAAAAGCGAAAATGGCGTTCATCGTCTGGTGCGGGTGTCGCCTTATAACGCCCAAGGAAAACGGATGACATCGTTCTCTTCTGTCTTTGTCGTGCCGTTGATTGATGATACGATTGAGATTGAAGTGAATCCGGCAGGTATCAGTTGGGATACGTTCCGTAGTTCGGGAGCCGGCGGGCAGAATGTGAATAAGGTGGAGTCGGGGGTTCGTCTCCACTATAAGTTCAAGAACCCGCTTACGGGATTGGACGACGAGATCGTGATAGAGAATACTGAAACGCGCGATCAGCCCAAAAACCGTGAGAATGCTTTGCGCTTGTTGCGTAGCCAACTTTATGAACTTGAACTGGAAAAACGGCGACAGGCTCAGGCTAAAGTGGAGGCGGGAAAGAAGAAGATAGAGTGGGGAAGCCAGATTCGCAGTTATGTCTTTGATGACCGGCGCGTCAAAGACCATAGAACCAACTACCAGACAAGCAACGTCGGTGCGGTTATGGATGGCGATATAGACGGGTTTATAAAGGCGTACTTGATGGAATTTCCTGATTGACTGACTAATTGGATATAGGTTTATGAAAAAGATAATTTTTGCTTTGGGCTTGGTGCTGGTATCTGTGAGCGTATCTGCACAAGAGGTTGGTAGTCTCCGTCGAGGTGCGGATAGCGCATTTGTCTTCACGACGGTTCGCGAGAACCCGATAACATCGGTTAAGAATCAGTTCAAGAGTTCTACATGCTGGAGTTTTTCTTCCTTGGGATTCCTTGAGTCGGAGTTGCTTCGGATGGGGAAGGGCGAATATGATTTGAGTGAAATGTTTGTGGTGCACCATACTATGCAGGATCGTGCGAAAAACTATGTGCGCTATCACGGAGAGGCTTCTTTCTCGCCGGGCGGTAGTTTCTCGGATGTGTTGTATTGCCTGAAGCATTATGGTTTGGTACCTCAAGAGGCTATGCAGGGAATAATGTATGGTGATACGTTGCCTGATCATAATGAGTTGGATGCAGTGGCAGGGGCGGTGGTGAATACGGTTGCTAAAGGTAATTGGAAAAAATTGTCGCCGGTATGGCAGCAAGCGGTGGCAGCCGTCTATGATGTGTATCTCGGTGAGTGCCCTGATTCCTTTGTCTTTCAAGGCAGGAAATACACTCCCGTTTCCTTTGCCGCTATGCTCGGACTGAATGCCGGCGATTATGTCTCGCTCACCTCATACACACACCATCCTTTCTATGAGGCGTTCCCGATTGAAGTTCCTGATAATTGGAGACAGTCGGTAAGTTACAATCTTCCGCTCGATGAACTGATGCAAGTGTTTGATTATGCTGTCAATCATGGCTTCACGCTGGCTTGGGGAGCCGATGTCAGCGAGATAGGGTTTAATCGGAAAGGAGTCGGCGTTATGCCCGATGTGGCGCAAGGGGCTGATCTCATCGGGTCGGATATGGCACATTGGTTGGGACTGAGCGAGGCTGACAAGCGTGCCGAACTGACCAAAGGACCGCTTCCCGAAGTGCAAGTGACACAGGCAATGCGTCAACAGGCTTACGATAATTGGGAAACAACCGATGACCACGGTATGCTCATCTATGGTATCGCCGCCGACCAAACGGGAAAACAGTATTACATGGTGAAGAATTCGTGGGGAACCCAAAAAAGCGATTACAAGGGGATTTGGTATGTAAGCAGAGCCTACGCAGAATACAAAACGATGAATATCGTCGTTCATAAGGATGCCATCCCGAAGGAAATCCGCAAAAAAATAGGCATAAAATGATGACGGCGTCGGTTGCTTTCAAACAGATGTTCTATCTGCCGTGGTGGTTCATCCGTGCCAAATTCTTCGGCAGACAGGCTCCGTTGCAGACTGTTCTGTTTATCACGGATAAGTGCAACCTTCGTTGTAAGCACTGCTCGGTTTACCGGACTGGGAATAATCACGTGATGACGTTTGCACAAGTCTGTGAACAACTGCGCTATGCGTACGGACTTGGCTCCCGTTTTGTGGATATAGAAGGAGGCGAAACAACGTTGTGGAGAGATGGCGGAAAAAACATAAACGATATCGTTCGTGTTGCCCGTGCCATCGGTTTCTATTCTGCCACCATAACCACCAATGCCCAACAGGATATATCATGGGTTCGTGCCGATAGTCTCTGGGTTAGCATGGATGGAATCGGAGCGCTCCACGATGCCGTCCGGGGGGAAGGTACGTTTGCTCGTTTGGAGAGAAACATTCGTGATTCCCGTCTGCCGCACCTCAGTGTAAACATGGTGGTCAATACCATAAACTGCAAAGGATTGGACGATGCGCTGGAATATGTGAAATCCAATCCGTGTATCGAGCAGATTTCCATCAATTTTCATACTCCTTTTCCCGGGACGGAATCGCTTGCGCTCGATGATGAAACCCGAAATCAGTACATTGATAAGGTCATTTCATATAAAAAAAGAGGGTATCCCGTCATGAATTCCTATTCGGGGCTACGCAAAATGAAGGATGTTAAACGCCTCAAGAAGCGGTGCTGGGTAACAAACTTTATTTACGCCGATGGCTCAAGAGGCTATTGCGCGGCGATGAATTCTGATGTTTGCAACCGCTGTGGCTTGTGTATGTCAGGAGAAATGGCTTCTGTATTTGACTTTTGTCCTGATACCATCCTTGCAGGACTGAAACTGAGAAAATAATTCGTAACTATCTGTATTATAGAATATGAACTTCACACATTTACATGTTCACTCCCATTATTCTACTTTGGACGGAATGTCTAAGGTTCCCGCTTTGGTTGACAAGTGCCAGCGCTGTGGAATGCATAGCATGGCACTCACCGATCATGGCAATATGTACGGCATCAAGGAGTTCCTTGATTATAGTAAGAAGGTGAATGGTGCCCCAAAGAAAGCCGTGAAAGAGTGTCAGGAGAACATCCAAAAATGTGAGGAACAGATAGCGAAGTTACCGGAATGGCAGAAGGCTTTGGAGACGGAGACTGATGAGCATGAAAAGCGTACTCTGGAGGTCAAGATAAAAGATGCTAAGGATTTCGTTAAGAATCTGCCTCTGTATAAACAGCAACTCACCTCACTGCAAGAGAAAGCCGACAACTTCATCCCTTTCAAACCTATTGTGGGAGTGGAAGCCTATTGCGCCCGTCGCCATCGTTTGAAAAAGGATAAGACGGTCAAGGAGGTAACGGGAGAAGGTCGCGAGCATATCGTCGACCGGAGTGGTTGGCATCTTATTTTGCTCGCTAAGAACAAGACGGGCTATAAGAACCTTTGCAAGATGATTAGTTATTCTTTCATCGAAGGTTTCTATGACCGTCCTCGTATTGATAAAGAACTGCTGGAGAAATATCACGAAGGTGTCATAGTATCTTCGGCGTGTTTGGGTGGTGAACTGCCTCAGTTGATTTTGCAGGGAAGAATCGATGAGGCGGAAGAGTCTGTTCGCTGGTTCAAATCGGTCTTTGGAGATGACTATTACATAGAGTTGCAGCGACACAAAACCGACAAACCTTTTGGAGATCAGAATGTTTACCAGCGGCAAATGGAGGTTAATCCCGTACTCATCGAACTCGCACGCAAAACCAATACGAAAATCATTTGTACCAACGACGTACACTTTGTGGAAGAAGAACATGGTGAAGCGCACGATCGTCTCATCTGTGTTTCTACGGGCAAGGATTATGCCGATACCAATCGAATGCACTATACCAAGCAGGAATGGCTGAAAACGCCGCAGGAGATGGAAGCCATTTTCAGCGATCTGCCTGAGGCTTTGGAAAATACGCAAGAGATTGTGGACAAAGTGGAAGTCTATAATATTGACTCTGCACCTATTATGCCTAAATTCCCTATTCCTGAGTCTTTTGGAACAGAGGAAGAATACCGTAAAAAATTCTCTCACAAAGATTTGTTCGATGAGTTCACGCAAAACGAACATCACGAAGTTGTGCTGTCTCAAGAGGATGCGGAGAAGAAAATCGCGACATTGGGTGGATATGATAGTTTGTACCGTGTCAAATTGGAGGCGGACTATCTCTCTTTCCTTGCGTGGAAAGGGGCGCATGAACGCTACGGGGAACAACTGACGGAGGAGCAGACCGAACGGATTACCTTTGAGTTGCATATCATGAAGACTATGGGTTTCCCGGGCTACTTTCTCATCGTCATGGACTATATCCGGGCTGCACGCGAAGAGTTGGATGTCTCGGTCGGTCCGGGACGTGGTAGTGCTGCCGGTAGTGTGGTTGCCTATTGCTTGCGGATAACGGATGTTGATCCTCTTAAATACGACCTTCTGTTTGAGCGGTTCCTTAATCCCGACCGTATATCTTTGCCTGATATTGATGTCGATTTCGACGATGCAGGTCGGGCGCGTGTCTTCGATTGGGTGATAAAAAAATACGGGGCAACGCATGTGGCGCATATCATCACCTACAACACAATGGCTACCAAAGCGGTCATTGCGGATATGGGACGTGTGCAGGGAGTGCCCCTGAGTACGGTTAATGCAATCAAAAACCTCATTCCGGACAAGTTTCCCGATTCTATAAAAGACGAGAAAGGTAAAACACCATCTGTCAATCTGCATAATTGCTATAAGTATGTTGATCAACTCCGTGCCATGCTCAATAGTGATGATAAGAAAGTGGCTGACACATTGCATTTTGCAGAAGAACTGGAGGACACTATCCGTGGTGTCGGTGTCCATGCTTGCGGTTTGATTATTGGTGCCGACGACCTTACGGAGTTCGCACCGTTGGCTACGGTCAAAGATCCTAAGACTGGGCAAGACCAGTTGGTGACGGAATACGACGGGCACGTGGTAGAGTCTGTCGGATTGATTAAGATGGACTTCTTGGGGCTTAAAACCCTCACTATCATAAAAGAAACGCTTGCCAATATCCGCAAATCCAAAGGAATAACGGTTGATATTGATCATATTCCTCTCGATGATGAACTGACCTATAAGTTGTTTCAGGAAGGAAAAACCATTGCTATATTCCAGTTCGAGTCTCCGGGAATGCAAAAAAACCTGCGGGAACTGAAGCCGACGGTTATTGGCGACCTCATTGCCATGAATGCCTTGTATCGTCCGGGCCCGATGGATTACATCCCGCAGTTCATCCGCCGCAAACAGGGAAAAGAACCCATTACCTACGACCTTCCCTGTATGGAGAAGTACCTCAAGGAAACCTATGGTGTCACGGTCTATCAGGAGCAGGTCATGCTTCTCTCGCGTCTTATTGCGGGTTTCACTCGGGGCGAGAGTGACCTCTTGCGTAAGGCTATGGGTAAGAAGTTGATAGCGCTTCTGACGTCTCTTTATCCTAAGTTCATTGAGGGGGGAAAGAAGAATGGACACGATCCCGTTGTCTTGGACAAGATCTGGAAAGACTGGTTGGCTTTTGCCAGATATGCGTTCAATAAGTCGCATGCTACTTGCTATGCATGGGTCGCTTATCAGACCGCTTACCTTAAAGCGCACTATCCTGCCGAGTTCATGGCTGCCAACCTTACCATCTCCAAGGATAATATAACGGATGTGACCAAGTTTATGGACGAGTGCAAGATGCTTGGTATAAGTGTCTTGGAACCTGATGTGAACGAGTCGGAACTCAACTTTACGGTGAACACACACGGGGACATCCGCTTCGGTTTGGGCGGTATCAAAGGAGTAGGGGAGAGTGCCGTGGAACAGATTATCTCGGAGCGTAACCGTGGAGGTAAGTATAAGAGCCTGTTCGATTTCTTGGAAAGGGTTAACCTGCAGGCTTGCAATCGCAAAACCATCGAGAATTTGGCGCTTTCCGGGGCTTTCGATTGCTTCGAAGGATTGTATCGGGAGCAACTTGTGGCGGTTAACGGCAAAGGTGAAAACGTATTGGATACCCTCGTCCGGTATGGCAACAATTATCAGGCTGCCAAAGAGCGGAACACTGTCTCTCTCTTCGGTGATTTGGGCGATGCGGATGCCATTGAGATAAAACATCCCGAAATTCCGGAAGTGGAGCGTGCTACGGTCATCGAACGGCTCAATATTGAAAAACAACTTATCGGAATCTGTCTTTCGGCCCATCCGTTGGAGGATTATGAGTTCGAGATAAAGGAATTGTGTAATATCACGACAGAAGAACTCAACTATTTCAGCCGGTTCCGTGAACCGAATGCAAGAGACTCTTTCGAGACGCCGGAGGATCAACTCTCCCCCTCGGAATGGCTTAAGAAATATGCCGGTAAGACATTTGCTTTGGGTGGCATCATAACGCAGGCGGCAGAACTCTTTTCTCAGAAAAGCAATCGTGCCTACGGACGCTATACATTGGAGGATTATACTGGTTCGTATGAGTTTTTCTTGTTCGGTGACACCTTTGAGCGTGTCGGGAAACGGCTCTCTCAAAATGCCTATGTAGTGCTTACGGGGCGCATACAGCAGAGAGGGGAAGGACGACGCTATTTCAAACCTAAATCGGAGGAAGAAGCCGAATATGAATACCTGGTAACCGATGTGGAATATCTTAATAGATTGCAGGAAAAATGCCTGCAATCTATTGAGATTCAGATTCCTATTGAGCATGTTACACCCGCTTTCTCTTCCCGCTTTGTCGAACTTTGTAAGGCACACCAAGGCAATATCCCCATACAACTTTCAATCTACGATGAAGTTCGTCGCAATGTGGTGAATCTTACGGGGGGGCATGCACGTGTAACAATGACCAAGCAGTTCTACAAACAACTCACGGAATGGCGGAGAGATGAACTCCTGAACTATTTCTGTGTACAGGGAACAATGCAACAATAAATAGTGGAATGTATGTAGTCCTTTCAGTCTGACTGACAACAACTTTCCTGTTTTGTTTTGTGCGGGAACGGATTGGATAACATCTTGTCTGGCACTGTCTGGAGATTCCTGTTTCTCCTGTGAAACGCATAATGTTTTGCAGGAGATTTCTACGCCCCCTTAAGCCGACCTCATCGACTCCTTGACCAGGAATCAATAGGATGA
Source organism: Bacteroidales bacterium (assembly GCA_050873385.1). Classification (GTDB taxonomy): domain Bacteria; phylum Bacteroidota; class Bacteroidia; order Bacteroidales; family Paludibacteraceae; genus Colicola. The sequence goes on along the minus strand of JBNMIS010000045.1, from coordinate 2,492 downwards.
AACATGGTTATGGTTGTTCTTTCTTTGGGAGGAAGATAAGGAGATATCAATGGCCCTGTCGTAAAATTGGCAGGTTGGGTATGCTTTCCGCCTGCAATTCCGTCTTGTGCGATTGATAGATATTTCCTATCTTTGCACACTTGCGATGATTGTAAAATGAAACACTGTTTTCTTGGAAAGATATCATTATTGTGTGCCTGCTTTTTGTTGTCTTTTTCACCGGCAGGAGCGCAGATTATGCTGAGTCCTGATGCACGGACCTCTTTGCTGACTTGCACGCCGGGTACGGAAGCCTATAGCAAATTCGGGCATTCGGCTATTCGTATTACGGATGCGGCACAAGGGGTGGACTGGGTCTTCAACTACGGCTTGTTCAGTTTCGATGCAGACAACTTCTACCTGCGTTTCGTTAAGGGCGAAACCGACTATCAGTTGGGAGTGGAGGATATGCAGTGGTTTGTTGCCGGTAATGCTTCCATTGGTCGGATAACCTATGAGCAAGTGCTGAATTTGTCGCAATCGCAACAGCAACTCTTGTTGGATAAGTTGTTGGATAACTATCGTCCGGAAAATCGGTTCTATCGCTATAATTTTGTCTTCGACAATTGTGCTACCCGTCCCTATTGTTTGCTCCGGCAGGTAATCGGTCCTGAAAACGGAGACTCTCTTTTGGCGGAGAAAACGGATAACACCTATCGCAGGCTCATTTCTTATTATGCGGGACGCTGGTCGTGGTTGAATTATGGTATCAATCTTATTTTCGGGAAAGATGCAGATCAGACAATGACTCTGGAGCAGTCGCTCTTTCTTCCCGAACAGTTGATGAACTATGTTTCGCAGGTGAAAATGCAGAATGGTATGCCGTTGTGTGCAAGTGACACAACTTCACCGTTTGTCGTGGATACCCGTTCTTGGTGGGTGTCTCCCGAATGGGCTACGCTTCTCCTGTGTCTTTTGATTCTTTTGGTAACCTTCCGTGACCTCGCTCGCAAAAAGATTTCATGGTGGTTGGATGCTGTTCTCTTCTTTGTATATGGGCTGTTGGGCTGTATCTGTTGCTTCCTTACGTTCTTTTCTTTGCATCCGTTGGTGGGACACAACTGGAACATCCTCTTCCTTTCCCCCGTTTTCTTCCTGCCTTTTGTGCTTGTTTTGTTCCCTGCGGGGCGGAAATGTCTCCTCCGCGCACACCTCTGGATTGGACTTTGTTTTTATGCCGCATTGATTGTCCGACTGTGTATCGGGCAGACTTGGCACCCGTTCCTCTTTGTTCCTGTTGTCCATTTTCTGCACATTCGTTGCTGCTGGTATCGCGATGTCTTTATTTTGGGAAAGAGTGTTCGAAAGCATCAAATTACAATGAAGACATATATCCTTGTCACCCTCTTGGGGCTTGGTGCATTTTCTTCGGCTTTGTCCGCAAGCCCTCGGCTGACGGTGGTGGTGGCTGTGGATGGGCTGAATCGTACCTGTATTGCCGATATGCGTCCTTTCATGCCGCAAGGCGGACTGCGTATATTGGACGAAGAAGCCTTGGAAATGCCGCTTCATTTCTCCCATACACTCTATGGCGGCTGTGAATCGCTCGCAACGCTTCTGACGGGTGTTAATCCGTCAGAACATGGAATAATGGCAGATACCTACTATTCGCGTGCCGACCGGAACATACATCCTGTATTCGAAGACAAGTCTTATGCCGGTATTGGTACAGCCTCGTCGTTGTCACCTGCCAACATTCTCGCACCCGCGTTGTCCGATTACTTCCGTATGGCAAACAACTCGGCGCAGAGTAAAATTTATGCCGTGGGCATTCATGCTAATCCTGTTATCCTTATGGCGGGACATGCGGCAAATGCTTGTGCCTGGCTCAATGGTGAGGACATGCGCTGGGCTACTACTTCTTTCTATTCGGAAGGACTTCCCGAAGAGGCGGACAAAATGAATGTGAATGGTCGTTTCGCTGAGATTGCCGCACGGCAGTGGACTCCCCGTATGGATATGCAGTCCTATCTGCACCCTGATGAACAGGAAAAAAAGCAGCAGAAATTCCAATATACTCTGCCTGACGACTTGTCCACTTCTCCCGTTGCCAACGATTTGGTGGTGGAGTTGGCACTTGATATACAGCAAGGACAGGAACTGGGAATGGATATTGCTCCCGACCTTCTGCTCTTGGAAATGACGGTTGTGGCTCCCCGCCGGAACTCGGATATGCTCTCTTGTGCTGCGCAGGAAGATATGTACTTGAATCTTAATCAGAACTTGGGCTTCCTTATAGAACAACTCAATAAAAGAGTCGGGAGGGAACACTATGAATTGGTGCTGATAGGTTTTCCACGGTATGGCTTGGGTCCCTCTCGCTACAAGAGTGCCAATATGGAAATCCGGCAGTTCAATGTGGACAGGGCTGCGGCTTTGTGTAATACCTATCTCATGGCTATGTATGGTCACGAGCGCTGGGTGGATGGAGGATACTTGAATTCTGTCTATCT
>JBNMIS010000044.1:0-17362 GCA_050873385.1 Bacteroidales bacterium | reverse complement strand
GTGCCATACTGAGTAGAAATTTCTTCATAATAAATTATTGTTTAGTTGGTTAGATATTGTTTTTGATTATACATTATCCCTATATGCAGCAGCGTCTGTCAGGCACAATATGCCCGACAGACGCTGTTATAGACAACATACGTTTCGTCTTTTTTATAGATGACAGAGCATGGTTTATCCTGCTTTTCGCAGCCTTTGCGTATGCCGATACGGGGGGGGGTAAATCCGCTGATACACAGCACATTATGCACGCAGTATTCCACTGCCGCTTTCGCACTACATGCCGCCATACAGGTTGCCATACACCCCAAGTGATAGCCGCCCATACCTCGCATATATGTATCCATGCTTAACATAGTATATATCCTTTTCGCCCGCAAAGATACAACTTTTTTCTTATATAATAAAGATAGGGGCAAGAGGGCAAGATATACCAGTCGAGTGCTTCTATTTCCTCAAAAGTGCGCGAGTCGAACTTGACCAACGACAATTGGATAATAGAGTCGCGCTGAACGTCTAAACCGGTGGTCTCGGTATCAAAGCATACGATGTGATTGGTCATAGTTTTAGCGGATAAGTTGAAAGTTTAGAGTTGAAAGCAGTTGGAAAGTTGAAAGTTGGGAGTTTTGGGGGCTATTCCACTTGCAAGACCAGTCCCTTGAGGTATTCGCCTTCGGGGTGGTAGATGTTGATGGGATGGTCTTGCGGCTGGTGCAGTTGGTGCAAGATACGCACTTTGCGCCCCACTTGTGCCGCCGCGCTGAAAACAGCCAGACGGAACATCTCTTTGTCCACCGCCTGCGAGCAGGAGAAAGTGAACAATATACCTCCCGGGCGTATCTGTTCAATCGCCTTCGCATTGAGTCGCTGATAGCCACGCAGGGCATTTTTGATAGCGTCGCGGTGTTTGGCAAAGGCGGGCGGGTCTAATATAATAAGGTCATATTTGTCCTTGATGTCTGCCAGAAACTCAAATGCCTCGACGGCGTATGCTTCGTGGTTGGTGCAGCACATCGGCGGAACGATTGAGATGAACGTGGCACGCCACGACTCGGAGGTGGAGATACACCGCGCTACCCTTGTCGCAGATGTGTACGAGAATATACCCGTCACCAATACCCGCAACGACAAGGCTTTTGCCGTCATCATTGCCAACGAGAACTACCAATCAGTAGCATCGGTGCCCTTTGCACTCAACGACGGCAATATATTCTACGAGTATTGCAAGAAGACATTGGGTATTCCCGATAAGCATATCCGCTATGTGCAGAATGCCACGGGCAACCAACTCAAGGCGCAGGTAATGTGGTTGGAGAACATCACCGAGGTGTTCGACGATGCGCATATCATCTTCTACTATGCGGGGCACGGTATTCCCGACGAGAGCAGCCGCACCGCCTACCTGCTGCCTGTGGACGGTATCAGTACGGACGTTACTACAGGGTATAAGTTGGATAACCTCTATGCTTCGCTGGGGCAGATGAGCACCGCCAATGTGACTATCTTCATGGATGCCTGTTTCTCGGGCAGCAAGCGTGAGGAGGGTATGCTGGCATCGGCGCGTGGTGTGGCTCTCAAAGCCAAGAACGGTGTGCCGCAAGGCAATATGGTGGTGTTCTCGGCGGCGCAAGGCGATGAGACCGCCTATCCCAACCGCGAGAAGCAGCATGGTATGTTTACATACTACCTGCTCAAGAAACTGCAATCCACCGCTGGCAATGTGACCCTGCAAGACCTTGGTGACTATATCACCACCAATGTGCGCCAGCAATCTATCGTCCTCAACGGCAAGTCGCAGACACCTTGCGTCACACCCTCTGCCGCCGTGGGTACCTCGTGGCAGACATGGAAACTGAGATAGTTTTTGGCATTGCCGAAAATACAAGTCATTCTATCGTTGAGGGGTCGATGAGGGGTCGTTGAGGTCGGCTACAAGGAAGCGACTTTATAGCGGACTCTTAAAGGCAGGGAGGATATATACATACAAGAATCTCCGTGAACCGGCAAGAACGGCATAGAACTTCTGAAAACAGGAAAGCCGGCTACAAGGTACGCGTCACAATTGCCGGCGGATGGATTCTTCGTGGAGTATCTCTATGATTTTCTGTACTGCAGACTGTGATATGCCGTGTCCGGCTGCCCAGTCAAGACGCTTCTGCAAGATGTCGTTATATCGCGCAGATTGCAAAATAGGGAGGTTATGTTCGCGCTTGTATTGTCCGATCTGCTGCGCTATATCAAGGCGCTTCGCGATGAGTTGCCACAATTCATTGTCAATCTCGTCAATCTGCTTTCTGCGAGCCAACAGTTCCGTTTCAATCGTTGTCCCAGAGGCTGACGACTCTTTTTTTGCAGCGAAAGAATGCAGAATGGTCTCCAATTGTCGGGGCGTAATCTGTTGTTCCGCATCGGAAAGCGCCTTGTCGGGACAGGTATGGCACTCAATCATCAAACCGTCGAACCCTATCTGCATTGCCTGTGTTGCCATATCGGCGACCAGAGAGGCATTGCCTGTCAGATGGGACGGATCACATACAACGGAAATATCAGGAAGTTTGCGCTTTAATTCAATGGGAACAGACCAATCCGGCATATTTCTTAAGGGGGCAGAGTAGGGACTGTAAAAGCCACGATGCACTGCAATAATCCGTTCTACACCGTTTTTACGGAATCTCTCAATGGCACCCAACCACAAGTTGATGTCGGGACTGACCGGATTCTTGACCAAGACAACAGGCTTCTGTCCGTAGTGCGCCAACTCGTCAGCCAACTGCTGTACCATAAACGGATTGGTAGTTGTTCGTGCGCCGACCCACAGGATATTGATACCGACCTCCATACAGCGGTTGATATGCTCCGGAGTAGCCACCTCTGTAGCAACGGGCAAATGCAGTTCGTCCTGCACCCGTTGCAACCACGGCAGTCCCTCTTCGCCTACGCCAGAGAAAGAACCGGGACGCGTACGCGGTTTCCACAGCCCTGCACGAAAGGCAGATACTCCCAAGCGCTTCACAGCCACGGCAGTCTGAAAAACCTGTTCTTCAGACTCGGCACTGCATGGACCTGCAATAATCAGCGGTTTTACATTCGACATCAACATTCTACTTGCCTTCTGTAAGGACAGACTTTGTTACTTGGTCAGTTTGATTACCACAGACGAGAGAGGCGGTACAACATATTCGTCTTGCATACTTACGGAAGACTGTGTGAAAACCTCTTGACCTACAGGATTATAGCGTCCTGATATTTCTGCATAATGTTCCCATGGAATGCTTTTCTCCTGTTCCGAAGCATTGAGAAAGACAAAGACAGCCCCCTCTTCGGTATAGCGGAAGTAGGCGTACGTATTATCCCTGCTCATGAAGTGCATGGTTTTCCCGTTGTGCAGAACAGGTTCATCGTGCCGGAATCGCAGCAACCGGCGATGATAATTCAAGAGATCTGTTTGCTCGGGTGTCAGTTCGTTTTCGCTCAGAAGAGGCTGGCGGAGTCCGCTGTGTCCCATGGAAAGGTCTCTGGAGCGTTGCCCGAACTCATCGCCTGTATAGATCTGAAGAATACCACGCATGGTTGCAGCCATGGTGATTGCGAGTTTGACTCTATGCAAATCGTTATCGAGAACAACGTCTGCGATATGATCCATGTCATGATTACCTAAGAATACGAGCAGATTATTGACATCGGCATAGAGATAGTCCTGGGCGATAGCATCATAGACGCGCGTCAGTCCATTGCCCCAACCTTCGCCATTGTTTTCGAGGGCTTGCCGGACAGCCTCTTCCGTTGGAAAATCCATCACGGAGGGCAGATGCGAGTTGAATCCGTCTTTGTTATGCGCATCGGCTTGCCAGTAGGCTATATTGGAAGCCGGACGAGTCCAACACTCTCCAACAATGTTGATATTGGGATATTCCTCGCGGACGGCTTTGCACCACTCGCTCATGGGGTGTTTTTCGTTATAAGGGTAGGTATCAACACGCAAGCCATCCAAATCGGCGTACTCGACCCACCAGATAGCCCATTGCTTGAAATACTGCAGCAGGTCGGGATTGTCCAAGTTCATATCGGGCATGTGGGTATCGAACCACCCTGTCTGATGGAGATTGAGGTCGTACTGCGAAGCATTGATATCGTAGTGTGTCGTGAAGACGTTGTTCGTCTGCGTATATTCCGGATATTGGTGTATCCAATCGTTGTAAGGCAGGTCGTTCATCCACCAATGTGCCAAACCACAATGGTTGGTGACAATGTCCATAATCATGCCTAATCCTTTTTGGTGAGCCGTGCTGACCAAATGTTTATAGAGTTCGTTGGAGCCGAAACGGGGGTCGATATGATAGTAATCGGCACAGGCATAGCCGTGGTAACTCCAGGATTCTTCATTATCAAGCAGAAGAGGAGTCGGCCAAATCATAGTTGCTCCCAGATTCTTGATATAGTCGAGAGAGTTGATAATGCCCTGTATATCACCTCCATATCTTCCATGTATATTTTGTTTGTCAGTAGGTTCTTTGACTGAAGTCATATAGTTGTTTGTTGAGTCGCCATCAACAAAGCGATCAGGCATAAGGAGATATATCACGTCTTTCGTGGTGAAACTTGCACGTTCTCTGCTGCCTGCTCGTCTGGTGTTGATGGTATATTTGACAGAGGTTTTCTTTTTCCCTTTCTGCAGAGTAAAGAGATAGTCACCCGCTTCATTCACTTCGATGTCGGCAAAGAGATAGTTGGGACTCTCTGCATTATGCTGTCCTTTGAGTATCAAGCCTTGTGTCGGAATCCGTTTGTTGCCTTCATATTTCTGAATGGTGATTTTCGCATCCTGCAAGTTGTTTCCATAGAACATCAAGGTAAGCGGGCAGTTCATATCTGTCCACCAAGAAAGCGGTTCCACTTTGGAGATTGTTTGAGCCGATAAGGCGGCGCAGAGTATTATACAACAAGTTAAAATCAGTGTTTTCTTCATACTATAAACAGGTTAATCGTTGTTTTCTTTCATGACAGGCAAATCTTTTACAAGAAGATTCGAGATGTTCAAATCTGAGTTGTTTTCCTTAAAGCGTTTCCAATTCTGCCAAACAGCCTCCATTTCCGTGGGGATATTCTTGATGAAGTCTTCGGTTCCCTGCCGGTCAATGCGTTCCATAAGTACAGCCACCGTCAGTTTATGAATATCCATGGCAGGCATATAGGTTTTATCAATGTTTTCTTCAATATACGTTTCTCTCAAGATACCTACTTCTACCAATTGTGCCGTCATGTCGTTTACCAAACGGATGGGCAAGGCTGTGCGTTTGGCAAGTTGATAGGCACTTTGCGGGAGAAGTCCTTCTTCGAATTGCTGTACGACAGCGTAGGTGAGGTATAGTGTGATGAAATCCCTGTATCGCCTTGACATATTTTGCATCTCAGTGTCGTATTCAAAGTATTCATTGTTTTGAATAGCATAAGACATCTCTGCGCCAATCAACGTAAGCAGACAAGACCAATACAGCCACATCAGTATAAGCGGTATGGCTGCGAAAGTACCATATACAATGTTCGTTCGGGATAGGAATATGACGATGTTGACACTGAGCATTTGCAAGAGTTGGAATAGGGTGCCTATAACTATTCCCGGTATGACGGAAGCCGCGAATTTCACTTTCGTATTGGGAATGATGTTATACATCAATGAGAAGATAATCCAACAAAGCAAGAATGGTATGAACTTGATACAGAACTCTTTGAAGTCCGGCATAGATTCAAACAACGAGTACTGGGCTAAAGTTGAGTGAAGAAAGATAGAGAAACCGCTTGTGACTACAACCAACATTGGAATCATCAATAGAATGGTTATATACGCCGTGAATTGACGCACATAGTTTCTTGACTTCTTTACATTCCATATCCGGTTGAATGATAACTCTATGTTACGGAAGAAAGCATACACAGCCCACAGCAACACAATGATACCGATTCCAAGAAACAAGCCGCCCTGTGTAGTTGCCAAATAACGTTCCACAAATCCCATTATAGCAGGAATGGCGTTCGTTTGTTCCAAGAAAGCGATATTGTTGAGTTTGTCTTCTATAATCTGTTCAAAACCGAAACCTTTGGCAATCGCAAGTACCATAGCCAGAATAGGAACAACGGAAAAGACCATAGAGTAGGTGAGAGCCTTTGCTCTGGTGTTCAGTTCGTCTTCGGCATAACCTCTTATCGAAAGCACAATCGTCTTGAGCACCATATACAGGATCTTCTTCCCTTTCGAGAGTTCTGCATCGGTTCTCAACCATACGTCATGTCTGATAAATCGGTATATCTTCTTAAACATACAATAGTTTAGCGTGTAAAAAAGTTCGTAAGCAATAGTCTGATCTATAAGCCGAGTTCTGTTTTTTCATAAAGAAAAGTCTGCCATTAATCTATGGTTTGCTCATTACTTCAAACTCTATCGTTCTACCCTCCGGCTTGAGCGAGTAACTCTTCATGGTATTTCTCCAAACACCGGTTTACTTGAACTTTCAACCCATAGAACGACTTGACGTCTTGTATTTCGACAAGACCGGTAGGCTCTTGCCCTACCTTTTCACCCTTACCTCTTTTCTGGAGAGGCGGTTGTTTTCTGTGCCGTTTGCCAAACATTGCTGCCTGCCGGCTGCTAGCCGGTATGGTACTCTGTGTTGCCCGGACTTTCCTCTGGATGTATTATCATATTGATAACCACCAAGCGACAGACCAACCAGGCTACTGCCTACGAACTGATTCTTTTCTGCTAAACTGCAAAGATAGATAAAAAAAACAATACGTGCAATATGACAGATATTTGCCATATGATATGCCGGTTATTCCATTTATGGTTTCACCTCATTCACAAGCGCTTTGCCGTCAACGAAATCCTTCACGTTTTGCAAGGTCGTAGTGGCTATGTTCGTTAGTGCCTCACGGGTAAAGAACGCCTGATGGGAGGTCAGCAGCACATTGTTGAAACTCAGCAGACGAGCCAGCACGTCATCCTCAATGATGGCATCCGACACGTCTTCATAGAAATAGCCGCCCTCTTCCTCATACACGTCCAGACCCGCCGAACCCACATGCCGGCTCTTCAGCCCTGCTATCAGTGCCTCCGTGTCTATCAGGCCGCCGCGCCCCGTATTGATAATCATCACGCCCTCTTTCATCTTTCCGATAGCATCCGCATCTATCAGATGGTAATTATCCTTCGTCAGCGGACAATGGAGCGATATGATATCCGCTTCGCGCAACAAGGTATCCAACGGCACGTATTTCATACCGTTTTTCTTTGCAAAAGCCTCATCCGGATACAGGTCATTGCCCAGAATACGCATCCCGAACCCCTGCAGAATCTCAATCAGCACTTTGGCTATCTTGCCCGTACCGATAATACCTATCGTCTTGCCGTACAGGTCAAAACCCATCAGCCCCTGCAACGAAAAATTGCCGTCTCTCGTACGTGCCGCCGCACGGGGCAGGTGACGGTTCAGCGCAAGGATAAGCCCCAACGTGAACTCGGCAATGGCATGCGGCGAATAAGCAGGCACACGCACCACGCGAATACCCGCTTTAGCGGCTGCTGCAAGGTCAACATTGTTAAAACCCGCACAGCGGAGGGCTATCAATCGCACGCCGAGACGACCCATCTCCGCAATCACTTCTGCTGTCAAAGGGTCATTCACAAAGCAACATACCGCAACCGCTCCTTGCACCAATACCACATTGTCCATCGTTGGATGAGCCTTGTAGTATTTTATTTCAAAACCATAGCGCGGCGCGCCCTCCTCGTCAAGCACAGCGTTCACGCTGTCAAAAGTCTGCTGGTCGTACTTTTTGGTACCGAAAAATGCAATACGTGTCATAGTCTCGTTTCTTGGGTGTTGTAAAATGAAATCTTTCTTTCTGATCTTGGATTATGCTCTTTCGATAGCGGAAGTCTATCGTTTGAAGGTCAATACATATCTGTAATGATAAACTTTGCCATCTGGTGTTGTTAGTTTTGCAGGATATTCTATAACCAATGCTTTCTTTGTCAGCGTTGTCACTTGTATTTCGCTCTCGGAACCGTCATCATAGGTGAATTTCAGATACTTTTGGTTGTCTTTGTCAATCAGTTCATATATACCGGTGTCAACGGAGGCTTCCTTGCCGTCAATCTTGGTCACAAAGACATATTTCCCGTCTTCTTCGAAGGTATATGTAACTGCATAAAGAAAGTCTTCCGTGGTTGTTATGTTTCCTTCCGCATCATAGTGAGTTTGTGTTTGTGCCTCATAGTCAAGTATTGCCCTGAGCACTGACTCGCCTTCTTCTGAGTAAATTTTGTCATTGGTCTCTGTCCATGTCCCTACTATGGTAGGGGTGAGTTCTGTTTTCTCGCAACTTGCAAGTAAGGTAATCATTGCAATGAAAAGAAGACTGCAAAAAGATGGAACGTTTCTGTTCATATGTAGGTCTGATTTATGGAAAGGCTGCATTGCCAATCCGCAAGCAAAGGTATAATAATTATTCAATTCTGCCAACAATCAGGGAATGTTAATGTGATTCCCGTGTGGAATGGATGTAGTTGTCAGGATAAATCGGAACAATGGTAAGGACTGCTTTGTCACTGTATGGTTTGGAGAGGGGCGTTATAACTGGTTTTGTACTTGTTTGTCAGTTCTTGGAAAGACGATGGCACGTTCTTGTCGTTTAGCCGGTCTCAAGCCGACCTCATCGACCCCTGCAAGAGAGATGAAACGGAAAATTTCTGTCGGGTCGTATGGGATTGTCACTTTTCTTCCGACTCGTCAGTATTGGTTGAAATGTCTTTGCTGTATGTATGTTTTTGTCGTCAGTCGTTGCTCTGTTTGGCATTGGGTACATTTTGTTTTGTTGTTACAGGTGAATGTTTTTGCTCTATCGGGAAAAAGGTTTGCACACGATGGCTAAACTGTCATCTTTTTTTGTCTGTTATTGCATAGTGTTGTACTTTTGTGCCAAATCTGACACGATTAAACAATTTGTATCATGAATAGCATCATTCGGCATTTTGCCTTGAAAAACGGTGTTCAGGCACCGCAACCCGTGAAAGTCGGGTTTATCAACGACTCCTTTGTACTGAAAGGCGTGGAGAAAGGAGATACTTCCTATTTCTTGCAGCGGATCAACCACCATATCTTCAAGGATGTGGACGGATTGCAGGCTAATATAAGTAAGGTGACGGACCATATCCGTGCTAAATTGACGGCGCAGGGGATCAAGGATATCGATCGTCGTGTGTTGCGCTTGGTGCCGGCTGTTGACGGTAAATTGTACTACCGTACGGAGGAGGGTGATTATTGGCGGATGTATGTCCTGATTGAAAATGCACGGTCGAAAGAGAAAGTTACGGCGGAATCGGCATTCTTGACGGGGCAGGCGTTTGGTGAGTTTCAGTGTCTGTTGTCTGATTTGAGGGCTGAAGACTTGCATGAAACAATCCCGAACTTCCATAATATAGAGTTTCGCTTGCAGCAGTTGGACGAAGCGGTTGCGCGGAATATGGCTGGACGCTTGAGTGAGTGTGGCGGTTTGATGGCTGCGATAGATTCTCGTCGCGATGATATGTGCTTGGCGGAACGGTTGTACCGCGCTGGGCAATTGACGAAGCGTATCAACCATTGTGATACAAAGGTGAACAATGTGATGTTTGATGCCGACGGTCGCCCGCTTTGCATTGTGGATTTGGATACGGTGATGCCCGGCTTTGTATTGTCCGATTTCGGTGATTTTATGCGCACGGCTGCCAATACAGGCGATGAAGATGACAGGTGCTTGGATAATATCCATGTGAATATGGAAGTGTTCGGGGCGTATGCGCGTGGTTACCTGAGCAAGGCTTTGTTCCTCACTCCGTTGGAAAAAGAGTTGTTGCCGTATGGTTGCAGGCTGCTGAGTTATATGCAGGCGGTTCGCTTCCTGACAGATTATCTGAACGGGGACACATACTATAAGATACAATATCCCGAACATAATATCGTACGTACTCGGGCGCAAATGCGTTTGCTGGAAGAACAGGAGAAAGTGGCTGACGCAATGTCTGAGGTAATTGCTGAAATTTGAGAGACTATGAAATTTTCTATTGACAAGGTCAATTGGCCGGAACAGTATCCCGAAGCCCCTGTCGCAACGGCGGAGGTAAAGCGTGTGACTATGCCTGACGGAGTAGGGGAGGGCATTGAAATTTCCTATAATGTGCATGGGAGACAATTGCGTGCATTGGCAATGAATGATATGGAACCTGTGTGGGAAGACTCTTGTGTTGAGTTCTTCTGCAGGGTGCCGGGAGATGGGCATTATATGAATTTTGAAACGAACTGCATAGGTAGTATGGTGGCTGCGAGACGCTTGTCGCGGAAAGACGGTGTGCGAAGATTGTCACCGGACGAAATGGCTGCGATTGTTCGCAAATGCAGTCTGCCTCACGAACGTATAGAAGAAAAAGATGGCATGTTTGATTGGAGTGTGCAGATTACCATTCCGTTGGCTCTTGTGTTTGCAGGGGGGCGTGTTCCTGGGAAGGGGGAGCCTTTCTCCTTGCTTGCTAATTTCTATAAGTGTGCTGACAAGACTCGTTATCCTCATTTCTTGAGTTGGCAACCGGTGCTGTTGCCGAAACCGGATTTCCATTGCCCGCAGTTTTTTGGTACGATAACGTTGTGATATGTTGCTGTCGGGTATGCGGCTGCTTGTCGGATGATTGTTTTCTGACAAGTCTTGGATAGAGGGTATGGCATTGGGTGGTGAAATGTTCCGCGAATAGGTCTGCTACACTATGGATGTAGTGATTGTGCTGCTAAAATGAGTAAAGGAATTGCTGTATAATATATTGTTTGCTCGTTTTGCTGCGCATTTTGCCAATATGAGCAAAATATATTCCGAGTGATAGGAGAGAATAAGGACAAAATGCCGTAATCTTGCAAAACCAATTTTGTGCGTAAAACAATAAATCAATGACTGCTATGAAAAAACAAAAGCGATGGGGCTTGTGTTTGTTGCTTGCGATTGTGCTGCTGTCCGGTTGCAAGAAAACAATAGATGATTATCCGCTGGCAAACTTGCGCGCGATAGTGTCGTTCAATTTTGATTATTACCATAACTCGGATTGCGGAGTGTATATCCAGATGGAGGGCGTGGTTGATGAGGTGAACAGGGTTGTCACGGTGAGTGTGCCTGCGGACGCTGATTTGACGCGGTTGCGTCCGACTATCGTGTTGTCGCCGTGGACGACATGCTCTCCGAAAAATCTTCAGGCAGTGGACTTTTCCGATGGACCTGTAGAGTATGAAGTGACGGCTCAGAGTGGTAAGAAAGCCTACTATACGGTGACAGTGACTCCCGATTATGTTTATCAGGATGCTTCGATGGTGCGGTTGGTGCTGTCGGATATCCCCGTTTCACCCGATGTGCAACCCGACCCGTTGGATCCGACTTCCGGTTTGTCTGGTACGCCCGACAAATATTCGGACGGTGCTGTGTTGGATATATTCTTGCCGCAAGGGTGGGGTGGTATTTACAATATGAGTGCGCAGCGTACTCACATAGATATGAGTGCTTCGTCGCATGGCTGCACGATAGAGGTGGATGATAATGGTGCGGGTTATCGGGCGTTTGCGGATATGGATGTGATAGATTACACGTCTCCTGTAGTCTTTCGTATTACTTCGCAAAGCGGAAAAGTTGTACGCTATACAGTAACGGTCAAAGAGAAAGAAGAGTTATGAAACAGATATGGATTATGGTAGTGGCACTGCTCGGCGTGCAAGTGCTGGGTATGGCACAGACGGTAAGCGTCAGTGGTGTGGTGGAGGATATGTCGGGTGCCGGTCCCATCATCGGTGCAACGGTGTTGGAGAAAGGTACGGGCAATGGGACAATTACCGATTTTGACGGTAACTTTTCGCTGCAGGTGAAGCCGGATGCCGTCTTGGAGGTATCTTACATGGGGTATAACCGGAAGACCGTAAAAGTGAATGGCAAGTCCTCGTTGAAAATCATCTTGGAGGAAGACACCAAACTGTTGGACGAAGTCGTGGTTGTGGGGTACGGTACGATGAAGAAACGTGATGTCACGGGAGCAATATCTTCATTGAACGAGAACCAACTGATGGAAGCGAAGCCTGTGAATGTCGCCAGTGCGTTGCAAGGCAAGGTGTCCGGCTTGGAGATTGTGACCAGTAGTGAACCGGGGGCCGTAAGTGATTTCCGTATCCGCGGTGCAAGTACACTGAGCAGCGAGGGCGCAACTCCGTTGTTTATTGTGGACGGTATGGAAATGAGCAATATCGACAACATCGCTCCGGCGGATATAGCCTCCATAGAGGTACTGAAAGATGCTGCGAGTGCTGCCATCTACGGCTCGAAGTCTGCCAACGGTGTGATCATTGTTACGACCAAACAGGGTGCCACGGCAAAGCCGACTGTCAATGTGGGCTATTCGCTGAAGGTTTCGCAACTTGGGCGGACGTTGCCGCAAATGAACAGACGTGAGTGTATCGACTTTGATATATTGCGTAGTTACATGGCTGGTTCTTCCACCAATTCTGTATATGTGAATGACTCTCTGAACCCTTCGTTCCGATATGACTACTACTATCAGGAGGAGTTGTTTCGTACGGGATTGACCCACCAGGTGGATCTGAGTATCAGCAGCAAGACTGACAAGGTGGTTTATTTCTCGTCGTTGAGTTATATGAACGACGACGGAATTGCGTTGAATACATGGAATAGACGCGGTACGTTCCGTTTGAATGTGGATTACAAACCCCATGAAAAAGTGACGGTAGGAAGTCGTCTGTCGTTTTCAACTGGTGCAAACAGAAGAACTCCGGGCGGCGCGCGGCAGCGAATCCTGGAACGTCCTGCCAATATGGCTATGCGGTTTGACGACGGAACCTATGCTCCCGTGATAGCGAGCCGGAACAATCCGTTGGCATGGTCGGAGATATGTGTGAACAATAACAAGTACTACGAGTTGAACTTCAACGAGTTCATAGACTATAAGATCATAGAGGATTTGACATTCAGGACATCTGTTTCCGGTACGTTCAACCAGAACAACTACCGTTATTTCCAGCCGGCAATCCTGAGTGCGCAGTCGATAGCCGCTTCGAGTAACAGAAACACCACTTCGCTGCGTTGGACACATGAGGATGTACTGAGTTATAACCATACTTTTGCAAATGACCATAACTTGTCCGCAATGGTCGGTTTCAGTTTGCAAGGATACAGAAGCGAGTATGTGAATCTGGCAGTGTCGGGTAACATTTCGGAGGCTATAGAGACGTCGTATGCTTACAATGAAGTGAATATCAACAATACGTATCACTATCAGACCGAGAACAGAATGGCATCGTTTTTTGCGCGTGCAGGCTATTCGTACAAGGGACGTTACATGGTGAATGCCAATGTGCGTGCCGACGGTTCTTCCCGCTTCGGAAAGAGCAAGCGGTGGGGGTATTTCCCCAGTGTGAGCGCGGGTTGGCGATTGTCGGAAGAGCGCTGGATGGAATGGGCGAAGCCTGCCTTGACCGACCTGAAGATACGGTACAGTTTCGGTATGACGGGTAATCAAACCGCCAGTGACTATGCCGCCATGTCGCGCTATTCGAATATCGCTTACGGAGATTATGTAGGCATCTACCCGACCCAGTTGGAGAATGATGTACTGGGTTGGGAGACGACAACACAGCATAATCTCGGATTGGATTTGAGTATGCTGAACGGTCGTCTCGGCCTGGTGTTTGACTTGTATAAGAAAGATACCAAGGACGTGCTGTTCGCAATGAAATTACCGGGGACAAGCGGTTTCAGCACGAGTTACACCAATGTGGGCAATATCTCGAACAAAGGTCTGGAGTTTATCATATCGGGGCACATGGTCAAGACACGTGATTTTGATTGGACAGCCAATATCAACTTTGCGTTCAACCGCAACAAGTTGCTGAATATCCCGGAAGAGAATGTGAGTATTCACAATGATCTCTACATCATAGACAACGGTTATACGCTTGGCACGATGTACGGTTACAAGGCATTGCAGATATTTCCCTACGACCAATCGAATGCATTTACAGACAACTGGGAACAACTGACTCCCGTATTTGATGAAAAAGACAGGTTCGTTGAATATCAGTTGGACGGTCAGCGTTATGAGGGAGAGGTTCATCAATTGCGTTATGGAACGGAAAAGGGTGAGATATTCAAAGGTGGTGACGTAATGTGGGACGATGTGAATCATGACGGCGTGATCAATGCAGACGACCGACAGGTAATCGGTTGCGGCTTGCCGGACTTTACAGGCGGTTTCAATACGGAGTTCCGCTGGAAAGGGTTGCGTGTGAGTGCCTTCTTCACGTTCTCGGTAGGAGGTGATGTGATCAATGTATATGAGGCAAACCGTAATGCGCATATATACGGTACACTGACCCAAGCCAGTCCCGTGTATCTGTCACAGTCGTGGCTGGCTCCCGGTGATATAGCCAAATATCCGATACCTAGTATCAACCGTGCCGTGGTGCAGAACACCCGCTTGAACAGCAGTCTGTGGATAGAGGACGGCAGTTATATCCGTCTGAAGAACCTGAAGGTCAGTTATTCCCTGCCCAAGAAGTGGTTGACCAAAATGCACATGCAGGACTGGACGTTCTCGGTGATGATGCAAGACTTTTTCACATGGACCAATTATGACGGATTTGATCCGGAGATACCGGCATCAGGTTTTGCTATCGGATATGACAACAACTCGTATCCCCGTGCAAAATCGGTGTTGTGCAGTATGAATATCACATTCTAAAAGAACAAGCAATATGAAAAGGACTACAGTTATCGGTATGGTATTGGCTGCTTGTGCGGTTTGTTTGCCGTCCTGCCTGAATGATTTTCTGACGGTGGACCCCTTAGCAGACATTACGAATGAGAACTTTTGGAAATCCGAGGCAGATGTACGCGCCGAGTTGAATGCAGGTTATGCACATATCCGCAAGGCTTACGTAACAGGATTTCTCTATTGGACAGAAGCCCGCAGTGACAACTTCTTAGGCAATGTGACCGGTGGTGCTCCCGTGCAGAATGTCAGTTTCAACCGATTGAGTTCGGATTTGAGGCAGTGTGACTGGAACGATTGGTATAATCTTATCAGTGTCTCCAATTATGCATTGTATTTTCTGCCCCAGATGAAAGACAATATATCCGAGTCATCGTATAACCATTTGACAAGCGAGGCTTACTTTCTGCGTGCATATGCATACTTCTGGCTGTACAGAATATGGGGCGATGTACCCTTGATGACGCAACCGACTCTGAGAAAGAGCGATGTGACAAAACCCCGTGTTACCGGCAAGGACACTATCTTCAACCAAGTGGTTACGGATTTGGCAATGGCTGACTCTCTGGTTGATGTTACGGTAGACGAGAAGTTCATTTACTCCCCCGGGGCATTGTATGCATTGACAACCGATGTGGCGATGTGGCAGAAAGACTATCAGAAGGCCGTGGATTACTCCGACAAACTATATGCTTTGGGCAAATATACCATAGAGGGGGTGGACTTTGCCGATGTTTGCAGCAAGGCTACCACTACGGACAATATATGGACATTGCAATGGAATTATACGACGGA
Source organism: Bacteroidales bacterium (assembly GCA_050873385.1). Taxonomy (GTDB): domain Bacteria; phylum Bacteroidota; class Bacteroidia; order Bacteroidales; family Paludibacteraceae; genus Colicola. Next base: position 1,725 of record JBNMIS010000044.1, on the reverse strand, counting down.
CGGTGCCAACAGTATTACCACTACGCTGGCGAACAGTGCGAACCCGATGATACCCACCTTTGAGATGTACCGGAAATGGTTTGCCTGGGAACGTGAGTGGGGTGCAATAGATGCCCGCCGTGTAGCGACTTTGGATTCCGCCAAGTACAAGACTTTCACCAAAAAGCACGTCAATTCGTTGCCAAGCGGTGCCCAATGCTGGAAATGGTCACCAGGAGAACACAAGGCACAGACAGAATATCAGAGTTGTTATATCCCACTATACCGTTTGGCTGATATTATCCTGCTGCGTGCAGAGGCTCTGAACAAGTTGGGACGCATGGACGAAGCCATTGAGGAGATGAACAAGGTGCGCGTCCGCGCCCATCTTCCTGCCAAAGACATCTCTTATTACGGAGGTGATGCTGACAAATTGGACGAAGATATATTTCAAGAGCGTCAGTTTGAACTCTATGCAGAAGGACGGCGATGGTTCGACCTGATGCGTACCGACCGTATAGAGAAAGTAATGAATGCCTACTTTGACGGTTATATAACGACCTATGGAGGAAAGGACTATCATCTGTTCGAGGAAGAATGGCAACATTACTGGCCTATATACCAAGATATACTGAACGAGAACACAAACTTACACCAGATAGGTAATTATTAACTGTAGAACTATGAAGAAATCTGTTTTATATTTGGCAGTATCGGCAATTTGCATGCTGGGGCTAAACTCTTGCGAGTTGTTCGGTTTGAGTTACGCCTATGATTATGACCAAAAGCACGGCACAAACTATGGTACGCTGAGTTGTGATGCTTTTGACTGGATAGAAGGAAGACGGGACAATGATATGACATTGCAGTGCCAAGCCATAGAACGTGCGGGCATGGAAGAAGCCTATCGTGCCGACGGCTATACGTTTTTCGTCATGAAGAACAACGTATGGGATGAGTGGTTGACCTCTTACCGCTATTCCAGTATCCATGAGGTTCCTGTAGCCACGTTGCGTACGTATCTGAAACGCAGTATCGTTCCCGGCAAGTTTCTGACCCAGGATATATCCGTACCGGTTTTTGTACAGACACTTGACAGCACGGTGACAATGCGTATTTACAAGACTATCGTAGCACCAACCAGCAGTCAGAACCTGAATGCCCTCCGTGCCGGCTGGACCAATGACAACGGTCTGATCAACCAGGTAGGTATGGTTACCTCCAATTTAGAGCCAACCAACGGAGCCTTGCACATTCAAAGTGCCCGTTTTACCTTTTTAACGAAACAATGATTATGAACAGAACTATTATATTGACTTTTACCGTTGCACTTTGTTTGTCAGCCTGCCAGCCCAAGGAGGCGAAGACTTATTCGGACGCTTTGACGGAGGAAGCCGTTATCAAAGCCACCGACGATGCGATGGCGTGGCAGATCCGAGAATACGAAAACATGAACGCCCGCCGCAAATGGAAAGCCGACCACGATATCAGTTGGGAGAACGGAATCTTTCTGACGGCAGCCGCCGAATGGTCGTGGTTTCGCGGCGATACGGCGACACAACAGTGGCTTCGCAAGGTGGCTTTGCGCAATGACTACCGTCTGGGAAACGGCAACGGCGTGAGTCATGTATATCATGCCGACAATCTGATAGTGGGTATGTTCTATGCCGATCTGTATGAGCAAGACGGTGATGTCCGTGTTCTCTATCCAACCATAGAACGTCTGCAATTCATCAAGAACAATCC
>JBNMIS010000043.1:0-17423 GCA_050873385.1 Bacteroidales bacterium | reverse complement strand
TGGGCACTGATTACACTGCTTGTCTATGCCGCCCCGTTGCATGCGCAGTCGCTGCCGTTCTTCCGCCGCCCTCGTGTATTCCATATCTATTGCCTGCTGGCATTCCTGTCGGTACTGTTTACCTATTTCGGTGTGAGTTTCCTCCTCGGCGGGCTGCACTCCTATGCCTAATGTTGCATATATAAAGAAAAAGAGGTACCTTTGTATCACAATAAGATGAACTGATATATGAATTTTGAAGGGATATTGTTAGGCTTGGCAACTTTTCTATGTATAGGTATGTTTCACCCCATCGTGATTAAAGCCGAATACTATTTCGGTACACGTTGCTGGTGGACTTTTGCGAGCATCGGCACTGCCACTCTTATTCTTTCCCTATTCACAGAAAGCACATACGCTTCCGTCATCTTAGGCGTCTTTTCCTTTTCCTGTTTCTGGTCGATACTGGAATTGTTCGAGCAAAGAAAGCGTGTTGCGAAAGGATGGTTTCCCGAAAACCCGAAACGCAAACACGGAACTTCAAGACCTGACACAAAGGACTAAAGTCCTCTCTCAAAACGGCATTTCTTTCTGCCTGTCCAAAAGGATTCTCCCCAGCAAGATTTGCACTTATCCGACATTTTCACTACTTTTGCCATCGGAATCTTACAATCAATCCGCATGAAACACATCAATACCGTTCTTTTTACGTGTCTGCTCTCTCTCAGCAGCCATGCGACCACCATCACTTACACAGCAGACAACACGACCAATTTTCCCAATCCAGAGCGCGGTTTCTACGAGCAAGTGGAACAAATCGTAAAGACAGACGGGAAGAGCAATCTCAGTGACCACTATTTCACGGACGGACAGACGGCCGGTCGCACATTGTTGCTGCGCCTATACTATTTAGAGAATTTCCGCACAGAAGCATTGCCGGAGCCGGTATTAACACAAATCGGCAATGATATGGCAAAATTCCGCAGCAAAGGATTCAAATGTATTCTCCGTTTTGCTTACACCGCAAGCAGTACGAAACCCTACCAAGACGCTTCGCCCCAAATATGGGAACAGCATCTGAAGCAACTCAAACCCGTCCTGCAAGCCAATGCGGACGTTATCTACGTGGTGCAGGCAGGATTTCTGGGTGTGTGGGGTGAATGGTATTACTCCGGGCAAGGCACAGGGTACAACATACCAGAAAGCACCCGCACAGCCCTCATCAACCAACTACTAGATGCCGTTCCGTCTTCGAGGTGCGTGCAAGTGCGTACCCCGAGGTACAAGACGGACTACATAGGCGATGCCGTTGCGTTGACCAGTGCCATAGCATGGAAACAAGACAAGCGTTCGAGAATCGGTCACCACAATGACGCTTTCTGCAACGGAGCGCAGAATATGGGGACCTACGAGAATGTGACGACAGACAAAGCCTATCTTGCGCAAGAATGCCTATTCGTACCCAACGGCGGCGAAACGAACATAGAAAAGAGCCATGCAAGCAACTACAGGAACTACGGCACCGGCGAAAAAGCCGCAGCCGAAATGAAGTTGCTTCATTATTCCTACCTCAACCACGACTACAGCGACTATGCGACCGGTCAATGGAAGACAGAGAGGGATGCTTCAGGCAATTCGTACTACGACATCATGGCACGCCAGATGGGCTACAGATTCCAACTTATCAAAGGGACATACCCCGAGGAGACAGGGATCGAAAGAAAAGCAAACATTGAACTCACCCTACGCAATACCGGCTATGCCCCCATTTACAATGCACGCAAAGCGTATATCGTATTACAGAAAGGGAACAAGACATACAGCACTGCCCTGCAGACCGATCCCAGAACATGGAGACCAGGAGAGACCATCTCCATTTCGGAGACCATCACCCTACCGGAAGACATAGAGACCGGAACATACGACCTATATCTGCACCTGCCCGATGCAGACAGCAGGATAGCCGGCAATCCGCAGTTTGCCATACGCTTTGCCAACAGTGACATGTGGGAGGAGAGTACGGGACGGAACAACCTGCATGCACAAATAAGAGTTACCAACTCCTCCGTACCTGTGGATCCGATTGACCCCACAGACCCTACCCAACCTACGAAATGCCACGCAGACACCATCATCAGACTGAGCATAACGGGCAAAAACAGTTGCACAGTGGACGGCAGCATCGGAGGAACGGGGGCAGTCAACCAATTGAGCAGCGGTTCTCCCTATAAACTGAACAAGACGGGAGCATACATAATGATGGAACTGGCAGAAGGCAATCATTTCCAGGAAGGCGACACACTGGTAGTGGATATGGCATTCAACCAAACCACATTTTGGGCCTATTCCGACAACGGCGTGACAGAACTGGTTACTGCCGATGTAACAAAATCAGAAACAGTGACCCGCAGCAAGTTTGTATTGCCACAGACAGCCAACGGGCTGCGCCAGATATGGATATGCCGCACAGAAGCCAACAGGCAGAACGGGAAACTGACGGGCATGGAAGTACACCGCACCATCTGCAAAGAACAAACCGGACAACCCGACGACACTCATCAAGTGGCATTTGACAACAACCGTCCCAAAGCATGGGACACACACTTTGCACTGACGCCGTCATCCCTTACCACCATACGTATCGCAAAAGACGAGACCTATACCATACCCGACCAGGAACCGAGTATCGGTCTGGCGGAAGACCCGAGTTATCTTATTTATCATTTTACAGGGTGGAATGCAGAACAAGACGGCACAGGCACAATGTATCAAGCAGGAGACATGGTTTCAACAGACAAGGACATAACTCTCTATGCCCAATGGGAAGGACGTCCCTTCGGAATCACCTACTACGCAGACGCAGCACAGACTGAGCCGCTTGCATTACAGCCCGACACGTACACTTTTGACAAAGAGACCGTGTTCCCCACCCCGCAAAAAGAAGGATATGACTTCACAGGCTGGCACTCGGCATTCAGCCATGAACCGGTAACAAGCACGCAGGGATATTACGGGGACTTCGTCCTGTATGCAGAATGGAAGGCAGTCACTCCCACTGCTATTGACAATACAGAAAGCAAAGGACTGCCGTACAGGAAATATGTTCATGAGGGACGGATAGTGATAGAGCGGGAAGGGGTTGTTTATGATGTGTTGGGGAAAATAGGGTTTAGAGAATAGGGTTTAGGATTTTGGGAGAACAGAGAGTTGGAAGAGTTATTATGTTAACCCATTGGCAGAATCAAGTTTACTTATTCCAATAGTCTCTTTATGCAAAAGAGACATGAACGTTATGTTATTCTTATGATTACTTCTTTCTTTTCTTTTGCATGACCAAAAGAAAAGAAACGAAAGAAAAGTCACCGGCTGTGTGTCGGGCGTTGCCAAAAATACAAGTCGCTCGAATTCCGGCGGAGACAAAACTCGCTGTGCTCAGACAGTATCTCCGCTTTCCGAAATTCTCGCTCCATTTTTGACGCACCGACACAATGCCGGAGGTAAACCTCTCCAACCCCTCCAAAGGAGGGGCTAAATAATACCAATCTCTTACTAATCTATCGATGAGGGGTGCTTGAGGTCGGCTTGAGGGGTCGTAGGAATGTGCAATCTGGCAATTGACAATCGGACAAATGCATGGAAGATAATAGAACTGATAAGGCTAACTGAACCAATGAGCCGAACAAGCAGAATACAGATACAATCAAAAATGTGCATTGCCCGTTTCATTCCGCCAATACGCACCTCAGACTCCTCCAAGAGACAGGTATAGAAGTTTAATTCTTATTGCCGGGCTACACAGGGTATTTGCGTATATTGAAAAATGCTTGTAACTTTGTAGGGTTATTTTTGAATAAATCACATTCGTTTTATCTATGAAAAAACAGTATTCCGTTCTACATTCTCTCCTCTGCCTTCTATTGACCGGCAGTCTGTTAGTCTTACCGAGTTGCCGTGCAGATGTGGATTTGAACAACATTGATCCCGAAGCGCAAGTTCAGTTGGGATTAGCCTTGCCGATCGGCGAAATGAAAATAAGCATCAACGACTTCCTGAAAGGCGATGTACAGAAGAACATCGGCGTGGAAGAAGACGGATTGCTTTACTTTGAAGACACATTCCACATCACCCGTGATTTCCATGCGATAGATCTGACCCAATACATCAGCAATGCACACGAGCAGTTTGTGATAGGTTCGGCACAACCATCCTTAGTGGGTGCATTTATGCCTGCAGGAAGAGAGACCGTGCTTGACTTTCCGCTACATCTGGAACTCACCGGCATTAACACGGCTCTTGACAACGAGAGGATAGACAGCATCTACATACGCGAAGCACGATTCTCCACCGTGCTTTCGCTTACCGAACTAAATCTCCCATACAACAATATCAAGAAGTTGGAAATCATCCTGAGCGACAATATCTCCCGCACACAAGGAAAGACGATTGATATACCCTTGACAGGAGCAGATTACAACGACAGCATTCATATCCTGCTTGATGAGTTCACCATCAACCTGATGCAGGACAAGAACGCCGAGCCAAGCAACAGGAATGTGGTGACCGGCGTGGATTTCACATTCCGCTTCACCATTCAGCCCGAACAGAACATCCCCATCTCTGCCAATTCGTCCATCAACTACGATTTCAAAGTACAGTTCCTGGACTATTATGCCGTTTGGGGCTGGTTCAAACCCAGTAACCTGATGCGTGAAAAGGACACCATCCGTATTTCCGACGAATGGGAGGGTTGGTCGTCGATTCAGAAACTGCATCTGCAACTGGCAGAGCCGCGCGTAACGCTCCACGCCGAACAGGCACTGGGTTGTCCGCTGACCTTGAACGCAGAATACCTGTTTGTAAAATCGGAAGAAACGGAAGAAACGGCATACGCCACCTTCAACGGGAACAAGAGGTATATATGGGCATTTCCTAATTTTGTTGATCCCCGCACCGATACTATCGGGACAACCGTTACCAACACACTGGTATTCGACCATACGGAGCCGAACGGCAGATTGGACAAACTGTTTGCACTACGTCCGGACTTGATAGGTTATGAGTTTGAGGTGGTTATCAACCAAAGTTATTCCTCCGATCTGAAACAGCACAGACTGACGAAAAACACAGATATTGATCTGGAAGCGATTGCGCATCTTCCATTTATCTTCAATCCGAACATGGAATTGTCGTACACTGACACAATAAAGGACGTTGACCTAAGCAGGACTTCGATAGATTCGCTCGTTGCCGACATAGACCGGATAGACAGCGTACACGTCAATGAACTGAAGTTGGTGCTGATGGCAAAGAACTATATACCTTTTGACATCAGAGCCACTTTCCGGTTCTTTGACAAGAATGACCAGGAAATCCGCTTCAACATGCTTGAAGACGGCGGCAACACCATCACTATTGCAGGACCGACGGAGATAGAAAACAGGGTAGTGAAAGCACCGGGTGAGACAACACTCATCATCCGCATAGACCAGGAAGAGTATGACAAACTGGCTTCGGTGGCATACATCGTATATGACACATTCCTGGGCGACAATACGGTATCCGTGAGAGTACTGGACCGTTCCGGTTTGCAGATGAAGATAGGCATCGCCGCCGATGTGGAGGCACTGCTCAACTTAGACTTCAACAAGGACAAGAAATAACCTCGCAAGATACACGACAATGAGACACAACAGGTTAAAGATATTTGCGCTGGCCCTTGCGGGTGCTTTAGCAACAGGCAACATACACGCACAGCAGGTGAACACGCTGTATTTTCTTGAGAACAGCCCGATGCGGCACTACATCAACCCCGCGTTGCAACCTATCAGCAAGGTGTATGTGAGTCTGCCGGTTATAGGTTACGTTTCGGCTTACGGGGGAAACAGCGCCCTTACGATGCAAGATATAGTGTTCAAACAGAACGGGAAAACCATGTGGTTCCTGAATCCCCAGGCAAACCAAGCGGGATTCATGAACAAGATCAAAAGAGGGATAGGCGCAGAAGCAGAAGCGCAAGTCAATTTCCTGTCGTTCGGATTTCAAGTGAAAGATGCAGGCTACTTCCATTTCACTCTCAACGAGCGGATAGACGGAGGAGCGGGAGTGCCTTTCGGTTTATTTGACTTTGCATTGGGCGGCGGAATGAAGGACATGAGCGGCGGAATGAACACTTTCGACCTAAAGAAATTAGGCATGGATCTGTCGATGTACACAGAATTAGGCATGGGTTATTCCCACCAAATCAATGACCATTGGAGCATCGGCGGAAAACTGAAGTTTCTGTATGGTACAGCCCACGTGGGCATGAGCAACCAATCGCTTGCACTGAAAGCCTCGGCAGACTCGTGGAACGTCAAGGGACAAGGTTCGATTGTCGCCGCTGCCCCCTTCAACCTGCCAGAGAACATCGACTCAGACGGTTTGAGCCAGTATTCTCCAGATATAAATCTTCTGTCATTGTGGAAACCACAAGGCTTCGGCGGTGCTATGGATCTGGGTTTGACCTACAAGCCGCATGAGATGGTACAGATCACCGCCTCCGTGACAGACCTTGGATTTATCCGCTGGCACAAGGGAGTGAAATACAACTACAAGGTTGACGGAACATACGATGGCGTAGGGGAAATCAATTACAGCGACTATGTGGACGAGAACGGGGATTTCAATTCGAACCAACTGATGGACACCGTATCGGCACGCATTGAGAATGTGTACAAAACCGCTTTAACAACCGAAAGCACCACCCAAGGATTTATGAACATGCTTTCTCCCAGACTGAACATCGGTGTGGATGCAAATTTCTGGGACAACAGAGTAGGCTTAGGCGTATATTCACGCACGAAATTCACTCCATACAAGATATACGAAGAAGTGACACTTGGTGCAGCCTTCCGTCCATTCCATTGGTTGCAATTGGCCGCTTCCTATTCCTTTATCAACGGGAGAGGCGGAAACATAGGTGCCGCATTAGGAATAGTGACCTACGAGGGAATCGGTTTGACACTGGTTGCCGACTATGTGCCATGTTATTATGCACATTACAGCAAGACACTGGAAAACGGGAAGATACAAGACATACCCATCCCTTACAAAACAGCAGGAGTGAACATTGCGGCAGGCATCAATATCGTTATCGGTCATAAACGCGACAAGGACAAAGACGGCGTTCTTGACAAATATGACTTATGCCCCAATACTCCAAAGAAAGTCCAGGTGGACAAATACGGTTGTCCGCTTGACACAGACGGAGACGGAGTGCCCGATTATCTGGACGAATGCCCAGGCACACCCACCGAAGCATATGGTTTAGTGGATGGAAAAGGGTGTCCGACAGATACAGACGGGGACGGGGTGCCCGACTATTTGGACAAATGTCCCAAGACTCCTGCTGCATCCTACGGAATGGTGGACGAGACGGGGTGTCCGACAGATACAGACGGAGACGAAGTACCTGACTATATGGACGAATGTCCCGACACCCCTTCGGAAGCCAAAGGCTTTGTGGATGAAAAGGGATGTCTGTTAGATACCGACAATGACGGAGTGCCCGATTATTTGGATGAATGTCCGAATACTCCCGCCGAAGCCGTCGATTACCTGAGCGAAACGGGCTGTCCGCTTGATACAGACGGAGACGGAGTGCCTGATTATTTGGACGAATGCCCCGACACCCCCACTGAGGCTATCGGTTATCTGAGCGAGACAGGTTGCCCGACAGATACAGACGGAGACGGAGTGCCTGATTATTGCGACAATTGTCCCACTGTTGCAGGTGATAAAGACAATCATGGTTGTCCGGTGATAAAAAGAGAAATCAGAAACCTACTGAAGAAAGCAATGCAAGGAATCCAATTCGAGACAGGAAAGGCAAATATCAAGAAGGCTTCCTATCCCTTGCTGAACCAGATTGCCCAAACATTCATTGACAATCCTGAATATCAGATTGAAGTGCAAGGACATACGGACAATGTAGGCAGCAAGAAAATGAATCAGGACCTATCGGAACGCCGTGCAGCAGCCGTAATGGACTATCTGGTCGGTGCCGGTGTGGACAAAAACCGAATGACTTCACACGGCTATGGAGACACAATGCCCATTGAAAGCAATGCGACCGCAAAAGGCAGAACCCTGAACCGGCGCGTGGAGTTTGTGATATCCTTCGAAGAAGTCAATTATGAAGAGATAGTGACCACGACCGACAGTTCCGCCAAAGAAGCATTGCAATCCGATTCTATAAATGGCAAGGTTATTGCAGAATAATCATATACAACACTTAGTCCAAAATCCAACCATAAAAAAACAATATCCAGGCATGAAGATTCGATATTTTGCCATAGCGGCAACCGCCATCTGTATTTCTGCTTGCAGCAAAAGTGCAGATTCGGTAAGTATGTTGCAGAAAGCAATGACGGGAGAGCCTATACAACCTATTCATCTGGCCAAGGACTCCACACATATCTTCCTGACAGATTATGTGCCGGGGCTCACTCCTTCCGATTGGGATATGGCTTATTTTGATGTATCAGAATATGTTGATATGGGCGAGGAGGCTGATTTATACTTAATGAAAGATGAGTATAACTATGTTCCCACACTCACCCTTGCCAAAGAAGACAACTATTTAAGTATCGTCGCACTACCTTATTTGCCTCACAAACAAGGACTAATAACGACCGGCTGCACAGAGAATTCCATTCGTTTTGCATTCAAAGAAGCACCAAAGAACCCCCATTTCACCATCCTTTGGCAAAACATTGAAATGCAAAATCCCAACTTGGAGGAAACAAATGGCGAATATATTCTAAATTTTCCCGATTATGTCCACAAGGGACGAAGTTATATCCGTGTATATGCAGCCGACGATGATTATCTCTACAACGACTTGTTGATTCCTCTGCAAGATATGCATCCTGTCACGGACACAAAAGACCTGACACGGCATGACCATCAAGCACAAATCTTGTACTCTTTGATGGTGGATCGTTTTTCCGACGGGAACAGTGACAATAACAGAAAACTGCATATACCGGAAGTATTGGATATTGTAGATTATCAAGGGGGAGATTTTGCGGGGATTACAAAGAAAATAGAGGAAGGGTTCTTCTCTGACTTAGGAATAACTACAATTTGGCTATCTCCCATTGCACAAAATCCATGGGATGCATGGGGGTATTACAAATTTGATGGTAAGCCTTGCAAATACAAAGACATCAATGGTAATCAGCCTTCCTATACAAAATTTTCGGCTTATCACGGCTATTGGCCTATTTACATTACTGCCATAGAACAACGATTCGGCACGGAAAAGGAGTTTGAAGAATTGCTCTCAACAGCCCATAAACAGGACATTCATATCATATTGGATTATGTGGCAAATCACATGCATATCAGTTCCCCTACTCTGCAGGCGCATCCGGATTGGATGACTGATTCCATTCTTCCTGATGGTCGGCGCAACTTCGAATTATGGGACGAGCAACGTCTTACCACATGGTTTGATTCACATATCCCGTCTCTTGACCTTGAGCGAGAGGATGTCTATGCACCACTTACCGACTCTGCACTCTATTGGTTGGAACATTACGACATTGACGGATTCCGTCATGACGCATGTAAACACATTCCCGAATGCTATTGGCGCACTCTGACTAAGAAAATAAAGACCCGTATGCCCGATAAAGATGTCTGGATGATAGGAGAGACCTATGGCAATGCCGGCCTCATCTCATCGTATGTAAAGACGGGTATGCTCAATGCCCAGTTCGATTTCAACATCTACCATACTGCCATTGATGTCTTTGGCAGAAACTATAGTATGCACAACTTGGCAAATGTTATCGATGAAAGCCTTGCTATTTATGGATCACACCACACGATGGGAAACATTTCGGGCAATCATGACAAGGCTCGTTTCATCTCCTTGGCAGGAGGTGCCCTCAGTTGGGACGAAGACCACAAAGAGGCTGGTTGGACAAGAAATGTGGGTGTTGGAGACACTGCTATAGCCTATAAAAAAGCCATCCTGCTGGAAGTTCTTAATATGACTCTTCCCGGCGTACCGTGCATATACCAGGGGGATGAGTATGCCGAATTTGGAGCCAACGATCCAGATAACCGCCACATGCTGAGGTTTGACAACTACAATTCCTCAGAGGAGAATTTCCTGAAGCAAGTGAAAGATCTTACTCGGCTGCGTCGGAGTGAGATGGCATTGATTTATGGTGACTATCTTCCCGTTTACGTGGATGATGATGTACTTTGTTTCGACCGCACCTATATGAATAGTACCATTCGGGTTGTGATTAACAAGGGAGAAAAAAGCAAACATCTTGACTGTTTGAATATGGATATCGAACCCTTATCTTATCGCATCATACAATGAAACACATTTCTTACATTGCATCATTGATGCTCTTTTTCTTTGTTTCCTGTGCTCCGCAAGAGAAGCCCAATGACTCTGTCCGGCAAGGAGGGTTCGCCAAAGGAGCCGATATCAGTTGGCTCACAGAACAAGAAAGTGACGGCATTGTCTTTTATAATCAAAACAACCAGGCAACCGACTGTTTCTCTCTCCTCAAGTCCTGTGGGATGAATGCAGCACGCTTTCGCGTTTGGGTAAACCATAGCACTGGTTGGTGCAACAAAGAGGATCTCCTCGAAAAAGCAAAACGTGCTGACGCACTGCAAATGCGTTTGATGATTGATTTCCATTACTCCGACTTCTTCTGCGACCCGAGTCACCAGGAGATTCCTGAAGCATGGAAGGATTATGACATCAACCAAATGTGTGAGGCGGTTTCTGCCCATACGCTTGATGTCTTGCAGTCCCTTCAGGCAATCGGTATCACGCCGGAATGGGTGCAAGTAGGCAACGAGACCACCAATGGTATGTTGTGGCCGATGGGAATGTTGTGGGATAATAACGGAGATCTGCAAGATGGATGGAAACGTTATGTGGCGCTCTCCAATAGCGGATACGATGCCGTCAAAAGAGTGTTCCCTGCAGCCAAAGTTGTCATTCATATCGACAACGCATGGGAAGACCGCCTTTGGTGGTACAAAAAGTTTGCTGCCAACGGTGGAAAATTCGACATCATCGGGCTTAGTCACTATCCTCAAACCAACTCTCAAAAATCGTGGAGCGAAATGAATACGCTGTGTGCGAAGCATGTTGACCAACTCGCGCAGACATTCAACGTACCTGTCATTATCGCCGAAGTTGGGACCAAATCCGCCAATCCGTCATTGGCAGCACAAGTGATGACCGATTTTGTCAACAAAGTATGTCCCTCCGGAAATTGCGCAGGCGTCTTCTATTGGGAGCCGCAAGTCTATAACGGATGGAAACCCGCTGAATATAACGCTTTAGGTTGGGGACCTTATGACATGGGAGCCTTTCTATCTGATGGACAGCCTGCCGAAGCACTCAAATTGCTTTTTTCCGTGACAAGATAGAAGCATTGCGCTCTTAGCGTATTCACATCGGCTGCAATAACAAAACCGTCCCGAACGTCAGCATGATTGTTAGGGACGGTTTTTATCTGCTATCCCGTCTCTTGCTGCCGGAACTTCTTGCGTAATTCTATCAAATCACCATTTCTTTGCACTCGTCTGACTTTTTTTTTATACCTTTGCACTGCATTAGTTCTCAACTATATAATAATTACTGCAATTATGGGACTGTTCTCTCTGTTTTCAAAAGAAAAGAAACAAACGTTAGACAACGGATTGGCAAAAAGCAAAGAATCTGTTTTGCAGAAACTGTCTCGCTCTATCGTAGGTAAATCCACGGTCGACGATGATGTACTCGACAGATTGGAAGAAGTGCTTGTCACGTCCGACGTCGGGGTGGACACCACTCTCCGTATCATCGACCGGATTCAGAGAAGGGCGGCTAAAGACAAATACATCGGAACGGGAGAACTCAACCGTATTTTGCAGGAAGAAATCACTGCGCTGCTGCAGGAGAACAACAATAACAATGCCATGGATTTCTCTTCCCCGCTTCCTGCCAAACCATACGTTATAATGGTTGTCGGGGTAAATGGGGTCGGGAAAACCACTACCATAGGCAAATTGGCATATCAGTATAAACAAGCAGGAAAGAAAGTTTATTTAGGGGCGGCTGACACCTTCCGTGCGGCGGCCGTTGACCAACTCTGCATATGGGGCGAACGTGTCGGCGTGCCTGTCGTCAAGCAGGCCATGGGAAGCGATCCAGCCTCTGTTGCCTACGACACCCTGCAATCGGCAAAAGCCAACGATGCCGATATCGTACTCATCGATACTGCCGGACGATTGCATAACAAAGTGAATCTTATGAACGAACTTACCAAGATCAAAAACGTTATGCAGAAAGTCGTTCCCGATGCGCCGCACGATGTGATGCTGATCTTGGACGGAAGTACGGGACAAAACGCTTTTGAACAGGCAAAACAGTTCACACAAGCCACACAGGTCACTTCGCTCGCTGTCACCAAATTGGACGGAACAGCCAAGGGAGGGGTCGTTATCGGCATATCCGACCAATTCAAAATACCTGTCAGATATATCGGTTTGGGAGAGCGGATGACCGACCTGCAAGTATTTCATAAAGAAGAGTTCGTGGAATCTCTCCTCGGAAACATCACGGCAAAGTAATGCTTTTGCAACCGATAAACAATAGCATCCTTAGGTGTAAGCATACAAAAAGCAACCGGCGCGATACCTCGTTCGCGCCGGTCATCAATCAACAAACTCGTATCCTTATGAATACGTTTTTTGAGCCACTACCCGGACTCGAACCGGGGACCCACGCATTACGAATGCGTTGCTCTACCAACTGAGCCATAGTGGCAACTGCTCAAAGAAAGAATAACGACAACTCTCCAAAAGCGACTGCAAAGGTAACACTATTTTTATTCACTGGCAACATTAGAACCGTTATTTTTTATCCATCATAACCATATTCTCTATGAAACCTGCTCACTGTCTTCACCTAATCCTTTGTCTTTTATTGTGTTCCGACTTGCTTTGTGCCGCTGAAAATACCATGGTTTATCGAACAACTACCTGCAAACAGGAAATATCATCCCTGCGTGTCCGCTTCAAAGACAGTTCCAAATTGGAACGGCCCGTTTTGCGGTTGGATGGCGAAGAGGTCCTGGAAATATCCTTCGACGAACTCTCACATAGTCTGCACCAATACTCCTACACTCTTCTGCATCTTGATGCCGATTGGTGCCAGTCTTCATTGTCTTCCACCGACTATCTGCAAGGATTTACCACACAAGACATAGTCGATTACGAGATGTCTCTCAATACCCAACAACTCTATACGCACTATTGGTTCTATTTTCCCAATGAAGACATGCTCCCCACCCTGTCCGGCAACTATGCCATCATCATATACGAAGATAACGACATCAACAACTTGGTCGCAACGGTGTGTTTTTCTGTCGTGGACCCGAAGGCACACACACAAGTCTCGCTTCGTGGTAATACCGATATCGAACTCAACGGACGCTATCAGCAGTTGGATATCGATCTCTATACCGATGGTATCACGTGGACACAAGCAGCCGATTTCCTGCTTGTCGTGCAGCAGAACAACCGCTACGACAACATCGTCTACAACCCGCATCCCACCTATATCGAAGGCAACCGTTTGCGCTATATCAACAGGCGGGAACTGATCTTCGAAGGAGGAAATGAATATCGCTATTTCGACATCGCCTCCACCTATTACATGGGAAACAATGTCGACTATATTCATTTCGACCACACCTACTATCACGCCTTTCTCTTACCGTCCGAAAGCAGAGCCGACCTGTCCTATACAGCCCAATACGATTCCAATGGGCAGTTCGTTATCAATGCCGAACGTACCGACTACGATGACACGGAAGCCGACTATATGTGGGTACACTTTTTCCTTCCTAAGGACTTCCCGTTTCCAGATGGCGATATCTATGTAGGCGGAGACTTGTTTTTCAATCAGTTGTCTCCGAGCAATAAAATGCAATACGATTCGGAGCATAAATGTTACACCCTGAGTCGTTATCTCAAGCAAGGTGGTTACGATTTCCAGTATTGGTTCGTGCCTCGTTACAACAAAAAAGTGACTACCCTGCCTGTTGAAGGCAGTCATTATGAAACACAAAACGAATATACTGTCTATGTTTACTATCGCCCGTTCGGTGCATTATACGATCAACTCATCAGCGTGCAGCGACTGTAATCAAGCGGTTGTCCGTTAGCCGTTTTTTCATAAGCATTGCAAAGTGCTGTAAGTTCGCATTTGTTTGTCTCGGAAGTCATTGCTTCCAACGAATCCGGCACCCTGTTCCCACGACCCCTCGTCAAGACCTCATCGACCCCTCAAGCCAACCTCCGCAACCCATGAATGGGAGATGGAATGAATAAAAATCGTACATTGTAAATTGTCAAACCGTAAATGCATTGTCTCTTATGGGACGATACTATCGCCCACACAATCCGATTTTCAACGGATTAACAACTCTCAACGCCAAACTATTTCAACTCTTTTCAACTACGCATAAACGTATAAACTCCTCAACATATCAACTATCTGCCCCTCCTCTGGAGGGGTTGGGGAGGTATCAACTTACACTCTCCGTTCCTTGCATATTCCGCATTTTGCAGTATTACCAAATTTCCGTACCTTTGTACGATTATTGCATAGCATAATGACATTCTCATCGAAAACAGTTTATACAGATATGACAAGTAAAGAAATCAGACAATCCTTTTTGGATTTTATGGAGAGCAAAGGGCACCATATCGTTCCTTCGGCTCCTATGGTTATCAAAGATGACCCGACGCTGATGTTCACCAACGCCGGTATGAACCCGTGGAAGGGTATCATCTTAGGCAATGACCCGATTAAATATCCCCGTGTAGCAGACTCGCAGAAGTGTCTCCGCGTCAGCGGCAAGCACAACGACCTTGAGGAAGTGGGACACGATACATACCACCACACCATGTTCGAGATGCTCGGCAACTGGTCGTTTGGCGACTATTTCAAAGAAGGGGCTATCGACTTTGCGTGGGAATATATCGTCGATGTGCTGCATATCGACCCCAAGAACCTCTATGCCACCGTCTTCGAGGGATCGCCCGAAGAGGGACTGGAGCGCGACAACGAGGCTGCCTCCATCTGGGCGAAACACCTGCCTGCCGACCATATCCTGGAGGGAAACAAACACGATAACTTCTGGGAAATGGGCGATACCGGACCTTGCGGACCCTGCTCCGAGATTCACGTGGACAGTCGTTCCGAAGAGGAGAAAGCCGCAGTGCCCGGACGCGAGTTGGTGAATAAGGACCACCCGCAGGTGATTGAGATATGGAACCTCGTGTTCATGCAATACAACCGCAAGGCGGACGGTTCGTTAGAGGGACTGCCCAACAAAGTGATTGACACAGGTATGGGCTTTGAGCGTCTGGTGCGTACCATGCAAGGCAAACAATCCAACTACGACACCGATGTCTTCCAACCAATGCTCCACAAGATAGGCGAGATCTGCGGTTGCGAGTATGGCAAGGACGAAAAGACCGACATCGCTATGCGTGTGATAGCCGACCATATACGTACTATCGCGTTTGCTATCACCGACGGACAGTTGCCTTCCAACGAGAAAGCCGGCTATGTCATCCGTCGTATCCTCCGCCGTGCGGTGCGCTATGGCTATACGTTCCTCGGTCAGCGCGAGGCGTTTATGTTCCGCTTGGTACCGCAACTGATTGAAGATATGGGCGATGCCTACCCCGAACTGAAGAAACAAGAGCAACAGATTATCCCCGTCATCAAGAGCGAAGAGGAGGCTTTCTTGCGCACCCTCGACAAGGGTATCACCCTGCTCGACAAACTGATGCGCGAGGCTAAGGGCAAAGAGATTTCGGGTGTGGATGTCTTCACGCTCAAAGATACGTATGGTTTTCCGCTCGACCTTACTGAGTTGATTCTTCGCGAGAACGGATTTACCACCAACGAGGAGGAATACAACCGCGCGTTGGAACACCAGAAAGAGATGGGACGCTCTGCCAACAAACAGGACTTGGGCGATTGGGTGGTGCTGCGCGAAGGCGATACCGAGTTTGTGGGGTACGACACGTTAGAGGTTGATACGCAGGTGCTTCGCTACCGCAAAGTGAGTCAGAAAGGCAAAGAGTTCTATCAGGTTGTGTTGTCGAAGACGCCTTTCTATGCCGAGATGGGTGGTGAAATTGGCGACACGGGTTCTGTGGGTACGGCGCGTATCATCGACACCAAGCGCGAGAACAACCTCGCTGTGCATATCTGCACCGAATTGCCCGATGCGATCGAGCAACCGTTGCTTGCCAAGGTGGATGCCGACCGTCGTCAGGCTATTGCCTGCAACCATACCTGCACCCATATTCTCCACTACGCTCTGCGTACCGTCCTCGGACAGCATGTGGAGCAGAAAGGTAGTCTTGTTACCCCCGACTCGCTCCGCTTCGACTTCTCTCATTATCAGAAAGTTACCCCGGAAGAACTGCGTCGTATAGAGCAGACCGCCAACCAACTTATCCGTCAGGATTTTGCCCTCGAAGAGAGTCGTCATACCCCTATCGCAAAAGCCAAAGAGATGGGGGCGATGGCGTTGTTCGGAGAGAAATACGGCGACGATGTACGTGTTATCAAATACGGTCCGTCTATCGAGTTGTGCGGTGGTTGCCATGTGTCGTCCACAGGGCGTATCGGTTCGGTGCGTATCCTGATGGAGACCAGTATTGCAGCGGGTATCCGTCGTATCGAGGCAGTTACTGCCGCCCAAGCAGACAACCTCTATTATGCGCAACAGGATATGCTCACAGGATTGCGTGCGCTATTCAATAATGCACCCGACCTCGCCGGTGCAGTACAGAAAGCAGTTGCTGAAAATCAGTCGCTCAAGAAAGAAATAGAGAACTTCATGACTGAGAAATTGGAGCAGTTCCGCGACCGCCTGATTGACCGTGCAGAGGACTATAACGGTATCAAATTAGTGCGCGTGCAAGGCAATGTGCAACCCGATATGATTCGTGGTGTGCTGCCTCTGCTGCGTGGACGTTTCACCGATGTGCAGTTTGCGGTGGTGGGTGCTACCGAATGGGAAGGCAAACCGATGATTTCCGTTTTCTTGTCGCAACCGTTGGTGGATGCGGGGAAAAATGCCGGTCAGATGATTAAGTCGGCAGCCAAACATATCCAAGGTGGTGGTGGCGGACAAGCATGGATGGCTACTGCCGGCGGACGTAACGCCGCAGGACTTCAACCCGCTATGGAAGAACTCCTTGCCGCATTGCTCTAAGGTAATAACCCATAATTCATAATTATTTGAAGACTCTTACAAGGCGTTTGCCTGCGAAATATCGTTCTGCAGTCCGTTTCGTATGCGTTGGTGCATTCGGAACGGCATTGCAGTATGGTATTTACTACG
>JBNMIS010000042.1:0-17433 GCA_050873385.1 Bacteroidales bacterium | reverse complement strand
TCTTCTGTAAACTCCGGCAAGAACTTATCCTCACTGTAATGATGATGTATGCCGTTGGAAAACCACACTCTTTTCAAGTATTTCTCCATCAATAAGAATTGTTCGTCTTCCTTGTTCGGATAATATTCATACAATGCCTCCAGCGTACGGCGGATACATAAGTTATATTTGCAGTTCTGGTCATAGAGTATATCCCGTCCCTGCAATGCCGCCTCCGTCAGATAATAGAGCAACTCCTTTTGCTGAAGACTCAGTTCTTCCAGTTCCGGAACCTGGTAGCGCAATATCTCTAAATCATAGAATCTGTCCACTGTGTAGGTAAATCTATTGGCATCCTTGTGACAGGAAAGCAGTGTTAATGCGGCTATACCGCATACTATCATTTTCTTCATAGTTATCTGTTATAGTCTCTCTAATACTTTTTCTATAAGTTCACGGACGCGCGGCTTGTAATCTGTATTGGCGGCTTCTATCTTCCGCTGGGCTATCACGCAGCAAACAGTCATTGCCTTGTGTCCCATCAGCAACGACAAACCTGCTATGGCAGAACCTTCCATCTCATAATTATTGATTCGTTGGCCTTGATAGCGGAATGCGGTAATACGCTCGTTGATATCCTCCACTGCAATATTACAACGGAGCACCCGCCCCTGTGGCCCGTAGAATCCGTTGGCGGCAATGGTGCATCCTCGCAACATATCGTCCCCCGCGATACGGTTTACCAATTCTTCATTGGCTTTCACCACATATGGTACTGCGGCTTTCTGTGGGTAATGGATAGCCTCCACCAATGCCTTCTCAAAACCTAAATCTGATATTCGGTCGCGACCCTCATAAAAGGCCAATACACCATCAAAACCGATACTTTTCTCCGAGACTAAGAAACTGCCCAATGGAATATCGTCTTGCATGGCGCCGCAAGTACCCACACGCACTATCTCCAATTGTCTCTTCTGTGCTTTCTCTTCACGGGTTTCAAAATCTATATTGGCAAGAGCATCCAACTCATTCAGTACAATATCAATATTGTCTGTACCTATGCCTGTTGATATGCAGGAAATGCGTTTGCCTTTGTATCGTCCTGTAATAGTGTGAAATTCCCTCGACTGGATATTGCACTCCTCGCTCCCCTTGTCAAAATAGGAAGCCACTATATTCACTCTGTCTTGGTCGCCCACAAAAATCACCTTGTCTGCCAAATGTTCAGGACGGATATGCAGATGGAACGCACTGCCATCCGCATTGATAATCAACTGAGATGCTGGAAATGTTTTCATAGTTCTATGATTTTTTTTGTTTGTATTGCATTACACTATCGCAAAGATAGCAACAATTTGCGAATCTGCAAAATTATTTATAACTTAGCCGCCGACATTAACCTTAATAATCTTACATCATTATGAAACACTATCTATCTCTTTCTGTGGCAACAATGCTTGCCTTGTCTCTTGATTCATGCGGGTCATCCAACGAACTCATTGCGTTCGCGCAATTGCCGGAACCGACGCAGCAATTCATCAACACGCATTTCCAGGAAAAAGACGTCCGAGTCATTTTCTGTGAGAAAAGTATCTTCAAGACTGACTACCAAGTGTGCCTTTTCAATGCCACAACCATTGATTTCGACGGCAAAGGGGAGTTCCGGAGAATCGAATTCAGCAAAAATATCACTGATGTGGACGTCATCCCGCAAACGGTTGCCGGCTATGTCGCTGCCAATTATCCGGAAAATCGCATCATTGAATATTCCCTGGAGGGGAAAAAGCAATATGCCGTGCTGAACAACAATATCAGGCTCGACTTCGATAAAAACGGCAATTTCCTGGCTGTCGGGAAATAAGTATCCGCCGGTCAGGCCTCACCGCCGCCAAACGACATAGGCGCCGTATTGGAGGGGAGATTCGGATTGATACTGATCTTGCCAAACTGCTGTTCGTATTTGCGGATATTGTCCTGCAGGGCGAGCAGCAGTTTCTTTGTGTTCTCGGGAGTTAATATGACGCGGGACCTTACCTGCGCCGGTTGCACTTGAGGCATAACACTCACAAAGTCTATTACGAATTCACTCGGCGAATGAGCAATAATCGCAAGATTTGAATATACTCCGCCTGCCACTTCCGGCGGAAGGTTTATTTGCATCTTATTTTCTTCCATATCACTTACCATTGTTGTAGTTTCTTCTTGTTCATCGTATTAAGCAGCATCAATAACAAATTATTGAGCGGCAGGTATATATCAAACAATACAAATGCCGGACCAAAGCCTTTGAGCGAAAAATGATGCGCCGATCGGTTCACCACCGCTGTCTGAGTCGACAATCGCAACAAAAAACAACCTCCGGCAACGCACCAGAGCCACCGGCAGGACTGCAGGAATGTAACCAACAGCATCAGGTAGAAAAAGCCCCGCATCATAGGCTCCGACACCAGCAGACATTTCGTACGGAAAGAATAATTGGGCGACACGCTCAGGTGGCGCCGCTTTTGTTGCAACCATTCCCCGAAGGTCTCTTTCGGAACCGACCAGGTTATGCTCCCTTTCGATACAGCGACTCCCGTGTTGCCTCTGTGGGAAACCTTGTTGACAAACAGATCATCATCGCCCGCACGCAAACCTAACAAACCTGCAAAACCTTTCTGTCGGAAAAACAGGTCCTTGCTGTACGCCAAATTACGCCCGACACCCATATAAGGATGTCCCGTAATCGCCATACCCATATATTGCAACCCGTTGAATAAAGTATCATATTGGATTAGCCTGTTGAGCAGCGTTTTTTTCTCTGTGTATGCGCCAAAACCCAACACCACCTCGGTTCCGGGAGTAAATTCTTTCATCATCTCCCGAATCCACTGTTTCCCGTCTGGTACACAGTCTGCATCGGTCAAGAGCAGATACTCACCCTTTGCAGCCTTTGCCGCCAACGTTAGAGCCAACTTTTTGGAAGAACGTATCCTGACATCATGAGGCACAAAAGTAAAACGCAAATGTGGGTATTGTTGCTGGTATTGTTCTATCACCAAACGGGTATCGTCCTCGCTCTCATCGTCCACCACTATCACTTCATAATTGGGATAATCTTGAGTTAGAATCACCTCCAGAAACGAACGGAGGTTCTCTGACTCATTCCGTGCACTGATAACAACCGACACCGTCGGAAGCGTCTCGTTCCGCTCCGTCTGGGTATGTTTCAGGCGGCGCACACGTCTGTTTACTGCGTCCAGATAAACCCAATAATAAATCAATTCGGATAAGGTAACCGCAATCAATATGCCAAGAAGAATATAACTCTGCATCGCTCTACAATTGTCAGAATTTTAAGCGGACGTTATCCACCCAGAACGAATTGCCCGCATGCCCGACAAAGGCCTCATGGCAACCCGATGTCAGTACTATAATGATGTGAGTGGGTTGGTCTTGCTCGCTGCCCCAGCCATCTTCCATGATAGGGACAATCTTGCCCCGCGAGTTCAAGGCTCTGTATGGCTTGGTCAGTCCCATGTACTCCTTGAAATAGGGTTGTCCGCTGATGTCTCCGTAGTGTACCGGCACTTCAAAGTCATTTACCCACGTGCTTTGTGTCTTTGTCACTCTGTAGGCTGCCGTGCCCACACGCAGTGCATGGATATTGCCGTTTCCGTCTTCCCAGCGCTTTTGCAGAAGAACATACATCTCGGCCTCGTCATGCCCTTTTATTTGCTTGGGCTTGCCGAAACCTTTGGCATAAGTCACAGTCTCCTCATCAGAGATAATAGCCTTGTAGTCAACTATGAGTGCCTTCGGTCTGCGGGTAAATGGAACCCCGAAATCAATATTGGAATAAGGATCTTTGGCTGAGCGGATAGGTTCTATGGTTTTCCCCGTAAAGATAGTACCGTTCACAAGCACCTTTATATCAATAAACCCGAAAACTACCACTTCCTCCAGTTTGGCATCCATTCGGCAGCACACCCCGTTTCCTCTGCGTTCGGGAGTAGTCGTTCCGCTGCCCTTTTCTATGCCGCTCACCTTTGCATAAGCATTGCTCACGCTCCACGGATTATGCCCCTCGGCATACACGCCTTCATACCGGAACGGAATATTCCTTCTTATTGTATCCGTCTCGCCGATGGCATACAAACATTTTGTCTGACCGCCTATTATTCCCGACTCGTTGACATAACGCACCGTCCAGTGTTCAAAATCCCCGAAAGGGACCATCTCTGTTTGTGCCGTGGCTATACCTGCTGCAAATAGGCAAAATACACTCGCAACTGCCGCCCTTTTCATATTGCTTCTCCTCACTGATCCTTCCTTGTAATCAATTCCATGCATTATTTCCCGCTATGTGCAACATCCAAAGGCGATGTGTACAGGACTTCCTCTCTCGACAAGATGATGTGATTGCCCAACCCCTTTATATTCTGTCTTTGCATATCTTCCGCAGCCATTCTTGCCACCTCCACGGCACCTGCCTCCGACAAGTGGGTGTTGTCCGTTTTGCCGTCTGGATACTTGCTGTACTTTCCTGCGGGAATATGACAGAAATAGCGTACCGATGCGCTGTCGCCTTCTCTTCTGAGCCATTCCGAGGTCATCCCGTTCATGTCAATCAAAGGCACTTTTTCGGCTTCAGCCACCTTGCGGACCGCATCCACGTAACCTCCGTGACGATTGACCAACTCTCCCGTTTCATTCGAGAAATACCGGCGGGCAATGGGAGTGCACAAAACGGGTCTCGCACCTTTCTTGCGGGCTTCCTGAACCATCTTGCTCAGGTTCGCTTGATAATCCTCTATCGATGTATACCGTCTCGGATCACTTTGTTTTGTGTCATTATGACCGAATTGTATTATCACGATATCACCGCGGTGCAACTGCCCTGCAACTGCCCTCCATCGTCCTTCCTCCATGAAAGAACGTGTACTTCTGCCGTTCATGGCATAGTTCTTTACTGTCACATCACCATCCAGGAAAGTGGGTAACACCTGCCCCCACCCTCTTTCGGGGGTAATCGTGGTATCAGTCCTGTCCGCCATTGTGCTGTCACCCACCATATAGAGCAACAAAGGCTTTTTGCCCGCTGACAGCAATATCATACCGGTCAGAATAATTCCGAGAAAGTAAATCGTACGTTTCATTGAAATAACATGGTTTAATTCAAACATAAATACCTGCAAAGATACTACTTTATCGGTAACTTTGCAAACGCTTGCCGCCTGCACAGGAGTAACCGCATCAAAATGGATAGTGCTCAAATGGCTGTCCAGATAATAGATGAAGAGCCGAAGGGAAAAACAAGTGCAATTACGCGGGTTGTCGTGTCTGTTGCTTCCGATATTGAGTTTGCCTGTGGATGAAGTCTGATACAGCGGGTTGGGGCATCTCTTAAAAAACTGTTTAATGCCCTAGACCTTCTCGAATAACTAGGATCTCTATAAGCCCTCTCCTTTGGAAGGGTTGGGGAGGTCTTTGCTTTGTTCATACGACCCCTCGACGGGACCTGAAGCCGACCCCGGCGTAATACCGGACCGGCTATCCGGACTTCTTTGGATTTCCCGGAGTGCTATAATCCGCCGACGGGAAAGCCCTCTCATTCCACACCGTTTTCCCCATTTGCCAAGTTTGGAAAAAAGTAGTATTTTTGCGACCGCTTTATGATAAACATTGAAGACATAGTACGTCCTGTTGCAATGGATTTTCGGGATTTCGAAGATGCCTTTGCCAACGCCTTGTTCACCGAAAACACATTGCTGCGCGAAGTCTTGCAATGGGCTACGGCAAAGCGGGGAAAACAACTGCGTCCTGCTTTGGTCTTGTTGTCCGCACAATTGTGCAATCGGGGAGGAGCAGGTATCAACGGCAAAACCGTTCAGGCGGCGGTTGCACTCGAACTCATGCACACAGCCTCTCTCATCCACGATGATGTGATCGACAATTCCGACCTTCGGAGGGGGCAGGAAAGCGTATGGAAACATTGGAACCGGAAAGTGGCGGTGTTGGCGGGAGATTACATCCTTTCCAAGGCGATGGCATTGATTGGAAATCTGCGCAACCTGCAAATCATGAATATAGTACTTGGCCTCACGTCTTCCCTGTCATCGGGAGAATTGCTGCAACTCAACTATACGGGAGAAAACATCTTCCTTACGGAAGAGGAGTCCATGCGCATCACGGAAATGAAGACCGCGTCATTGTTCTCGGCTTGCGCCGAAGTGGGCGCAGTGAGTGCAGGAGCCACTATGAAGCAGCAGACTGCCCTGCGTGAGTACGGACGGCATCTCGGAATCTGTTTCCAACTGAAAGACGACGCTTTCGATTATAGCGAGAGTGAAGAACTCGGCAAGCCCACAATGAGCGACATACGCGACGGAAAACTCACATTGCCGCTGATTGTATCTTTGCAGCGTGCCACGCGTACCGACAGGCAATATATACACGACCTCCTGCTCCGTCCCCTTTCCGAAGACGGTCTGCAGGAGATTAAGTCCTTTGTTTTGCGGTACGACGGTTTGGGATACACCCATCGCAAGATGCAGGAACATTACAATGCCGGCTTGGAGTGTCTCTCCGTGTTCCGTGAAGGAAGACTCCGTTCTTCCATGGAAGAACTGCTGCGGTATGCAGTGGTTCGTACCAACTGACGTATCCCTGTCTCTGTATTTCCTCTGTACACATTATAAAAAGAGCATACGGATTCCTCTGTATGCTCTTTTCTGCTTGTTTGATGGAGTATAACTCAGTCTTGTGCCGCCATACCTGTCTCGTCGTGCAGGCTTACATCGCTCAGGAATGCCTCCAGCAGGAGTTGCTCCGCCTCTTTCCGGGATATGCAGCGTTGCTGCATATAGAAGATTGCCTCTTCGTCCATCTGTCCGGTAGTCGCACCGTGCGATGCTTTCACGTCGTCGGCATATATCTCCAATTGGGGCAGAGTTTGCATTCTTGCCTGTTCCGAGAGCAGTATATTGCGGTTTGTCTGGGTCGCCTCCGTCTTCTGGGCATCCGGTTTGATGATCAGTTCCCCGCGGAACAGACCTTTCGACTCTCCGTCCAGCACATATTTGAAGATACAATTGCTCTTCCCGCCTGTGCCGTGATGCGTTATGCGGGTGTAGTTGGCAACACTGTCTTGCCCTTTCAGGACCACCTTTCCCCTGAGTTCGGTAGAGGCATTATCACCCGACTGGTGTATGTCGATATGATTCTCGCCCGTCCCGGAGGTTGCGTCGCAATAGACAATCAGCGAGGTATCCGACTCTTGTTCCACATTCAGGGTGATACCCACCCCGCGAAGTAACAGCCGTTCCTCTGTTCCGGGCGCCAAGTGCAATGTATGTGTACCTGCAGTTATCTCTTTCATGTCTCTACAAACGTAAGTCGGCATAACCTTTTTCTTCCAGTTCCAACGCAAGACTCTTGTCCCCGGTCTTCACGATGCGGCCGTCTGCCAGAATATGTACATAGTCCGGCACGATGTAGTCCAGCAGACGTTGGTAGTGGGTTATCACTATATAGGCATTATCGGGAGTCTTAAGCCGGTTCACGCCCTCGGCTACAATGCGCAACGCATCTATGTCAAGACCGGAATCTGTTTCGTCCAATATGCTGAGCGAAGGCTCCAGCATAGCCATCTGGAAGATTTCGTTGCGCTTCTTTTCACCGCCCGAGAAACCCTCGTTCACGGCGCGCTTTGCCAGGCGGTCGTCCAATTCAACCACCGCACGTTTCTCTCTCATCAGACGAAGAAAAGCCGATGCGGAGAGCGGTTCTTTTCCTTCGTACTTCCTTTTCTCGCTCACTGCGGTACGCAGGAAGTTCACCATGCTCACCCCGGGAATCTCCACGGGATACTGGAACGACAGAAACAGCCCTTCTCTGGCACGTTGCTCCGGCGGCATGGTCAGCAGGTCTTTGCCGTGAAACATGACACTGCCTTTTGTTACCTGGTAGTTCGGATTGCCCGTAAGCACTGCCGATAACGTCGATTTGCCGGCGCCGTTCGGTCCCATGATGGCGTGCACCTCACCTTCCCGTATGGTGAGGTTGACTCCCTTCAGTATTTCTTTGCCGTTGATGGAGGCATGAAGATTTTTTATCTCTAACATAATGCACTTAGTTTAGGATTGTATTGAGTACGGTTTTCCCGACGGCTTCGAGAGTTTCTCGGCTGATATTGTCCAAGTTGTCGCCTCGGGTATGCCAATAAGGAGGAAAACCGGTCTCTGTATGTGTATCGTAATGTATGATGTCAACGCAGGGAATTCCCGCTATGGTGTTGATGTAATAATGGTCATCGGTTATTGGGTTGCCTATGGCGTTCACAAACAAATGACTGTATCCCAGTCTCCCTGCGGTACGCCATAGTTTTACGGAATAACTCTGGGCATACTGCCATGAGAAGTATTCGTGGGGAAAAACGGCGTTCCGGTCACCTACCATGTCCAGCAAAACGGCATATTGGTAGTTCTTTTCCGTGTGTTTCGCCTTGTCTTGCCGGTACTGTTCCGACCACAACTGGGAACCGAGACACCATGTATTCTCTCTCTCTTGCCCTGTATAAAAACGGGGTGTGCCCATATCCTCCGCATCCAGAAACAGGAAGTCTATGTTCCGGTTCGGACATTCGGCTGCCACCATGCGTGCCAACTCAAGCAGTACTCCCACTCCGCTCGCACCGTCGTTGGCACCGTCCACCGGATATGTTCTGTTTTCATAGAGTTCTTCTTCATCGGTCCACGGACGGGTATCCCAATGTGCACACAAGAGTATCGGGCGGTTCTGACCCGCGCTGTCACTCTTCATGTAACTGCCCATGATGTTATATACCGGCACCGTCTTCCCCTCGTAGTCTGGCATTCCGCCCTGCTGGATGCTCACGTGGAGACCATATCTCTGCAAAGTGGATTCAATATACTTGGCACAGCGGTAGTGTCCCTCGCTCTGAGGTATTCTTGCTCCGCACAGAAGTTGTTTCTCCACGTGGCAATACGCCGAGTCGCCCGAGAAATCATAGACTGCAGGTTGTCCGCCGGTCGCTGTCTTATGACAACCGGCACATATCAACAACGGCAGCACCAAGCCCCACCAGCCACGACTGATATACATCCTACCCGTTCCCATTCGCAAAGAAAACATCAGGATATCTGGTTAATCTCGGAAATACTGCGGTGTTCCTGTATGGCACGGATAGTATCTGCAAAGGACTTTGCGACACTCAGAATGTGAACCTTGGGACATTTCTTCGTGTCAAACGGGAGTGAATCGGTGAACACCAACTCCTCAAGAGCAGAGTTTGTAACCCGTTCCGACGCGTTCCCGGACATAATTCCATGGGACACCACCGCGCGGACGGAGAGAGCCCCTTTGCCCTTTATCATGTCGGCGGCACGGGTAAGTGTGCCTGCCGTGTCGCAAATATCGTCTATAATTACCACATTCTTGCCCTCCACGTCACCTAACACACGCATTTCCGCAATCTCATTGGCCTTCTCTCTGTGCTTGTAGCAAAGCACCATCGGGACATTCAGTTTGGCAGCCAATTTGGCTGCACGCTTGGAACCACCTTCATCCGGCGAAGCAATGATGAGATTCTCCAATTTCAGCGACTCGATATAATCGGCAAACGTGGTAAATCCGTACAAGTGGTCCACGGGTACATCAAAGAATCCCTGTATCTGCTCGGCATGCAAATCTATAGTAATCACACGATCCACACCTGCCACCTGCAGCATGTCGGCAATCAGTTTAGCCCCGATGGAGACTCTCGCCTTGTCCTTTCTATCCTGTCTCGCCCATCCGAAATAGGGGATAACGGCTATAATCTTGTAGGCGCTGGCGCGTTTGGCAGCATCAATCATCAGCAACAGTTCCATCAGATTGTCCGCACTGGGGCAGGTGGACTGAATCAGATAGACCGACTGTCCGCGCACAGAATCCTCAAACTCTGCCGCGTATTCACCATCCGAGAAATGTTCAACTTTCACCCGACTGAGGGGACAACCCAATTCCTTGCAGATTCGGCCTGCCAACGGCTGGCCTTTGCTTCCGGAAAAAACCTTGTAACGATGAGACTCTTCTATCATAATATGGAGGTGTTAGAATACATCTACAAAAGTACTGCTTTTTTCTTATTCCGACAATATAATAATTTGAAGGAACATCTCAGGAAACAAGACAGACACAAGGAGCAGAAGACGACTATGAAATCTCGCTCCAATCCACCACTCTCGGCTTCAAACGGTTGAGTTGCTGCACATAGACCGAGTGGGAAGGGAGAGCGAGTTGCGGATCTTCGTCCAAAATCCCGCCGGCAGCCCGGCGTGCCAATTCCAGTAGTTGCCCGTCGGTTGAAAGAGAAGCAATCTTGAGTTCAAAGGGGAGTCCTGACTGCTGCGTGCCTTCCAAATCGCCGGGTCCGCGCAATTGCAAGTCGGCTTCCGCGATACGGAAACCGTCGTTGGTGGCAACCATGATATCCATCCGTTTGCGCGTGTCGCGGGACAATTCCACGTTTGTAACCAACAGGCAGTAACTTTCCGCGGCACCCCGTCCGACTCTCCCCCTCAACTGATGCAGTTGCGACAGACCAAACCGCTCGGCATTCTCCACAACCATAACCGTTGCGTTCGGCACATTCACCCCCACTTCTATCACCGTGGTCGCCACCAGTATCTGCGTACGTCCCTCTGCAAAGTTGCGCATCTGCATCTCCTTCTCTTGCGGTTTCATTCTGCCATGCACCACCGATATACGGTACTGCGGAAACGTTTCGCACAAAATCCGATACCCGGTCTCCAAATCCGCGAGGTCCATCTTCTTGTTTTCCTCTATCAACGGGTAGACGACATAAACCTGCCGTCCCTGTTCCACCTGCTGCCCAATGAAACGATTGACGGACTGCCGCTGCAATTTGGTATAATGCAGCGTGCGGACAGGCTTTCTGCCCGGAGGAAGTTCGTCAATGACCGACACCGACAAATCGCCATATACCGTCATTGCCAGCGTTCTCGGTATAGGTGTTGCCGTCATCACCAAGACATGGGGCGGTTGCAGATTCTTCGCCCACAACTTGGCTCTCTGTGCCACACCAAAGCGATGCTGCTCGTCCACTACAACCAATCCCAAATTGGCGAACTGCACCACATCTTCCAACAAAGCGTGCGTGCCGATGAGAACATCCAACTCACCGGACAACAAACCAGCATGGATAGCCTCGCGCTGTTTGCGCGGCGTAGAGCCCGTGAGCAAAGCAAAGCGGACCGTTTGCTGCTGCGCAAGCAAAGAAGAGAACGTCTGGAAATGCTGTTGCGCAAGAATCTCCGTCGGCGCCATGAGACAAGTCTGGTATCCGTTATCCTTCGCCAACATGGCACAGAGCAATGCCACCACCGTTTTTCCACTGCCGACATCCCCCTGCAAGAGACGGTTCATCTGTTTGCCGCTTTTCAAATCGCCGTGTATCTCGCGAATCACCCGCTTTTGCGCATTGGTCAGCGGGAAGGGGAGGTAGCGGTTATAGAACGTTAGGAAACTCTCCCCCACCCGAGGCATCAGGAACCCTTTGCTCTGACTATCCCGCTGCCGAGTCTGCCGGAGGATTTGCAGTTGAATATAGAACAATTCCTCAAACTTCAGGCGCTCTCTTGCCTTTTTCATCGAGGCAGTGTCTTTCGGGAAATGTATATTCACCAGACTTTCGGTAAGAGGCATCAAATGGTATTTTTCCCTCAGTTCCGCGCCCAATGTATCAGGTATTCCCTGCTTCAAATCGGGCATAAGCGCCGCTATAATCTTGCGCATCGCCCGCGTATCAAGCCATGAAGACTTCATGCGTTCGGACGTATTGTAGTACGGTTCCAGCCCTTGTCTGGTTTGCAGATTCACCTTGGAGAGCAGTTCCAATTCAGGGTGAACCATGTTGTACTGGTGATTGAACGCCGCAGGCTTACCAAAAAGCAGATACTGAACATTGCGTTGCAGATTCAAATACTTAACCGCCCCCTTAAACCAGACCAATTCGATAGAATCTTCACCATCGGTAAACACAGCAGACAGACGCTGATGCTTTCCCTCCCCTATGATTCTCCAATCGCGGACGGTTCCAATAATCTGGACATAAGTATCCTCATCCTGTATCTCACGTATCTTCCAGAACCGGCTCCGATCGATGTATTTATACGGAAAGATGTACAGCAGATCCATCGCTGTGTTGACCTTAAGTTCTTTCTTAAGCATCTCCGCACGCTTGGGACCCACCCCCGGTATGTACGTTATATCCCGATAAGCCAATTCCATGTTACGATTTGACAATTCAGACCTCCCCTGACCCCTCCAAAGAAGGGGTTCATGTTTCCATTATTCATTTTTGCCGTTCTCCCGCTCAGGTCTTGATGAGGGGTGCTTGAGGGCGGCTTGACGTCCGCTAAAAAGGAAGGACATCTATGTCTCTCATTACATGATTGACAGCCACCTCTTGTTTATCAGCAAAAAGGGCGACCTGTAAACGAGGTCGCCCTTATAATAATCCCGAAAGGCGATTATTGCAATTTGAAAGATACCGGCAATGTATATTTCACGCGCACCGCCTTACCACGCTGTTTGCCAGGAGTCCACTTCGGCATGGACTTGATAACACGCACCGCTTCTTTGTCGAGTGAGGCATCGCCTGCCGAACGTACGACTTCCACATCGACGATGGAGCCATCGCGGTTCACCACAAACTGGCAGATAGCACGTCCCTGAATACCGTTTTCCTGTGCAATAACAGGATACTTCAAGTTTTCCGAGAGGTATTTAAACAATTTCTCGTTTCCACCAGGAAACTCAGGCATTTTCTCCACGATAACGAAGACGGTTTCCACCTCTTCCTCTTCCTCGGGAGCCTCAACGGGAGGCGCAATCACCACGACATCTTCCGCCTTGTCTTCCGTCTGAA
Source organism: Bacteroidales bacterium (assembly GCA_050873385.1). Classification (GTDB taxonomy): domain Bacteria; phylum Bacteroidota; class Bacteroidia; order Bacteroidales; family Paludibacteraceae; genus Colicola. The sequence goes on along the minus strand of JBNMIS010000042.1, from coordinate 4,520 downwards.
TCTCTATGTGTTGCGTTTCCACATCGTTTTCCACAATGGTAAGCGCCTCAACTTCCTGCACTGGTGGCGGAGGAGGCGGAGGAGTGGTTTCCTGGGTTGTCTGCTGGATCTCGATCTCTTCCTCAAAATTAATATCGTCGTTGACAACCTCGTACTTGGTTACATCTTTCTCTGTCCACTCAAAGGCGACATAGCAGATACTCAACACAAGCACCAATCCCATAAGAAGATAAGTAAACTTCTTATTTTCAAGGCTTGCTTTCTGCGACTTTTTGATTTGCATACAGGAACTATGTTTTAATGATACATGAACTAATTAGCGACCGCAAATATACGAAGGTTTTCCCATACAGACAAGGATTCCACTCACTTTTTTTTGGAGAGCCCTGCCAACAGATACAAATCCAACAAAGCGAGCGCCGTCATGGCTTCCACCACAGGCACAGCCCGAACAGCCACACACACGTCGTGTCTTCCGTTGACACAGATTTGCTGAGACTGCCCATGGACGTTGACCGTCTGCTGGGCTTTCCGAATGCTCGGCGTAGGCTTGAATACCACATCGAAAAAGACTTCCTGCCCATTGGAGATCCCCCCCAACGCCCCACCCGCATGATTGGTTGCATAGGGCATAGCGTCATTCAATTCGCTACCTTTCTGTCCGACAGCAGCAAAACCGGAGCCATAGGAGAATCCCTTGCAGGCATTGATACTCAACATTGCATACGCCAAACGCGCAGGCAGTTTATCGAACACAGGTTCGCCCACTCCGACAGGCAAGCCCTCTATCACTGTATGCACAACAGCACCGATACTGTCTCCTTCTGCACGTACATTTCGCAACACATTCTCCATGTCTCCACGGGCGACAGCATCACCTATTTGAGAAATACGAGACGATAAATTCACCCCCTGCGCACGGAGCACCTGGCGAGCCACAGTCCCTGCGACCACCCGTGCGACGGTTTCCCGTGCAGAAGCCCGACCTCCTCCGCCAACAGCACGAATGCCATACTTACAAGCGTAGGTATAGTCAGCATGTCCCGGGCGATAAACATCTCTGCAGGCATCATAGTCGGTTGATTTCTGCTCTTTATTACGGACAAGAAAGGCAATAGGGGTTCCCAAGGTTATTCCATCCTGCAACCCAGAAAGCCACTCGACAACATCCTGTTCGCTTTTTGCCCTTGGCGAAACAAACTCACAGAAATCGCCACTTCGTCCTGCACGCCGGTCAAGTTCGCCCTGTATCTCATCGAAACCGACAGACACACCTGCGGGGCAACCATCAATGACACCTCCCACAGCCACACCATGGGACTCGCCGAAATCCGTGAAACGGAATATCTCTCCAAAAGTATTCATATCCTAATTCCATGAAGCAGACAGCACAACCCTCAGCCTGCAGACAAGACAAAAGTACAAAGAATATCACACACTTGCAAATCTGCCAGAAAAGACCTAACTTTGCCGATAGGTATCACAAGAACACATTTGTTATGGATAACATCGAACGCTATACGCGGTTCTGCCAAGAAGAGGGGAATCTTCCTCTGTTCATGCAGCCATGGTGGATGTCTGCCGTTTGCGCAGGGAAGAAGTGGGATGTTTTATTTTCACTGGACTCAACGGGAGAAATCCGTGCAGCAATGCCTTTCCTCATCAGAAAGCGCATGGGATTACGCTATATCATCATGCCACAGGAAACACAAATCAACGGAATATGGCTGAGAAAAGACATGCAAGACAATCCAGACAGTCTGCAAGACATCTGTCAGGATTTTGCAGAGCAACTGCGCTCACTCCGTCTTTCGTATTACTACCAGCACTATCCTATTGACAGCCCCGCGCCGGCAACGATGGACACACTCGGCTTCAAAGTGAACGAACGTATCACGTACCGCATAGAAGACCTGGCGAATTTAGACGAAGTGATCAACCATTTCTCCAAAAACAAAAAGCGCCAACTCCAAAAGGCATTGTCGCTACACCGAGGCACAGGCATCAGCGCGGAGAGTTTTTACCGTTTTCATTCCGAATGCCTGCAACTGCGCGGAAAGGAGATCAGTTACAGCAGAGAGTTTTTTCTCGTTCTATATCAGAAAGCAACGGAACGAAACCAAGGGACAATTATTGATATCCGCAATGCAGACAACGAGTTGCTGGCAGCGGCATTTTTAGTTTGGGACGACAATACTCTCTATTACCTCATTCCCGCTTACTCCCCGACCTACAAAGACTCCGGAGCCAGTGCACTATTGGCACTGGAAGCCATCAAAGAGGCCCGAAAGTCAGGGAAAAAGTTTGATTTTGAGGGAAGTATGATACGGGGAGTCGCCAATCATTACAAACAATTCGGCGCCACACCGACCAAGTATTACTCCGTACGGCGATTCTATCATCCGATTTTTGCGTTTCTACTCTTTGCCAACAAAATCCGGAACAGAAAGAAAGGTTAGACAGAGACATTCATGGACTATCAAAGGCGGCTGCCATGAATGCACACAAGAAAAAAAGAAAAGAACCCATCGAACTAACAATGAGGACGTGAACAGACTAAAGATATTATATTTATACCTATCTCATATCGCCTTGCCCGTCAAATACAACTTATAAAAAAACTGTTTACCGATATAACTACCCAAGGATGAAACAAGTACCACAACTGAGGACCGTTTCGCAAATAAGAAGATGTCCAACTCCGGAGGACAGACGTCCAGATACTTCCAACAGAAGGAGAGGACTGCTATGGTTGCTGCTATATGCACTATTTTGGTGGCGCAAGTAATAGCGGAATACTCTTACTTTGCGACTTCGATTATTGAGCACAACAAGACCCTGCTAATGCACAGGCTCTGATAAGGTTGTGTATATCACTCAAATTTTGTAACTTCGCCTGTCGAACACAACTCAAGCCCCGCGGCACGACCGAACTCGTCTGTTGTGTATATCACTCAAATTTTGTAACTTCGCCTGTCGAACACAACTACCCATATAATATGGGTGATTTCCTAGTGTTGTGTATATCACTCAAATTTTGTAACTTCGCCTGTCGAACACAACTGCGCCCAGTCTATTGTGGAGATGTCTCCGGTTGTGTATATCACTCAAATTTTGTAACTTCGCCTGTCGAACACAACCATTTTCAACAAACCTTTCAATAAATATCCGTTGTGTATATCACTCAAATTTTGTAACTTCGCCTGTCGAACACAACTTACGTCCTTCTTTCAATCCTTTTATGGCTGTTGTGTATATCACTCAAATTTTGTAACTTCGCCTGTCGAACACAACATTCTTCAACGCCACCATACAAGGTAATATGTTGTGTATATCACTCAAATTTTGTAACTTCGCCTGTCGAACACAACAGCGAACCTTTAAACACAGCATGAAACACGGTTGTGTATATCACTCAAATTTTGTAACTTCGCCTGTCGAACACAACCTCGGCTTTGTAGCGTACCAACGTCAAAGGTTGTGTATATCACTCAAATTTTGTAACTTCGCCTGTCGAACACAACCGTACTTGTTTTCTTAGCTCCTATACAACGGTTGTGTATATCACTCAAATTTTGTAACTTCGCCTGTCGAACACAACAGAATGTGTACAAGCAGAAGTAAGACAATTACTTACAAGGCGTATTAGGAATAGAAAATGCGGTCAGTTTGACCGCATTTTCTATTCCTAATCGTTACTTTTTCATTTCTCGTCAGAAAAGTTCTAATTGCTGAATTGGCTGAGAAATTATCGTTTCTTTTCTGCAGTCAAAAACTTCCATATCGCCAAATTGCTTATCCGTGATACGTATGATGCCTACCTTTCCAAATTCGGGCAACATACCTTTCACACGGCGTATGTGTACATCTGCATTCTCTGCACTCGGGCAATGGCGCAAGTAAATGGAGAACTGAAACATCGTGAAACCATCCTCCAATAACTGCTTACGGAACTTGGCTGCTGTCTTCCGCTCCTTTTTCGTATCTGTCGGCAAATCAAAAAACACCAATATCCACATAATTCTATATTCACTAAATCGGGACCTCATAGGTAAAAATCACTATTATTAAACAAGCATCCGATTTACGGTTTCCATTGCCGTAATTGCTATACAAAAGATATACAGAAAAGACGACTATATCTACCAGTCGGGATAGATAATTTTGCGAGACTCGCCGGAGAAACAACGCTGAACGCTGTTGGCTGTGGTTTGCATGGCAATCATCATCGGGCTACGATGCCCTTCTATGAGGACATCCATGGTGGACAAGGTCAGCAATTCCTTCTTTAACGCCGGTGATAATTCCACCACATCGCCGTACCTGCTCCACATATCCAGCACCAACAAATCGACATACGCACGATAAGGCTCCATAATATCATCCGCCAGGCAATAGGCGTCATAACGGCTGTGGTGGTGGATACCCAATGTGGGCAAAAGTCCTGCCGCCACCAAGGCACGCGCCATCATCGCCCGCACGACAGAGTAGCCATAGTTGAGCAGTCCGTTAGGCATATC